>NZ_JBHXNU010000015.1:63218-73689 GCF_042719255.1 Rhodococcus sp. NPDC058532
TCTTGTTTGCTCTTTTCTTGCCCTACCCCCCCACACGATCGCCTCCTCCGTCTTTTGTTTTTCTTTCCCCCCTGTCCGGCGAAAACACAACCCACGGCAGCGGAGCTGCTTAGAGGCCCAGGTCCGCGAGCCCGAGCAGCGACCGGTACTCGACGCCCTCGGCGGCGATGACCTCGTCGGCACCGGTGGCCCGGTCCACGACCGTTGCGACGCCGACCACGATGGCGCCCGCCTCACGCAGTGCCCGGACCGCGGTGAGCGGCGAGTTGCCGGTGGTGGTGGTGTCCTCGACGACGAGCACCCGCTTGCCGGTGACGTCGGGGCCCTCGATCTGCCGCTGCATGCCGTGCGCCTTCGCGGCCTTGCGCACCACGAACGCGTCGATCGGCCGCCCCGGCGCGTGCATGACGGCCAGCGCAACCGGGTCCGCGCCCATCGTCAGGCCACCGACCGCGTCGAAGTCCCAGTCCGCGACCAGCTCCCGCAGCAGGGCCCCGATCAGCGGGCCTGCCCGGTGGTGCAGGGTCGCGCGGCGCAGGTCCACGTAGTAGTCGGCTTCCTTGCCGGATGACAGGGTGACCTTCCCGTGCACCACAGCCAGCTCCCGCACGAGCCCGGCGAGCTCAGCCTTCTCCGTCATCGACCGCTCCTTCTTCCGTGCCTTGTCGGCCTTGAAGCCTAGTCGCTGCGGTGCCCGCCCCGAACCACCGGCTCAGCCGCCCGCGACCTCGTCGTTCACCGCCCGGTCCGCCGGTAGCTCGATCGGCAGCGCCTCGAACCGCGACACCGCACGCACCCCGAGGGCTCGGGCGACCGGCCCGGTGCCGGTCCCCCGCAGCAGGGTGTCGGTTGCGGCGGCCTGGTCGTTGTAGACGCGAGCGGCGCCCGCGAGTCGCTGCTCGGTGACCTGCAGTTCGAGGATCGGGCGCTGGATGGTCCAGTCGTTCCTGAGCTGCGGATCGGCGGCGGCGCCGGCCGTCACCCGGTGCAGTGCGGCGGTGATCGCGTCCTCCGCCGCCGCCTGGTCGGCGAGGGGCGCGGCGTCCGCGCGCAGGCCGAGGGCGAGCGCCCGGGCGCCGGCGAGGGGGGTGACCGCGTCCGGGTCCAGGCCCGCGGCCCTGGCGACGGTGACGAGGTGATCGGTCTGTTCGTAGCGGCGGCCGAGTTCGACCTCGAGAAGGTGCCTGCTGCCGGTCAGGTTCGCGCCGGTCCGCCGCGCCCGACGCGCGACGATCCCCACCCAACAGCCGAGAACAATGACACCAATAGCCACAACCGCCACAGAAATCACAACAGTCACAACAACGAAATCTACTCACATGGGACATTTGCCGCCACATCGCGGCGGCGGGGCGGCGGCCCGTCAGTCGTCGGCGCGCAGGTTCAACGGATGCGGCAGCGGACGCCCCGGATCGTGCGCGGCGTCCGCGGGGATGCCCGCAGGTTCGGACACCGGCGGCAGGACGTGCAGGATCCCGGACAGCCGGGAGACGGCCTCGATCGCGGCGTCCCAGTCCCGCCCGCTGCTCGTGATCGGCAGCGAGCCGAGGGTCCAGTCCCCCTCGCTCCACAGCATCTGCACCTGCGGCGGCACCGTCTCCGCGAACGTCACCATCCGCTGGTCGCACACCCGTCGGGCGATCTCGAGGTCCGTCGCGAACACCACGCGCGGGCCGATCGCACCGAGCAGGTTGAGGTCGGTGTCCTTCGGCGGCGGCGTCGACTTCAGCCGCAGGTCGATGTCGACGTCGGAGCCGACGGACCGCTGCACCGCGACGATGGTCACCGCCTCCGGCAGGTCGAACAGCACGAAGTTCTCACCGCGCCGGGTGCCGTGCACGACGTCGACCGCACCGAGGTATTCCTGACGCGCCAGCGCGGCCCGATGCCAGTTCGACGGCAGCTGATCGTCGGACTCGTTGTAGATGTAGCCCTGCGCCTTCGCCCAGATCTGCCGGACGCGCCCGAACTGCTCGCGCCTGCTGCGGTCGACGTACAACAACACGATCGCGCCTGCGAGCGCGATCGCCGAGAGTCCGAACCAGATGAGCGTCATCGTTCGTCACCTTATCCAGCCCGCGCGCTGCGCGCGGCACTCGGCTCGAAGTCGGTGGTCAGTTTCCACCGAAATCACCCAGATCCGGGATCGTGGTGCTGATGATGACGCGGGCGGTGACGGTGCCGTCCCCGGCTCGGTCCCCCTGGACGACGACGGTCTCGCCGACCCGCAGATCGGCGACCGTGCTCGCCCCGAGCGCGATCACCCGGGTCGACGCGTCGGTGTGGACGGTGACCTGCGATCCGCCGATACCGTCGAGGATCAGGGTTCCGCCGTCGTTGGAGCTCACGCTGCCGACGGCCGCGCCCGCCGCCCCGATCGCCTCCCCGACACCGCCGGGGATCTGCGACAGGTCCGGCGGCACGATCTCCGGTTCCGCCGTCGGCGACGGCGGCGTCGGGCGCGGCGTGACCGGCGGTCGGGTCGCGGTGGTCGACGGCGCCGCCGCGGTGGTGTCGTCGCCACCGCCGCCGGAACCGAGCAGCATCGCGCCGATGCCGACCACAGCGACGAGCAGCAGCCCGGCGACCGTGAAGGCCGCGATCAGCACACCCTTCCCCGGTCCCTTCTTCGGCTCCTCCGGGCCCGGCGCAGGAGGAATCGGCGGCGGCGCGCCCGGCGGCGACTGGTAGGCGTCGTAGGTGGGGTACGCCTGGGTCGCGTTCGGGGCGTGCCCCTGGGCGTCGTAGGTGGGATACGCCTGGGTGGGCTGCGGCTGCTGCGCCTGGTAGGCGTCGTAGGTCGGGTACGTCTGGGTGGGCTGCGGCTGCTGCGCCTGGTAGGCGTCGTACGTCGGGTACGCCTGGGTCGGCTGCGGAGCCTGGCCCGGATGCCCCTGCGACGGATACGCCTGGGTGGGATACGCCTGGGTGGGGTCGGCGACCGCGGGATACGCCTGGGTCGGGTAGGCCTGGGTCGGATGGTCGCCGTAGGCCTGCCGGGGGTCGGTGGTGTAGCGCGGACCGTCGAACTGTTCGGTCCGCTGGTCGGGCATCGACTCTGCGGCACGTTGCGCCCACTGCGCCGTCGGGTCGGACTCGACGGGCACGGCCTCGGTGCCGTCGGGGATGCGCTTGTCGTCCGCGTTGCTCATGATCGATCCTGCTCTTTCCGCCGGGTCGGGCCGACCCTCCAGAGTAGGCACCGATGCTGAAGACAGCCTGTGAGACGCGGACGGACCCCCGCTACTGCATCGCATCCCAGGTGATCGGTTTCGCCATCGCGGCCGGGAACTTCTTGCGCAGATAGCCGGTCAGTTCCAGGACGTGGGTGCGCATCGCATCCTCGGCCGCGACCGCGTCACCCGCGTCGATCGCGGCGAGGATCTCCGCGTGCGCCTGGTGGACCTTCGCCCGCCGATGCGCGGGGTACTCGACCCCGAGCGCGACGCCTTCGAAGATCCCGTCGACCGCGTCGATGAGGAACCCGAACAGGGCATTGCCCGACGCCCAGGCAATCACGTCGTGGAAGGTCTTGTTGGTCTCAAGGAAGACGTCGAGGTCCTTGAGGTTTTCCCCCATCTTGGCGACGGACTCGGCGAGCAGTGCGCGCTGCTCGTCGGAGCTGCGGTCGGCCGCAAGCCGGGCCATCAACGGTTCGAGACCGACCCGCGCCTCGACGATGGTGGAGAACGGCGCGCCCTCGAACTGCAGCACCAGCCCGAGGCTGTTCATCAGGTGGGAGGCGTCGGGCTTCTCGACGGTCGGCCCGCCGCCGGGACCGGGTTTGAGGGAGATGGCGCCCGAGAGTTCCAGATAGCGCAGCGCCTCCCGCAGAGTGCCGCGGCCGACCTGGTACTCGTCGAGCATCAACCGCTCGGACGGCAGCCGGTCACCGGGGCGTAGCCCGCGGCGGTCGATCTCCGCCACGATCCGCCGCGCGATGATCATCGCCGTCTTCTGCGGCCGGTCGGACCTGCTGCTCACCACCACGTGTTCGCCCCCCTGACGTCCTCGATCCGCTACCTACGCGGCGGTAAGGACTGTACCGTCGGACCCCCGGGCACGCGGCCAATGATGCGCAATGTGGCGTCCGCCTCACCGCCGCGGCGATCACAGCTCGGCGGGTTTGTCCCGACGGACACGAGTGAGATGTGTCTCACGCAAACCGGCCCGGATCCGTTGAATCACCCGAATGATGCCGATAGTTTCGAAGCGGCGCCGCACGGCGCCGCAGCGCGCCCGACCCACACAGGCCTCGCCCCTCACGAGCCCCGGGTCGGGTCGCCGAAGACGCAGGCGCACGGTCCGCGACCCCCCTCCCGGACCGTGCGCCTGTGCCGTATTTAATTGCGGTCGAACACCTTTCGTCCGCGGCGCCCGATCGGAGCCGAGCGCCGCGTCCGGGTCAGCCGAGCACGAGGGTGTCGCCGTCCTCGGCGGCGGTCACGGCGACGGTGTCGCCGTCGTGCACCTCGCCCGCGAGCAGCTTCTTGGCGAGCTGGTCGCCGATCGCCTGCTGGATCAGCCTGCGCAGCGGCCGCGCGCCATACAGCGGGTCGTAGCCACGCACCGCCAACCACATCCGCGCACCCGGCGTCACGTCCAGCGTCAGCCGCCGCGCCTGCAGCCGCTTCGCGAGCTGCCCGAGCTGGATGTCGACGATCGACTCCAACTGCTCCTCGGACAGCGGATCGAAGATCACGACGTCGTCGAGACGGTTGATGAACTCCGGCTTGAACTTGCTGCGCACCGCCGTCATCACCTGGTCCCGGTCACCGCCCGCGCCGAGGTTCGAGGTGAGGATCAGGATGGTGTTGCGGAAGTCGACAGTGCGTCCCTGCCCATCGGTCAACCGGCCGTCGTCGAGCACCTGCAGCAGGATGTCGAACACGTCCGGGTGCGCCTTCTCGACCTCGTCGAACAGCACCACCGTGTACGGCCGTCGTCGGACCGCCTCGGTCAGCTGACCGCCCGTCTCGTAGCCGACATAGCCGGGCGGGGCGCCGACCAACCGGGCCACCGAGTGCTTCTCGCTGTACTCCGACATGTCGATGCGGACCATCGCCCGCTCGTCGTCGAACAGGAAGTCCGCGAGGGCCTTCGCGAGTTCGGTCTTCCCCACCCCGGTGGGCCCGAGGAACAGGAACGAGCCGGTCGGCCGGTTCGGGTCGGCGACGCCGGCCCGCGCGCGCCGCACCGCGTCGGAGACGGCCTGCACGGCCTCGGCCTGCCCGACCACCCGCTTGCCGAGCTCGGCCTCCATCCGCAGCAGCTTCGCGGTCTCGCCCTCCATCATCCGGCCTGCCGGGATGCCGGTCCACGCGGACACGACGTCCGCGACATCGTCGGGGCCGACCTCCTCCTTGAGCATCACGTCGCCGTCGGAGGCGACACCGGATGCCTCGACCGCGGCGTCGAGCTTCTTCTCCAGCTCGGGGATCCGGCCGTAGCGCAGTTCCGCGGCCTTGCCGAGGTCGCCGTCGCGTTCGGCGCGATCCGACTCCCCACGCAGCACCTCCAGCTGCTCCTTGACCTCCCGGACCGAGTCGATGGCCTGCTTCTCGTTCTGCCAGCGCGCGTTGAGCTGACTGAGCTTCTCGCGGTCGTCCGCCAGTTCCTCGCGCAGCCGCGCGAGACGCTCCTGGGAGGCGGCGTCGGTCTCCTTGGTCAGCGCCATCTCCTCGATCTCGAGTTGGCGCACCTTCCGTTCCACCTCGTCGATCTCCACCGGCCGGGAGTCGATCTCCATCCGCAGCCGGGACGCGGCCTCGTCGACGAGGTCGATCGCCTTGTCCGGGAGGAACCGGGAGGTGATGTAGCGGTCCGACAGGGTCGCCGCCGCGACCAGTGCGGAGTCGGTGATGCGCACCCCGTGGTGCACCTCGTACCGCTCCTTGAGCCCGCGGAGGATCCCGACGGTGTCCTCGACTGACGGCTCACCGACCAGCACCTGCTGGAAGCGCCGCTCCAGCGCCGCGTCCTTCTCGATGTACTGGCGGTACTCGTCGAGGGTGGTGGCACCGACGAGGCGCAGTTCGCCGCGCGCGAGCATCGGCTTGATCATGTTTCCCGCGTCCATCGCCGACTCGCCGGTCGCGCCGGCGCCGACGATGGTGTGCAGCTCGTCGATGAACGTGATGACCTGTCCCGCACTGTTTTTGATGTCGTCGAGGACGGCCTTGAGTCGTTCCTCGAACTCGCCGCGGTACTTAGCACCGGCGACCATGGAGCCGAGGTCGAGGGAGATGACGGTCTTGCCGCGCAACGACTCCGGGACGTCGCCCGCGACGATGCGCTGCGCAAGCCCCTCGACGATCGCGGTCTTGCCGACACCCGGCTCACCGATCAGCACCGGGTTGTTCTTGGTGCGGCGGCTGAGAACCTGGACGACGCGGCGGATCTCGGTGTCGCGGCCGATGACCGGGTCGAGCTTGCCTGCGCGGGCGGCGGCGGTGAGGTCCGTCGAGTACTTCTCCAGCGCCTGGTAGCTGCCCTCGGGGTCGGGGCTGGTGACCCGGGCGCTGCCCCGGACGGCGGTGAACGCCTCCCGCAGCGCCTGCGGGGTGGCACCGTGCCCGACAAGAAGTTTCGCGATGTCGGAGTCGCCGGACGCGAGCCCGAACAGGACGTGTTCGGTCGAGACGTACTCGTCGTCCATTTCGGTGGCGAGGTGCTGGGCCGCGGTGATCGCCGCGATGGACTCCCGGCCGAGTTGCGGCTGGGTGGTGGCGCCGGTGGCGCGCGGCAGCCGGTCGACCAGGCTCTGCGCCTCCCGATGCACGATGGTCGGGTCGACGCCGACGGCCTTGAGCAGCGGTGCGGCGATGCCGTCGGTTTGGTCGAGTAGCGCGGCCAGCAGGTGCGCCGGACGGATGTCCGGGTTGCCCGCGGCGGAGGCCGACTGCAGAGCGGCGGTCAGTGCCGCCTGAGTCTTGGTGGTCGGAGAGAACGAATCCACTGAGTCACCCCTTCGGAAGACGTCGGTCGTCGCCTGCAAGCCTAGGCGGCATGCGGCGCTGTCACAGAGACCAACGCACGAAGGGTTGAGTCTGTTCCGCTCAACTCTGATGGCCTCGTCGCCGGTGCGCGACCGCTACGGGGCGTCGACCCCGGTCGTGCTCACCGGACCTCCTGCGTCCCCGGCAACACGACACCGACCGGACCGGAACCAACGCACAGTTCAAGGCCCGGGGTCAGCGGCCGCACCGACAGCGTCGACCCGGTCCCGTACAGCCGAACGAACACCGTGTTCAGCCCGGCCCGCACCGGCACCGACACCGGCTCCCCCGCCCCCAGCCCGACCGCGACGGCGCCGCCCGCCGTCGCGTGATAGTTCAGCTGCGCGGTCCACTGCCAGATCATCAGCGGCCCACCCAATCCCACGGTGCCGCCCGCCGCTCCGATCCGGGTGCCGCAGCCCGGGTCGGGTCCCGGCTCGGTCCACCGCACCGGCTGCACGGTCGCCTGGACGAGCCTGCCGGATTCGTCAAGGGCCCGCAGTTCCGGGGTGGTCTCGGCGAAGTCCGGACGCTCCGGCAGCGGCGCGAAGACGTGCGCGGCACCGTTCCACGGCGCCGCGACCGGCAGCAGTGCCATCAGTGACACCGGCTGGTCGAGCAGTGGCACGTCCCGGTGCGCGGACAGCGAGGCGCGCGCGGTCTCCAGATACTCGGCGCCGGGATTGTCGTTCCAGCTGCGGGCAAAGGTGACCGTCGACCAGACGCTCGACGCGACCAGTCCCGCGACCACCGCCGTCGCCACCGCCGGGGTCGCCGCGCGCCGGACGATCGCTCCGCACCGTCCCGGATCCGGCCGCCACGGCGCGCGCACGATCAACGCCAGGCCCAGTGCGAGGACGACGGCGCTGTCGCTGGTGTACCGCAGCGTCTGGGCGAGTTCGTAGGTGGTGTCGGGTCCGGAGCGGGCCACCATCATCGCGGCCTCGGACGCCGCCACGTAGCCGACCATCGCCGCGATCACCCAGCCGGTGCGTTGCTTGACCCGGAGGACGACGAACAGCCCCGCGACGACCACCACCCAGCCCGCGACGACCAGCCCGGCCGGGGGCGCGGCCCACGGCGGCCCCGGCGGCCAGCGTTCCCACCGCCACGGCCCGCCGAGCAGCGTGGGGAGCACCCCCAACGACGTTCCGTGGTGGGCGAATCGGAGCGCGTCGGCTGGCGCGGGAATCCGCAGACCGGTGTCCGCGACGGCGAGGTAGACGGTCGACCACACCGCGACGACGCCTGCCGCGGCGAGCCACAGCCCGCGACCGGTCCGCCACGCGGTCCGCAGCGGCGCGGCTGCGCCGTCCCCCCGCGCCGCCAACGCGACAACGGCGAACGCGACGAACGGCACCAGCACCGACTTCTCGAAGAACATCAACCCGACGGCGGTCACCACCGCCCCGGTGACGACGTAGCGGCGACGGCCGGTCCTGGCCAGCAGCAGCGCATCGCCGGCGACCCACGCCAGCGCCGCCTGCAGCGGCAGCGAGTTCAACCCGGCCGCCCACCACGCGAAGGACGGCACCGTGAGCGGGGTGAACAGGTACATCGCCAGCACCGCGAGCAGCGCGGGCCGGGGGCCGAGCAGCAGCCACAGCACCCGCAGCACGGCCAGCGCCGCCACCAGCTGCAGCACGATCAGCGTCACGGCGGCCGCCCACCACTGCAGCGGCGCGACCGTCGTCGTCAGGCCAGCAACCAGGAACGCGGCGGGCATCACGTGACCGTCGTGGTTGTAGAGCAGGAACTCCGGCGACAGCAGCGGCAGCGCCGCGGACCGACCGGTCAGGATCAGGTCGTCCCAGTACAGGTTGCCTCCGAGCGCGAGGGCACCCCGAACACCGGCCTGCGCGAGCACCAGCAGCAGCGCGAGCAGCAGGATCGGATGTGGTCGTACGGCCCAACCGCGGGGTGCGCCGGGCGCATCCCCGCGCTTCGGTTCCGCGTACCGGACGGACATCGCTCCGAGCCTAGTCAGCCGCGCGGGTTTGACCACCGGGCCCGCCGCTTCGTACGGTGGCGGCCACACAGTTATGTCGGGGCGCCCGTGCGTCCTAGTCATTGGGTTCGAGCATCGGCGGTGTCGGCGGGACGACGATGCACCGCTTCGGCGTGCCTCGACTAGGAAAACTGTGTCCACGAACCCCGTGCCCTCCGCACCCACCGTCCCGTCGGAACGACCCCCGGCCTCGGATCCCGGCTCGACCGCTGCCCCGTTCCGCACGTTGCGACGCCAGGCGGGCCCCGCCTTCCTTCCGATCGGTGTGCTGGCCCGGCTTCCGTTCGCGATGCTCACCCTCGGGATCAGCAGCTACGTCGCCCTCGTGCGGGACTCGTACGCCGCGGGCGGGCTTGCTGCGGGCAGCTACGCGCTCGGCGCCGCCGTCGGTGCGGCGCTCGCAGGCGCCTGCGCGGACCGCTACGGCCAGCGTCGAGTCATTCCGCCGCTGGTGCTGGCGAATTCGGTGCTCATCGCGCTCGTCCTGTTCGCCGCGACTGGCAGTCTGCCGCTGCTGATCCTGGTGTCCGCGATGTGCGGCCTCACCGTCCCGCCGATCGGTCCGTTCGCCCGGGTCCGGTGGACGGTGCTCGCCGACCGGGCGCTTCCGGCGGCCGAACGGGAGCGGGCCCGCGGCGCCGCGTTCGGGTACGAGACCCTCGCCGACGAGCTGACCTTCGTCTTCGGGCCTGCCGTCGTCGGGATCCTCGCGCGGGTCGGCGCGGAGGCACCGCTCGTCGCCTGTGTGCTGGCGACCCTGATCTTCGGGCTGTTGTTCGCCCGCCACCGCACCGCCGCGGCCGTGCCGGCGCCGCAGGCGGGGCCCGCCGCCGGTGTCGCCCCCCTGCGGTCCTTCCTGCGCGCGGACCGGGCGACGCTGGTGCTGACGATGCTCACGGTCGGCGCGCTGCTCGGCGCGCTGATGACCGGTGTCGTCGCGTTCGCGGGCGAGCACGGCGCGCTGTCCAACGCCGGGCTGATCTACGCGGGCTTCGGTGTCGGCTCGGGCGCCGCGTCGGTCGCGATCGGCAGGCTGCGGGCATCGGTCGGGCCGTTCCGACGGTTGACGGTGGCCGCGGTGTGGTCGGTGGCGGTGTGCGCGGTGCTCCCCGTCGTCCCCGACGGCTGGCTGCTCGCGGTCGCGCTGACGGCGTTGGGTCTCGGGATCGGGCCGATCATCGTGACCGTGTACGGGGTGGCGGCCGGGCACACCCCGACGGGCAGGCAGACGCTGCACATGGCGGTGCTCTCCGGCGCGTTGATCGCGGGCAACTCCATCGGCGCCCCGCTCGCGGGGGTGCTCGCCGAATCCGGTGGCGCGGCAACAGCGCTGCGGGGCGTGCTGGCGGTGTCGGCGGTGCTGCTCGCCCTGACGGTGCTCGCACGGGCGGCCGCCGCGGGTGGGCGGGCGGACGCCCCGGCGGCGCACCGATAGCGGGTCGCGCGTGGGCTCCGTGCCGGGGCC
>NZ_JBHXNU010000015.1:73699-134238 GCF_042719255.1 Rhodococcus sp. NPDC058532
CTCTTTCGGATGTTCTTTCGGTGGGCGGCTTACGTGGTGGTTTGAGGGGCTCTCCTGCCGCCGCCCTGCTGTTGTGTGTCTTTGGTCCTCTTTCCGGGCCCCCCCCCGCGAGCGGGTGCTACACGGCGCGCGCCGCGCCCTCCCAGTAGCGGGCCCGCAGGGCCTTCTTGTCCAGCTTGCCGATCGGCGTCAGCGGGAGCGAGTCGACGAAGTCGACGGTCTTCGGGGCGTGCACGGCGCCCTTCGCGTCCTTCACGATCGTGTACAGCTCGTCGGCGGTGACGGCCCCACCGTCACGGAGGACGACGCACGCCTTGACGGCCTCACCCCACTTCTCGTCCGGCACACCGACGACCGCGACCGACGCCACCGCGGGATGCGCGGAAATGACGTCCTCGACCTCCCGCGGGAACACGTTGAACCCGCCGGTGACGATCATGTCCTTCTTGCGGTCGACGATGAACATGAACCCGTCCTCGTCGAGGCGGGCGATGTCGCCGGTGTGCAGCCAGCCGCCACGCAGCGCCTCCTCGGTCTCGGCAGGCTTGTTCCAGTACTCCTTCATCACCAGCGGGCCGCGGACGCAGATCTCGCCGAGTTCGCCGCGCGGCACCTCGTTGAGCTCGTCGTCGAGCAGCTTGACGTTCAGCCACGGCACCGGGCGGCCGCAGGACGCGAGCCGCTCGGGATCGTCCGCGAGGTGCTCCTCCTTGCGGAGGACGGAGATCGTCATGCCGCACTCGGACTGCCCGAAGTACTGGAAAAAGATCGGGCCGAGCTTCGCGATGCCCTCCTGCAGGCGGGCCGGGGACATCGCGGCCGCACCGTAGAACAGCGTCTCCAGGCTGGAGACGTCGCGGGTCTGCAGGTCGGGGTGGTCGAGCAGCATGTAGATCATCGTCGGCACCAGCATCGTCGAGGTGATCCGGTACTTCTCGATCGCCTCGAGCACCGCGCCCGGCTCGAAGGCGGGCAGCACGACGAGGGAGCCGCCGCGCATCAGCGTCGGCACGAAGAAGGCCATGCCCGCGTGCGAGAGCGGGGTGCAGGCGAGGAAGCGCATCTCGTCGGGGAACTGCCACTCCGCCATCTGGATCTGCGGCAGCGTGACCCCGGACGCGAAGGTGTTGACGACGCCCTTCGGCTTGCCGGTGGTGCCGCCGGTGTAGACCATGCTCGACGGGTCGTCGCCGTCGACGTCGGCGGCGACGAGTCGCGCGGGCGCGAATCCGGATGCGAGGGCGAGGATGTCGATGCCGACCTCGGACGGGCCGAGCGCGAAGAGGTTCTTGAGGGTCGGGACGGCGGCCTTGAGTTCGGCGGCCCGCCCCTCGAACGCGGTGGGATCGAAGATCAGCGTCTCGATCTCGGCGTCACCGAGGATGTACGCGTGGTCGTCGACCGACCCCATCGGGGCGAGCGCGGTGTTGCGGCAGCCGAGGACCATCTGCGATCCGACGCTGATCAGCACCTCGGGCCGGTTCTTCGACAGCATCGCGACCGTCGACCCCTTACCGATGCCCTGCGACGCGAGGGCCTGGCTGAAACTGCTGATCTGGTCGCGCATCTGGCCGCCGGTGAGCACCACGTCACCGAGGTACAGCGCGGGCCGGTCCGCGTTGCGTTCGAGCGCGGTGATCAGCAGGTCCGCCAGGAACTGCGGTCGGTGCAGGACGTCGGTGGTCATGGGAACTCCGCTCGTGATGGGCGCCGGGCGCGCGTGGTGTGACTCACACAGTAGATTCGAAACTGACACATGTTCTAGTGGTTGCGCAAGCGTCGGGTGCGCTTTCCCGGCATCGGACGCTCGGTATGTGCACCGGCACGGCGCGCGCCGAATACGATGTGCGGCGTGAACGATCAACCGGTGGAACTGTGGACCGCGACCGTGGTGCAGCACCACCGATTACGGGAAGACCTTGCCGTCATCCGCCTCGAGAGCGAGTTCGTCCCGTTCACCGCGGGGCAGTCGCTCGGGGTGATCGTGCCGCAGAACCCGGGTCTCGGGCGCCGCTACTCCCCCGCCCTGCCACCGTCCCTGGACGGCAAGCTCGAGTTCCATGTCCGCGCCGTGCCCGCGGGCTGGCTCAGCCGGGCGATCGTCGCCGAGACCGTCGTCGGGGACCAGTGGGAGGTCGGCGCCGCCAGCGGCCGATTGTCGGTGGATCCCGATGCCCGCGAGGTCATCATGGTCGCGGGCGGCACCGGCCTGGCGCCGCTGCGCGCGATGATCCTCGACCTGGCGCGTCGCGCGGAGCCGCCGCGGGTGTTCCTGTTCATCGGCGGCAGGCACCCCCGCGACCTGTACGCATCCGACATGCTGTGGCTGCTCGACGAGCAGCTCGACTGGCTGACCGTGATCCCGGTGGTCGAGGACGTCGTCGACCCGGCGTGGCCGGACGAGTGGCACGAGCGGGTGCGCGGCGCCGCCGGATACGGCGAAGACCATTGGATTCAGGGCACCCTCGCTGACGTCGTCAGCTCCTACGGCGCCTACGTCGACCATCAGGTGCTCGTCGTCGGCTCCCCCGGCATGGTGCGGGCCACCGTCCGCGCCCTCGTCGACACCGGCACCCCCGCTGGCGCGATCCAGGTCGGCTGACAGTCCCCCTGCCCCTGCCCCTGCCCCTGCCCCTGCCCCTGCCCCGAGTGAACGGAAGCGTTCAGTCGACCTGATCGAATGAACGTGCCGTTCGCTCGGGGTACCGCGACCACCAGTCGTGGCCGACGCGGGCACGGGACCGGTGCGACTGCGTCAGGTCAGCGGGTCGTGCCGGATGTTCTCCATCGGCGTGCCCTTGGCCTGCAGGCGGTACTTGACGGTCTGCACGGTCGACGGGGAACCGACAATCTGGATGTCGCGGTCCTCCCAGGCGCCGAACTCGGCCACCACCTCACCGAGCTTCCCGGTCAGCCGGGCCTGCATTCCCGGCGGGGTGACCGGCTCGGGATCGGTGTGCCACCACGGGTTCACATCCTCCGCAGACACCGGGATCACCGTCAGCCACGGGTTGGTGCGCGCGAGCTGCCACAGGATGTCGAGGTCGTACAGGTCGCACGGATAGGTGCCGCCTGCGAACAGGTGCACGCGCGGGTTCCGTCCCCGCATCGCCATCTCCATCACCTGCGCGCGCAGCGGCGCGATCCCGGTGCCGGAACCGATCATCAGCATGTCGCGGCCGCGGCTGCGGTCCACCCCGAGACCACCGAGCGGCGCGCTCAGCTGCCAGACGTCGCCGGGCCGGGTCTCCCGGACCATCGACGCGCTGACCCAGCCGCCAGCGACACGACGGACGTGGAACTCGATCTGGCCTGCCTCGTTCGCCGGGATCGCGGGCGAAAGGTACCGCCACATCCGCGGCCTGCCCGGCACACTGACGCCGACATACTGCCCCGCGCCGTAGTGCATGGGCTGGTTGAGCTGCAGCCGGATCACCGCGACGTCCTGCAGGACCTGCTTGTGTTCGACGACGGTGCCCGTCCAGGTGGCGGGCTCGCCGCCCTCGTTGAGCGCCTCGATCATCGTCGCGGCGATCAACGCGATCGCCTCCCGCCACGCGTCCTCGACCTCGTCGGTCCACAGTTCGGTGCCCGCGAACCGCTCGAGCGTCGACAGCAGCGTGCCGCCGACCGCATAGAAGTGTTCTTCGGCGATGCCGTATCGACGGTGGTCGCGGCCCAATTGGGTGAGGAACCCGCGAACCAGGTCCGGTTCGTCGAGCTTGTCGACGACATACCCGATTGCCTCGAGTAGGCGGTCGGCCTGCATTTCCATCACGGCCGGGAAGATGTCCCGCATCTGCGGGTAGCGGGCAAACAGAATCGAATAGAACGTACGCGTGACCTGGACGCCACCGTCCTCGGCAGCCGCAAGGGCCTTGAACGTCGTCCGGACATGTGAGATCGCCGTTGAATCCACCGCAGGTTCCCCGTTCCGCACACGCACGGACCCGCCACTGTCCCCGGCGGGCCCGTGATGCCCGCGACGGACGCCGCGGGCGTTTCGGAGAGTTTAGGCGACGCGCGGTGCTGGTGTGAAGAAGAGTGGCCGGTGGGAAGATGTGACGCTCGTCCCGTTTCCGGCCACCCGCCAGCGCTCCGCCCCCGACTGACCTCGCCCCGGCTGACCCCGCCCTCGGCTGACCCCGCCCCCGGCTGACCCCGCCCCCGGCTGACCGAATGTGGGATTCGGTCAGTTCAACTGACCGAATCCCACATTCGGTCAGGGGGTGGGGCGGCGGTCAGGGGGCGGGGCGGGTGGCAGGGGCTGGCGAGGCGCTCAGCGCTCGTGCCGGGGCTTCCACACGACGATGGAGTTGCTGCGCGGCAGCGGCACCAGGTCGCGGCGGTAGCCCGCGGCGAGGCGGGCGATCTCCGCTGCCATCTCGGTGACCCGATTCTGCAGGGCCTCGACCTGATTGGTCAGTTCGATGATCCGCTTGATGCCCGCGAGGTTGACGCCCTCGTCCTGGGACAGCCGCTGCACCTCGCGGAGCAGGGCGACGTCGCGCGGCGAGTAGCGTCTGCCGCCGCCGGTGGTCCGGTGCGGGGTGACGAGACCGAGTCGGTCGTAGTTACGCAGCGTCTGCGCGTGCATCCCGGCCAGTTCGGCCGCCACCGAGATGACGAAGACCTGCGCGTCGGGGTCGAGCGCACCGTTCGTGTTCGGCTTGTCGGCCATGCCTCACCTCCGCGGGATCCCGGTTGTCGCGATGCGGGTCATCAGGCACCCGCCCAGCCAGCGCGCGGATCGAATCCGCTCGCCTTCTCCGCCTCGAGGTACGCGGTCAGCGCCTCGGTGGCCTTCTCGTCGAGGTGGGTCGGCACCGCGACCTTGACGGTGACGAGCAGGTCACCGGCCCCACCGGACCGCTTCGGCACGCCGCGGCCGCGGACCCGCAGGATCCGGCCGTCGATGGTGCCCGCGGGCACCTTCACCCCGACCCGACCCTCGAGGGTGGGCACCGACAGGGTGGTGCCGAGCACCAGTTCGCCGTAGCTGACGGGGACGATGACGGTGAGGTCGTCGCCGTTGCGGCCGAACACCTTGTCCGGGGTGACGTGCACGGTGACGTACAGGTCGCCCGACTGCGCACCCCGCAGGCCGGCCTCACCCTGACCGGCGAGACGGATCTTCTGCCCGTCGCTGACGCCTGCGGGGACGCGGACGGTGATGTTTCGGGTGCGGTTCTGCACCCCGGTGCCGCGACAGTCGGTGCACGGATCGTCGATGATCGACCCGGTACCCCGGCAGTCGTCGCAGGGTTCGCTGAACCCGAACGCGCCCTGGTTGCGGCTGACGATGCCGGATCCGTTGCAGCGTGCGCACACCCGCGGGCTGGTGCCCGGCTTGGCGCCGCTGCCGTGGCAGGTGGTGCACGACGCGGGGCTGGTCAGCCGCAGCGGCACGGTGGCGCCGGTCGCGGCCTCCCGGAACGGGAGGGTGGTCTCGGCCTCCACGTCGGAGCCGCGCTGCGGACGGGTGGGGGTGCGGGTTCCACCGCGTCCACCGCCGAACAGTCCACCGAACAGGTCGCCGAGACCGCTGTCTCCGGCGGTCCCGCCGCCGAACAGGTCGCCGATGTTGAACTCGCCGCCGCCGAATCCACCACCGCCGGTGGTGTATTGGCTGCCGGGCGCGAAACCGCCGTGCCCGAACCCGCCGGACGAGAACATCCGCCGGGTCTCGTCGTATTCCTTGCGCTTGGCGGGGTCGGAGAGGACGGCGTTCGCCTCGCTGACCGCCTTGAACCGTTCCTCGGCGGCGGTGTCGCCGGGGTTGGCGTCGGGATGCAGATCCCTGGCAAGTTTGCGGTAGGCCTTCTTGATCTCGTCGGCCGAGGCGTCGGAGGAGACACCCAGGTCCTTGTAGAAGTCCTTCTCGATCCACTCCCGTTGGCTCACCGGGTGCCTCCTCCTCTCGTTGTTTCTGCTGTTTTACTCGGCCGGCGTGGCTGCGTCGCCGTCGGTGACGGTCACCATCGCGTGTCGCAGCACCCGGTCGCCGTACTTGTAGCCCTTGCGGAGCACGACGCCGAGCACCGGGTGGTGCCCCTCGCCCTCGTGCTGCACGGCCTCGTGCAGTTCGGGGTCGAAGGCGTCACCCTCGTCGCCGAACCCGGCGAGGCCGAGTCCGGTGAGCACTCCGGTCAGCTTGTCCGACAACGCCTTCAGCGGCCCGGTCTCCAGGTCGCCGTGGGCACGGGCCCGGTCGAGGTCGTCGACGATGTCGAGGAACTGCCCGACCACGGACGCCTTCGCCGCCTCGACGGCGGCCTGGCTGTCCCGCAGCGACCGCCGCCGGTAGTTGGCGTATTCGGCGGTGACGCGCTGCAGGTCCGCGGTCAGCTCGGCGACCGGGTCCCCCTCGGGGGCGGCAGCGGATTCCGCTGCCGCACCCTCGGTGTCGGAGTCGGGGGTCTGCGACTGCTGGTCCCCACCGGCCTCCGGGTCGAGCGTGATCTCGTCGTCGACGAGGGCGTCGCGTTCGGCGCCGGTTCCTTCCGAGGACGTCACTTCTTGTCCTGGTCGGTCGGCTCGTCCACGACCTCGGCGTCGACGACGTCGCCGTCCTGGGCCTGGGCCTGGGCCGCGCCGTCACCGGCGGACTCGGCGGCCTGCGCGGCGTAGATCGCCTCGCCGAGCGCCTGGGACTCGGTCGCGAGCTTCTCCACGGCCGTCTTCACGGCGGCGATGTCGCTGCCCGCCAGCGCGGTGTTGGCCTCGGCGATGGCCGCCTCAACCTTCTCCTTGACGTCGGCCGGGACCTTGTCCTCGTTGTCCTTGATGAACTTCTCGGTCTGGTGCACGAGGGACTCGGCCTGGTTGCGGACCTCGGCCTCCTCGCGGCGGGCCTTGTCCTCCTCGGCGTGCGCCTCGGCGTCCTTGACCATCCGGTCGATCTCCTCCTTGGACAGGCCGGAGCCGTCCTGGATCTTGATCGTGTTCTCCTTGCCGGTGCCCTTGTCCTTCGCGGTCACGTGCACGATGCCGTTGGCATCGATGTCGAAGGTGACCTCGATCTGCGGCACGCCGCGCGGGGCCGGCGGGATGCCCGCGAGCTCGAAGGAGCCGAGAAGCTTGTTGTGCGAAGCGATCTCGCGCTCACCCTGGAAGACCTGGATCTGCACGGACGGCTGGTTGTCGTCGGCCGTGGTGAAGGTCTCGGACCGCTTGGTGGGGATCGTGGTGTTGCGCTCGATGAGCTTGGTCATCACGCCACCCTTGGTCTCGATACCGAGGGAGAGCGGGGTGACGTCAAGCAGCAGCACGTCCTTGACCTCGCCCTTGAGGACGCCGGCCTGCAGGGCGGCGCCGACGGCGACGACCTCGTCCGGGTTCACGCCCTTGTTGGGCTCGCGGCCACCGGTCAGCTCGCGCACCAGGTCGGAGACGGCGGGCATGCGGGTGGAGCCACCGACGAGCACGACGCTGTCGATCTCGCCGACAGAGATCCCCGCATCCTTGATGACGGACTGGAACGGCGCGCGGGTGCGGTCCAGCAGATCGGAGGTGATCTTCTGGAACTCGGCGCGGGTGAGCTGCTCGTCGAGGAACAGCGGGTTCTTGTCCGCGTCGACGGTGATGTACGGCAGGTTGATCGAGGTCGACTGCGAGGACGACAGCTCGATCTTCGCCTTCTCCGCGGCCTCACGCAGACGCTGCAGGGCCATCTTGTCCTTGGTCAGGTCGATGCCGCTGGACGCCTTGAACTTCTCGACGAGCCAGTTCACGACCCGCTCATCCCAGTCGTCGCCGCCGAGGTGGTTGTCGCCGGAGGTCGCGCGGACCTCGACGACGCCGTCGCCGATCTCGAGCAGGGACACGTCGAAGGTGCCGCCGCCGAGGTCGAAGACCAGGATGGTCTGTTCCTTCTCACCCTTGTCGAGGCCGTACGCCAGCGCGGCCGCGGTGGGCTCGTTGACGATGCGCAGCACGTTGAGGCCCGCGATCTGACCGGCTTCCTTGGTGGCCTGCCGCTGCGCGTCCTCGAAGTATGCGGGGACGGTGATGACGGCGTCGGTGATCTCCTCGCCGAGGTAGGCCTCGGCGTCGCGCTTAAGCTTCATCAGCGTGCGGGCGCTGATCTCCTGCGAGGTGTACTGCTTGTCGTCGATGGCGACGGTCCAGTCGGTGCCGATGTGGCGCTTGACCGAGCGGATCGTGCGGTCGACGTTGGTGACCGCCTGATTCTTGGCGGGCTGGCCGACCAGCACCTCACCGTTCTTGGCGAAGGCGACGATCGACGGGGTGGTGCGTGCGCCCTCGGAGTTGGCGACCACTACGGGCTCGCCGCCTTCGAGCACTGCCACGACCGAGTTGGTGGTCCCGAGGTCGATACCGACCGCACGAGCCATAGTGATTCCTCCTACGTGTTGCAGCACTCCGGCCACGGATCGGCCGGACTCGATGTGCTGGGGTTTTCCGCTACCTCACCCTAAGTGAGTGGCACGGACTCAAGTTTGCAACGCTCCGATACGAGAGTCAAACCAAACTTGAGTCGACCACACTCAAGGCTGTCGAGATGGTCAACGGGGGCTCGCCGGGATTTGTTCCCCGACTCCCCCGCCCGGGTCGTGGTGACGTCGGTCACGACGGCCGCGGATACGATGCGTCCGTGCACAGCGACGGCTCGGACGGTGTCCCCGCGGGCCCGGACCCGATCCCCGACGGCCCGTCACCCGCAGCGCGCGCCGCTGCCGCGCCGGGACGGCGGCCGCCACCGCCGCGACCGGATTTCCGCATGCGCCCCCGGCGACCCGACGCCGACGCGGGCCCTCCGCGCCCGGCCACCGCGGCACTGTTGGCGTGGGGGTCGTCGCTCGCCCTCCTGGCCGGGATCGCTGCCGCCACCGTCCTTGACGCCACCGCCGTCCGCGACGCCATGGAGTCCGCCCTGGCCGCCCAGAACCCGGGCACCTCGCGGCGGGACGTTGCCGATGTTGTGTCGCTGACCCTGCTCGGCGCCGCGGGCATTGCCGCGCTGCTGGCGGTGGCGACCCTGATCGGGATGCAGTTGCTGCGTGCGCGCCGGCCGACGGGTCGAATCGTGCTCATCGCCGTCGGCACCCTCTCGATCGCCGCCGCCTTCGGGTTCTGGTCCCTGCTCGCCGCGGCGGCGACCTCCGTCGGTGCCGCAGCGCGGTGGGCGCTTGCTCCGTACGCGGTGTGCGTCTTCGCTGGCGTCACATTGCTTTTCGTGCCTGCAGTCAGGACGTGGATGCAACCGCGTCGGTGACACCGGCGGTCACGGGCGCGCGGCGACGCCAGCGGCGGGCACCGGCGTCTCCCAGCCGGCGATCTGCGCTTCCAGGCTGGCATCCCGGCGCGACGGGGTGACCAGCAACTTGACGACGAGCACGGCCAACACCACGATCCCGACGCCGAAGCCGGGGAAGAGCAGCCCGTTGACCGACAGCCCCACCGGGGCGGGGGCGGTCGGGTCGATGTGCACGGTCAGGCCCGCCATGCCGGTGTAGTGCAGCGCCACCACCGCGAGTCCCATCACCAGCGCCGAGGGGATCTGCAGATACCACCGAGTGGCCACCTGCGAGAACCACAGCGCCGCGGTCGCAGCCGTCACGCCGATGGCGATCGACGCCAGCACGTAGCCCGTCTCGTGCTCGATCGAACCGCGGATCCGGATCGCCCACATTCCGGTGTAGTGCATCGCACTGACCGCCAGACCCATCACCAGGCCCGCACCCAGCAGGCGCGGAACCCGCCCCCGCCCGGCACCCGACCCGACGGCCGCCAGCCCGAGAAAGGTCGGCCCGATCGCCAACCCCACCGAGAGCAGGGTCTGCATCAGGCTGTACCGGATCGTCGTTCCCGGCAGGTCGAAACCCATCATCCCGATGAAGTGCATCAGCCAGACCGCGACACCGCCGATCGACAACGCCGCAAAGCCCGTCCAGACGCCACGCGACCTCCGGTCGCTCGCGGACATTGCCTGCTGCACGCAGAGCAACCCGACGAGGGACCCGAGCGCGGATACGGCGTAGGCGAGGAACAGGACCCACACGCCAAGGGAGAAATGATGCATCTCGTGCGACATTCGCGACCTTCCGAATCACCCCCCGGTGACAGTTACCGGAGGGCATCATAGGCAGCACAACGCAACGAATCTCCCAATTCGGGCGAATTGTGCGCAATTGCCCAACGAAAGCCGCTGATTATCAAGCACTTAACCGGTCAAGCCCGGCGAGATTCTTCCGCAAGCACCCGACGTCAGTCACTTACCGGCAAACAGATCTGCACGATCGGGTACCGGCTCCTCCCAGCGCGCGATCTCCGCGTCCAGCGCGAGGTCGGTCTTCGACGGCGTCATCAGCACCGCGGCCGCGGCGGCCGCGATAATCAGCATGCCGATACCGAATGCGGGAAACAGCAACGCCGACACCGAGGTTCCGGACGGGAGAGCCGCCGCCGGGTCCACCTGGACCCGCACTCCGGCCATGCCGGTGTAGTGCAGGGACACGACCGCGAGGCCCATCACCAGCGCGGCCGGGATCTGGAACACCCACCGGGTCGCTACCCGGGAGAACCACAGCGCCGCCGTCGCCGCGACCACCCCGATCACGACCGACGCGATCACGTAGCCGCGGTCGTGGTCGATCGATCCGCGGATCCGGATCGCCCACATTCCGGTGTAGTGCATCAGGCTGACGGCCAGCCCCATCACGACCCCCGAAATCAGCAGGCGCACAATGCGCACCGTTCGCGACCCACCGGATCCGGCTACCGCGAGCCCGAATCCGGTCGCTCCGACGGCAAGCAGCACCGACAGCAGCGTCCGGGTCAGGTCGTAGCGGACCGGCGAACCGGGGAGGTCGAAGCCGGTCATCGCGATGAAGTGCATCAGCCAGATCGCCACGCCGCCGATCGACAGTGAGGCGAACCCGATCCAACGCCAGCGCAGCGCGCGACTGCTCGCGGACGCCGCGGCCTGGACGCAGATCAGCCCGACCAGTGAGCCGACCACCGCCACGGCATAGGCGAGAAAAAGAACCCACACTCCCATGGAGAAGTGATGCATCTCGTGCGACATGATGACCTTCCGACGGCGGCATCCACCGACAGCTGCCACCCCCGGCTTCGTCGCCCCCGAACGACGGCGACCGTGGCGACTGTAGCGTCAGACACTACGCAATGCGAACGGTGAAAGAGCTCGCGTTTCTGTGACATCCCGGCACGGACACCGGGCCCGAGCAGCGCGAACACCGCGGCGGCGCTGGTCAGGGAAGGTCGGCGAGCACACCCTCGGCGCTGCGGGCCGCGGCGGCGCAGGCGCGGGCGGTGAACCGGTCGACGAGCGGATGCTCGGCCCTGGCGCGCCAGTAGCGCACGGCCCCGAGGGCAACAGCGCGCTGCTGCGCGATCGGGGCGTCGGGGTCGAGACCGAGCCGGGCGTGTGCCGCGATTCCGCCGCCGCCGATCAGCCGCTGCAGGTGTCCGGCGTCCTCCTCCGACAGCGCCAGCGGCGTGGACCGCAGCCTGCCGAGCAGTCGGATCTCCTGGAATCCGTGCGTGTCCGACAGCGCCCTCGAGACCCCGCCACGGACCCCGGCCGCCGCGGCGCCCGGCTCGGCGGCCAGCACCCGCTCCACCGCGAGCAACGCCGAATGCGCCTTCAGCTGGTCGGCCCGCTGCCCGAACTGGACGTCGATGACCTGCCGCAACTCGTTCAGCCCGCTGCGCTCGACGAGGTCGGCGGCGAGCGTCGGGGAATCCCGGGCACCCAGCTTGATCAGGGCAACGGCGAGTCGAATCCCGAATAGCCCGAACCGATCCGCCAGCTGGGTCCGCAATTCGGCAGGGACCGGCAGCGGACTGTCGGGACGCGCGAAGCGGTCCGCCGAGAGCATCGCGATCTGAAGGTCGTCGGCCGGGACCGCCGCGAGGGCGCGGAACGCCTCAAACTCGCTCTCGCGCAGGGTGCGAGCCCCCAGTGCGAGCAGTCCGGCGACGGGCACCACGGCCTGACACAGCCCGGTGCGTTCGAGTTCGGTCGCGAACCGCGCGGCGACCTCCTTCGCCGACGTCATCGCATCGATCCGGCCCGCCCCGACCTCGTCCGCCCGCGACACGACACCGACGACGCCGAGCGGGCCGGACTCGCCGCCGACGTGCGCCCCGATCTGGCCGAGGAACCGCACGTCGGATGCGCCGAGGGACCGCAGCAGGTACACGACCGCGTCCGCGCCGGAGGTCGACCCCTCCGGGGTCAGCATCCGCAGGGTGCGGGCCGAGACGTCCGTCGACAGCGAGGACGTGCCGGGGGTATCGATGATGGTGGTGTGCGTCAACGCCCGCGCGGGCCACTCCACCTCCAGCCGGTCCACGTCGGTCGCGGTGAGATCGCCGAGGTCGAAGGTGAGGCTGCCGTCGCGGCGCTGCACCGGCACGTTGAGGGCGCGGCCCCGCTCGTCCCATGCGGTGACGGTCGGCGTCGCGCCGCCGCGGTACCAGGTCACCACGCGGGTGCACTCGGTCGCATCCGTCGGCGCGATGTCCTGCCCGACAATCGAATTGAGCAGTGTGGACTTGCCGGCCTTCAGCGACCCGGCCAACGCGACCCGCAACGGTTCCTCGAGCCTGCTGGCGCAGTCGTCGAGCTGGGCCCGCGCCGACCGCCCGCTGACGTCACGGGCGGCGGCGATCAGGTCCCGCGCGGCGGGCAGCGCCGCGGCACTCACGCGCCGTCCCCCGCGATCGCCTCCCGGGCGCGGGTGAGCACCCGCATCCCGTCCTCGAGTTCCGCGATCCGCCTGGCGCGTTCGGCGCTGGCCAGATTCGCCCCCTCCTGCGCGGATCGCAGCGATTCCGCGAGGGACCGCAGCGTCTGTTCCGCGATGGCCGCGAAGTGGTCCCGCAGCGCCCGCTGGATCAGCCGCAGCCGGTCCTTCGACTCCTTGCCCACCTGGAAACTGACGTCGTCGACGAACCGCCGGATCGCCATCTTGGCCTCACCGCGACGCTTGAGGACGCGGCCCTCCCGGTCCTCCCGATATGCCTTGGTACCCAACAGCAGACCCGCCCCGACCGAGATCGGGTTCACCAACGCCATCCCCATCATCGTGGTGATCAGGCCGAACATCAGCACCCCGCCATACGAGCCCCGCATGCCGACCAGCACCTTCTGGGTGATGCCGATCCGGCCCGACTCCAGATCCGCGAGGGAGGCAACCGGTTCGAGGACGCCGTCGAGGTCGGCGACGTCGAGGTGCGGCAGGGCGACGGCACCGGCGTCGGCAAAGTGCCCGGCAACCACCTCCGCCAGCCACACCGACCGGTCGTGCGCCCACACGAAGTTGTCGCCGATCGAGGTGGCGACCTGCTCCTGCAACCACTCACCGAGCTGCGGCCAGTCCTTGCCGGGGTCGCCCTCGTCGACAGTCTCCTCCGCCTCCCTGGTGACGCGGCGCAGCCGGTCCCGCAGATCGTGGTCGATGTCGGCGGCCAGATCGGCGATCCCGTCCGCGAGCGTCTGCTGCCACAGCGACGACTTCTTCTGCAGGTCCTCCGCCGCGGCCTTCGCCCGCTGCAGTTCCGCGACCGCCGCCGCTCCCCTCGCGGGATCCCGCAGCGCGGCAAGCTCACTGCCGAGTCCGAGGCTGAGATGTTCGGCGGCCGACCGGACGTCGAGCGCGACCGCGCGCCGGGTGGCGGCCTCTGTGCGGGTGCGCACCTGTTCGCGCAGGAAGTCGTACAGCGCGGCGAATCCGGACTCGGTGTGCAGGTCGTCGTCCCGGAGCCGGAGCGCATGACTGCGGAGCACCGACGACACCGGGATCAGCGGCACCGCCAAGCCCGCCCGCTCCAGATGTCCGCGGTCGGCGTCGACGATCGCCCGCCAGTGCGGGTACAGATCGGTCTTGCTGATCAGGCAGGCGACCGCCGGGCACAACGCGCGGACCTGCCGCAGGAAGGCCAGTTCCGGCTCGGTGAACTCCTGGCTGGCGTCGGAGAGCACCAGGACCGCGTCCGCCGCGGTGAGGAGCCCGAGAGTGCTTGCCGCGTGAGGATTTCCGTGACCACCGACGCCGGGGGTGTCGACAAGGACCAGCCCGTCCGCGAGCAGCGGGCTGGGCACGTTGACCTCGACGCGCAGCACCTCACGGCCCGCGGCGAGCGGTGTCGACGGGGTCAGCGCGGCCAGCTCGTCCAGGGGCACCGGGACCCGCACCGGGTCGAGTCCCGGCTCCGCGAGGACCAGCTCGGCGGACGGCGTCTGCGCGTTCTGCACCACCGTCGCCACCGCGGTCGTCTCGTCGTCACCGACCGAGCAGACGTTCAGGTTCAGCAGGGCGTTCACCAGCTGACTCTTGCCCTGCTTGAGGGTCCCGACCACCACCACCCGCATCCGCGGATCGACAAGGCGGCTGCGGGCGCCCGCGAGGCGGGCGGTCAGGTCGGCGCGGTTCGCGGCGCGGGCGATCGCCGCGACCTCGTCGAGCCGTCCGACCAGGTGCGTCGTCGCCTGCGCCGAGGGCACCGTCGTGCCGGATGCGTTGTCCATTGAACCGACTCACACTTCTCTCCGCGAAGACCGGCCCCGCACGCGTGTCACCGTGTGCGGGGCCGATTTCGTTACACCGGCGCGGATCAGGGGTGCAGCGGGTCCGCGTCGGTGACGCCGACCTCCGGCAGTCCGTGGACGGGGGCGAGGTCGTCGCCGAACAGGCTGTCCCCGGCGGAGAACAGCCCGCCGTCACCGGATCCGGCGGCTTCCGCGCCGAAGACGTTCGACGCGTCCACCGACGTCCAGGCGTTCGACGCGCCGACGGCGTCGGCGACCGGATCGGCGCCCGCGGCGCCCGACGCGGCACCGGCGAGCTCGCCGGAACCGGACACCGCCCCGGATCCGGACGCACCACCCGCGACGCCGCCATCGGCGACGGCCTCCAGCCCCGAGGTGAGGCCCGCGGCCACGTCCAGCCCGGCGCCCGCGTCGACCAGGCCCGAGACGGTCCCCCCGAGCCCGGCGCCCGCATCGGCGACCCCGGACACGGTCCCGGCCAGGTCCGCACCGAGACCGGTCCCCGCGTCGATCAGTCCGCCCAGTCCGCCGCCGAGGCCCGCGGTCAACCCCTCACCGAGCCCGGCGACGGTGTCGATCCCACCGGTGACCGCCCCGGTCACCGCGCCGTCGACGCCCGCGCCTGCGCTGCCGCCCGCGTCGACGGCACCACCGAGCGCGGTGCCGACCGAGCCGGCAAGCCCGGCGCCCGCGTCGACGACACCGCCGACCGCGCCGTCCAGGCCTCCACCGGCCCCGAGCACCGCGTCGAGCGCGCCACCCAGCCCGGCTCCGGCCTCCCCGCCCGCGCCGAGCGCGGCCCCGAGATCCAGCCCGGCGCTGCCGCCGACCCCGAGGTCGGTGGTGAGGTCACCACCGACACCGAGCAGACTCGACAGGTCCAGTTCGGTGAGTCCGCCAGCGCCGAGCGCGCCGCCGAGCGTCCCACCGAGGTCCGAGACGAGACCGCCGTCGAGGTCGAGGGCCCCGTCGAGGGCGGTGGTCAGCGCGCCACCGAGGTCGAGTCCACCGCCGAGGGCACCGTCCACGACGCCGCCGAGCTCCCCGCCAGCACCGAGTGCGCCGCCGAGGACCCCGCCGAGCGCGGCGCCGAGATCCGCGCCCGCCACGCCCCCCGCGCCGAGGGCGCTGCTCAGTGCGCCGCTCAGGCCCGCACCAAGATCGGCGCCACCGGCCAGGTCGACGAGTCCCCCCGCACCCAGGACCGCGTCGAGGGCCGTCCCGAGTTCCGCGGTCAGCCCGCCGCCGACGCCGAGGGCGCCCCCGAGCGCGCCTGCCAGGTCGCCACCGAGGCCGAGGGTGCCGTCGACGTCCAGGCCGCCGCCCGCGTTCACCAGCGCGCCGAGCACGCCGCCGAGGGCACCCCCGAGGTCGGCACCGACATCCCCGCCCGCGCCGAGCGCCCCGCCGAGGGCACCGCTCAACGCCGCGGTCAGGTCGCCGCCGAGATCGCCCGTCAGGTCGAGCATTCCGTCGATGCCGCCGCCGAGACCGAGCGCGGCGTCCAGGGCGCCGCCGAGGACGGTGGACAACTCGCCCCCGACCCCGAGCGCACCACCGAGGGCAGCACCAAGGCCCGCACCGAGGTCGAGCCCACCGGACAGCAGCGACGTCAGGTCCGCTCCGAGGCCGCCGCCCGCATCGACCGCGCCACCGAGGACGCCGCCGAGCGCGGCCCCAAGCTCGGCGCCAAGGTCGCCACCGACCCCGAACGCCGCACCGAGCACCGTGCCCAGGTCCAGCGCACCCCCAAGATCGAGGCCTGTGACCGCGCCGAGCGCGCCCCCGAGCGCGCCTTCCAGACCGGCGGTCAGGTCGCCGCCGACGCCAAGCGCACCGCCGAGGGCGGCGGCCAGCTCGGCACCGAGATCGACGCCGAGTCCGGTGGAGAGGTCGAGTCCGGTGGAGACGTCAAGGGCCGCACCGAGGGCCGCACCGAGATCGGCACCGATCTGCCCGCCGACCTGCAGCGCCGCGCCGAGTGCCGCGCTGAGGGCCGCACCGAGATCGGCGCCGACGTCGAGGCTGCCACCGAGGCCGCCGCCCGCGGCAGCGCCGAGGCCGAGCCCGGCGCCGGCACCCAGGCCGAGTCCGCCGCCGAGCCCGCCGCCCAGTCCGGCGCCGAGTCCGCCACCCAGCCCGCCGCCCAGCCCGCCCGCAACGCCGCCCGCCACGTCGCCGCCCGCGCCGAGGATGCTGGTCAGCTCGGTCCCCGCCCCCGCGAACAGTCCCGATTCGGCGACGAGCGGTGCGACGGCGGCGATGTCGGCCTGGCACACGTCACCGAGCCCGGCGGCGGCCAGCACCGCGTCGGGGTTCCGGCAGTACGCGGCCCGCGCCTCGTCGTCGCGCAGCAGGCTGAGGATGAAATCGAGCAGCGCGTTGGTGGCCATGTCGGACTCCTGACGGGTTGTGTGGAGCGGCAGTGCATCCACCTGGGAAGTGACCCTCTCGACGCTAGGCAGTGGGACGCGTCCACCCAACGGGGTCGAGTCCCCCCGTGCGGCAGGCGCATGGGGGGTGGGCCGGATAGGGGATTGCACCGGTATCGGGGAAAGGCCCCTCAACTGCGGATATGGTCGTGCACCCGGTAACGAAACCCGGTTGTCTGACGACACTGCAAGCATCGGCGACCCCCGTGCGCCGCCCCCTGGGACCCCCGGAAGCGGTCCCGACGGGGCCTCGGGGCACCGGCACCTACGACACGGGAGAAGACCATGGCGACAGGACTCGGACTGACCGTCGGTTCGGCGAATGCGGTGGCCATCACCGACGATCGCGGGCAGGGCGAGCGCGGCGCCGCGCTGGTCGCACCGACCGCGCTGCTGCTCTCCGGCGACGGCTCGGCCCTGCTCCCGCCGACCGGGTGCCGCGACGGCGTGATCGTCGGGTACGCGGACCGCGTCGGTGATCCGGTCGCGCTGATCGACGAGGACGGCGTCGCGCACGCGGGTGAGGACCTGGTCGCCGCCACGATGCGGTGCCTTGCCGACGAACTGCCGACGGCGGACGCGGTCGTTGCCGCGCATCCGGCGGTCTGGTCGGGACACCAGGCGAACTCACTCGCCGCCGCCCTGGACCGCGTCGGCCTGACCGGTGCGGATCTTGTCCCGGAACCGCTCGCGGCGGCCGCGTGGCTACACCGCACCCGCCCCGGATCCGCCGAGGCGCCGGTGATCGTCTACGACCTCGGCGCGGGCTCGCTCGACGTCACCGTCGTCGATGCCGGTGAGCAGCCGGGCATCCTCGGTACCCCGCTGCGGTCCGAGGACTATTCGGGATCCGAATTCGACCACACGACATTGAGTTACGTGCTGGACGGGCTGGCGGGCAGCATCGACGGCATTGACCCGTTTGCCGGTGAGTCGGTCGCCGCACTCTCCGAACTGCGGTCCCGGTGCCGGCTCGCGAAGGAGGCGCTGTCGGCGGACACCGTCACCGTCATCCCCGTGGATCTGCCCGGTGCGCGGCGGGACGTGCGGCTGGTGCGGGAGGAACTCGAGGACCTGATCCGCGGGCCGATCACCGATTCGGTTGCCCTCGTGCAGGAGGCGGTCCGGGGTGCGGGACTCGAACCGTCCGACATCGGCATCGTGCTGCTGACCGGCGGCAGCTCCGCGATCCCCCTGGTCACCGAGATCCTCTCGGCCGCACTACGTCTGCCGGTGGTGGCGGACACCGACCCGGGTTTCACCGCCGCCGGGGCGGCGATGCTCGCGGCCGAGCGGGCGGCGGCAACGCCAGCGGCCACCGACACCGCCGTGTTCGCGGTGCTCGATGCGGCGCTGCACGACACCCCGGCCCCGCCCGCGGCGCAGGCGACGCGGTCCCACCCGCGCAGCGGCAGCGGGCTGAGCACCCCGAAGAAGGCGGCGCTGGTCTCCGCGGCCGCAGCCGCGCTGATTGCGCTCACCGCGGCCGGGTTATCCCTTGGCACAGTCGGATTCTCCTCGACGGCGGACCCGCAGACCGCGGGGAGCACCCCCGCGACGCGCACCACCACCGGGTCCGACGCCGCCGCGCCGTCCGGAACCGGGCAGGCAGTCGCCACCGGGTCGGGTCCCGCGCACCCGACCCGCTCGGTCACCGGCCAGGCCGAGCCGGGCGCGGGATCGCCGGGATCCGTGCAGGCCGTGACGGTGGCAGGCACGCCCGCCGGCACCCCTCGGGCCGCCGATCCGGGTGGGCGGGCGCCCGCACCCGCGGCACCGCCCGCGGCCAACAACCCGGCCCCCGCACCCGCACCGGCGCCCGCACCGGCACCGGCACCCGCTCCGGCACCCGCTCCGGCACCCGCTCCGGCCCCGCGGCCCGGGCCCGGCGCCGGTGAGGTCGCGACCGGGGTCGGCACCGGGGTCGGCGAGGTGGCGAACGGCGTCGGTCAGGGCGTCGGCGGGGCCGTGACCGGGGTCGGCGAGGGGGTGGGCGGCGTCGTCGACGGGGTCGTCGGCGGTGTGGACGGGGTCGTTGGGGGCGTGGTCGGTGGGGTCGGCGGGGTCGTCGGCGGCCTGCTCGGCAACCAGTGAGGGAGCAGCGCATGCGGGACCAGTTGGTGCGTCCCGCGCCCACCGTCGCGACCCCCGCCGTGCGGGGCCTACTTGAGGCGGTCCGGACCGGTCACCCGCATCTGCTGGTGCGCGGGGTGTCCGGCACCGGGAAGTCCGCCCTGCTCGCGCTGATCCGGGACCGAGTTCCCGGTCCGGTGGTGACCGCGGTGACCGACGACCCCGCACCCGGCGGCGCGGTGGTCGTCGACGACGCCCACCTGCTGTCCGCGTCGGGTCTTGCCGCACTGACCGGGTTGGCGTCCCGGCCGGATGTGACCGTGGTCGTCGCGACCGAACCGCGCCCGGGCCATTCCGGGTTGCGGAGCCTCGCGGCGGCATTGGACGGCACCGTCCCGCTGGGCGCCCTGACCACCCGCGAGATCGCAATGCGGGCGGAAACCGTTCTCGGCGCGACCCTTCCGACACAACTCGTCGGGGTGATCCACCGCCTGTCCGGCGGGCTGCCGCGCTGCGTGGACGCCGCGCTCACCGCCTTGACCGGCGGCCCCTCCCCGCTGCCCGCGGAACGGTCGATCGCCGCAGCGGTCGCCACCTGCCACGCCGAGGTGATCGCGTCCCTGGACCCGGACCTGCTGTGCGCGTTGGCCGTTGCCACCACCGGTAGCGGATTGGACGGGTCCGAGCTGGCTCGGGTGCTCGGCCTGACCGTCGACGGCAGCCGGGACCTGGTGGAGCGGGCGCGGGGCTGCGGACTGCTCCAGCAGGCCGACACCGTGCTGGTGTCGGCGGTGGAGCCGCTGCGGGCCGCGCTCGGCGCGCAGCGGATGGCCGGGCTACACCTGGACGCGTTCCGCGCGAAGCACGCCCTCGGCACCCTCGACGTGCCCGCGGCGCGGGCCTTCGCCGCGGCGGGCGTCACCGATCCGGATCTCGCCGATTACCTCTGCGGGCAAGCCGATCTCGCGCACCCCCGGTTGGCCACCGCCCTGTACCAGGAGGCGGTGTGGGCGGGCGCCGACCCGGAGCCGCTGGTCCTGCGCCGTGCCGAGGCCGCGGGCCTGGCCGGTGACCTCGAGACCGCGGCGCGGCTCACCGACGGGCTGTTGGAGCGGTCCGGGACCGCATCGGACGCCGACCTGGCCGCCGCGGTGCGGATCGCGGCGGGCGTCGCCGCCCTTCAGGGGATGCTGGTGCGCAGCGCCGACCTGTACGAGTGGCTCGGATCGGACCGGATGGGCACCGACGGTCCGGTCGCCGAGCTCGTGCTGCTCGCGGCGGGACGCCCCGAGTCCGCTGCCGCGGCGGCCCGCGCCGCCACCGGTGCCCCACCCACCTCGGTCACCGCATCGGAAACCCTCCTCGCCCAAGGCCTGAGACTGTCCATCGAGGGCTCCACCCCGATCGCGCTGAACGCACTCACGCGCGGCGTTGCGCTGTCCGCCGCCGCCCGCACCCGGCTGCTGCCGGACAGTGGGGCCGCGCTGACGGCGCTCGCCGCGATGCACTGCGGCGAGCTGGGACGCGCCACGGCCGTGCTGGCGCGCGCGGTGGAGGGCGACGAGGAGGGCGCCGTGCACGGCGACCGACACCGGCTGCTGACGGCGTGGGTGGCGATGCTGCACGGCGACCTGGACGCCGCGGACCGCACCGTCGACGCCCTGCCCGCGGCCGGACTCCGCCCGCGGGACGCGCTGTTCGCGGCGGCCCTGCGGGTCGGCACCGCGCGGCGCAGGGGCGACATCGGCACCCTGCGCCGGTCCTGGGACGAGGCCGAGACCGCGGTCGCGGAACACTCGGTGGACCTGCTGAGCCTGCTGCCGCTCGGCGAACTGTGGCTCGGTGCGGCCCGACTCGAGGAGATCGGGCGGATCGCACACCTGGTGGACCAGGCCAGGGATCTGCTGGCCCGGCTCGGGGAACCGGTGCTGTGGGGCGCCCCGCTGCACTGGTACGGGGTGCAGGCGGCGATCCTCACCGAGTCCCCCGCCGACCTGGTGCCGCACGCCAACGCGCTCGGGATCGCGGCCGAGTCCAGCGCCTACGCGGCCGGACTCGCGCGGGCCGGTCGCGCCTGGCTCCGCGTCCTGCAGGGCGACACCGCGGCCGAAGAGGTGACGGCGGCGGCGGTCGGGCTCGGCGCGATCGGCCTGCCCTGGGACGGTGCCCGGCTCGCCAGCGAGGCGGCGCTGCGGGTCACCGACACCGCGACCGCGACCGCGCTGCTGCAGGTGGCGCGCGGGCTGCGTCCGGTGCAGGCAGCGTCGGGAACCCCGGCGGCGGCACGGGAGATCGGTGCCGCGCTCACCGAACGCGAATCCGATGTCGCCCGCCTGCTGGTGACCGGGTTGACCTACCGGGACATCGGTGCGCGACTGTTCATCTCGGCGAAAACAGTCGAGCATCACGTCGCCCGGATCCGCAGGCGTCTCGGCGCGCAGTCCCGGGCCGAGATGCTGTCCATGCTGCGGGCGATGGGGCACGGCGCGTAGGCTCGGGCACCGTACCCGAGGCTGCTCCGGCGCGATCCGCGAGAGGTGACCCGATGTCGTATCAGGTTGGCGTGTTCATCGGCAGTTTGTCCACGGTCTCGATCAACCGCAGGCTCGCGAAGGCGTTGCAGCGCCTCAGCGCGGGCACCTCCCTCACGCTCGAGGAGATCCCGATCGGGAACCTGCCGCTGTACAACCACGACTACGACGCCGACTACCCGGCGGAGGGACTGGCACTCAAGGAGGCCATCGCCGCCGTCGACGCGTTGATCTTCGTGACCCCCGAGTTCAACCGCTCGGTTCCCGGGGCGTTGAAGAACGCGATCGACTGGGGGTCGCGCCCGTGGGGCCAGAACTCCTTCGCGTACAAGCCGTCCGCGGTGATCGGCGCCTCGCCCGGCAAGATCGGGACCGCCGTCGCGCAGCAGCATCTGCGCAGCATCCTGTCCTTCGTGAACTCGCCCGAGCTCGCGCAGCCCGAGGCGTACATCCAGTTCACCGAGGGCCTGATCACCGCCGACGGCGAGATCACCGACCAGGGCACCGCCGCGTTCGTCGCCGACTGGCTGCAGAAGTTCGAGATGTTCGTCGGCAAGGTGACGAACGCCCATCGTTGACTCAGCGGGCAAGGACGACGGCGGCCTCCGCGGTCAGCGACGAGAACGTCAGCGACTCTTCGAGATACAGCGTCACCTCGGTCGCGGTGTGACTGTCGTAGCCGATCGACAGGTTAACACCGAGGGTCAGCTGATTGTCGCCGCCGCGGGTGGACAGCACATAGCCGCCGCGGACCGCGGGCGCCCAGACGATCTCGTCGACGAGGTCCTTGAGATGGTGGAAGACCGGGTGCCCCTCGTCCCGGGTTTCGCTGACGGCCGTGTACGACTCGGCGTCGAGGACCACCGCGTACGGGCCCTCCACCCCGGCCAGCCGCAGCGCCGACAGCGCCGACACCACCGCATCGGGCACCGCAAGCGGATCCGACGGCAGTTGCAACACCGGGTTGGACGACGACGGGCCGAGCCCACGGATCCCGGCCGCCTGGTAGCCAGCGAACACGGCCCGGTCCTCCGCGAACGCGATCGCCTTCGCGGCGTCCTTGACCGGCTGCCAGTCCGAGTCCAGCGAGCCGCGCTCGACGTCGTCGATCTCGGCGCGGCTCAACGTGAACGGGTACCGCAACTCCACCAGCGGATGCACCTCGCGCAACTGCGCGCGAATCCGGTTGTCCGACACGTCGATCGAGGTGACCCGGCCGGTGTTGTGCGCCGAGTACGCATAGCCTTCCGGCCCGGCGACATCGACGACGCGCCTGCCCGCGACGTGCCGTTTGAAGGTCCGGGCCGCCTCCTCCCCGATCTGCTGCCACGCGGCCTCGGTCACCGGGGCGAGCTGACGGTGCAGGTTGTTCGATTCGGTCATCCGGACACTCCTTTGAGATCGCCGATGTCGAGGGACAGTGCGTAGCGAGACGGGGACTCGGCCGGGGCGGCGTCGTCGGCGGACGGGTCGGCGAGGGCGTCGAGGGCGTCGAGGGTGCCCACGCTGGGGACGAAGAACAGGGACCCGGTCACCGCGGTGGAGAAGTCGAGGATCCGGTCGTAGTTGCCCGGCGGGTCGCCGAGGAACATCCGCCGCAGCATCTCCTCGGTCACCGCGGGGGTGCGCGCGTACCCGATGAAGTAGGTGCCGAACTCGCCGCGGTCGAGGCTGCCGAACGGCATGTTCGCGCGGAGGATCTCCCGCTCGGTGCCGACCGTGTCGACGAGGGTGTTCAGGGCCACGTGCGAGTTCGACGGCAGCTCGTCGAGTTCGACGTTGTCGAGTTTGGTCCGGCCGATCACCCGTTCCTGCTCGTCGGCGGGGAGCGCGGTCCACGCGTCGAGGTCGTGCAGGTACTTCTGCACGATCACGTAACTGCCGCCCGCGAACTCGGCGTCCTCGTCCCCGATCAGGGTGGCGGTCGCGGCGTCCGGTCCGGTGGGGTTCTCGGTGCCGTCGACAAACCCGAGCAGGTCGCGCGCGTCGAAGTAGCGGAAGCCGCTGACCGAGTCGACGACGGTGGCAGATCCGCCCAGCGCGGATCGGATCAGCCTGCCCAGTTCGAAGCAGAGGTCGGCCCGCGACCCCTGAATGTGGAACAGCAGATCCCCCGGCGTGGCAGGCGCCCGGTGCCGCGGCCCGGTCACCGGCTCGAACGGGTGCAGGCCCGCCGGGCGGGACGGGTGGCCGAGCCGGTCCCAGAACTCGGAGCCGACACCGACGACGCAGTGCAGCGAGCCCCGCTGTTCCCGGAATCCGACGGCCCGCACCAGCGACCCGATGTCGGCGGCCACCCCCGCCGCGCTGTCGGCATCGGCCCGGCCCGGCCCGACGGTCACCACCAGGAACAGTGCCGCCGCGTCGAGCGGCCGCTGCAGGGGCTGGGGAACCGCTCGACTCATCGACGCTCCAAGCTCGTTGGCCGTCCCCGCGCGGGGCGGTCGACTTGAGCGTAGGGCGATCCGTCGGTGCCCGCTGCCCGAGCCGAGCGGCGGCCGATACTGTGACCCGTCGGCTCACCGAGGAGATGGGGCAGGGAAATGACGGTCGGACACGGCATCGGGCTCGGTGTCGGAAGTACCGAGGCGGTCGCGGTCGTGCAGGCCTCGGATGCGCCGCTGGCCGACCCGCCGGTGCTGGTGGAGCCCGCGACCCTGCGGGTGTCCCCGACCGCCGCGACCCTCGGCGCACCCGCGGACGAGCCGGGGGTGCTGAGCGGTTTCGTCGCCCGCGTCGGCGACGCCGAGGCGGTCGCCGGCGCCGACGGCACCGGGTACCTCGCCGAGGACCTGGTCGCCACCGCGACGGCAAGCCTGCTGGCGACCGCCGTCCGGCACTTCCCCGGGCTGCCCGCGGACCCGACCGTCGTCGCGACCCACCCGGCGCGGTGGAGCAAGACCCTGGTTGCCGCGCAGCGCGCCGCGTTCGACCGGACCGGGCTGTCCGCGGTGACGCTGGTCCCGGACGCCGCGGCGGCGGTCCGGTGGTACCAGGCCGACCGGAACCCGGCCGACGGCGCGGTCGTCGCGGTGTGCGACTTCGCCGCCGCCGGGGTGACGGTGTCGCTGGTGCGGACCGGCGCCACCCCGCTGCTGCTCCCGCCGTCGACGTTCGCCGCCCGGTTCGGTGGCGACGGCATCGACCGCATGATCGCCGAGCATGTGCTCGGCGCCGCCGACGCGGACCTCGGCCCGATCGACCCCGCCGACCCGGCCACCCGCGCCGACCTGGACCGGGTTCGGGCGTGCTGCCGCACCGCGAAGGAGCAGCTGTCGACGGCGACCGAGGTCGTGGTGCCGGTGCCGGTCGGCGGCGGCGCGTCGGTCACCCTCACCCGCGCCGACCTGGACGAGATCCTGCGGGGGCCGCTCGAGGGGGCGCTGTCGCTGGTGCCGGAGACCGCGCGGGCGCACGACCTCGACCCCGCCGCGGTGTCCGCGGTCCTGCTGACCGGCGGGGGCGCCGCGATCCCGCTGCTGTCGGCGCTGGCGGAGGCGCTGCCCGCACCGGCGGTGACCGCACCCCATCCGGGTCGGACGGCCACGCACGGTGCGGCGATCCTCGCGGCGGGCGGCGCGGGGGTGCCCGCGATCGCCGGCGCCGCCGGCGTCGGTGCCGCTGTGGGTGCGATCGCCGCCGGTGACTCCGAGGCGGACACCGATTCGCTGCCCGCCGTGCCGCCGCCCGCGACGCCGACCGCGTTCACCGAGGCCGGGCCCGGGCGGGCCGTGCAGCCCGCCGCGCAGGCGGCACCGGTGACGGCGGTGACCGCCCCGGCCGGGGAGCCGCGGAACCGGGCGGCGATGGTCGGCGGTGGTGTCGGCGCGGCCCTCGTCATTGCGGCACTCGTCGGCGCGGTGGCGCTGTCCGGGTCCGACGGCACGGCGGGCACCCCACATCCGCATCTCGAACCGCAGCCGACGACGACGGCGTCCGCCGCACCGACGACCACCCCGCGGCGGACGTCGACGGTCCCGGTGTCGACCGCCGAGGTCGCGGTCGCCCCGGCGGCGCCGACGACCTGGGAGCCGCTGCCCACCGCGGCACCGGCCCCCACCACCGCGACCGCGCGGCCGTCGATACCGACCCGGACGACGCAGGCGCGCCCGACGACGACCACCGCAACCACAACGACCACGGTGCCGCCGACGACCACCACAACCACCACCGTCGCCCCGACCACCACCACGACGACCACCACCACCACGACCACGACGACACCCGCGCCGGAACCGGAGCCCGAACCCGACGACAAGGGCCCCGTCGCATCCTGACCGAAACCCCGCCACCTGCACCGACGGACACCGTCCCCCGGTTTCCCCTATGGTGGGGCGCTGTCCCCCGTCTCGATCGCCTCCAGAAGGGTTTTCATGCGTCTGCCGCTGGCGCTGCGCGCCGCCATCCTGGCCTCTGCCTCACTTCTCACGGCCGGCGCACTCGCCCAGGCCGCACCGGGTGAACGCCTGGTCAGCGAGGAGCACGTCCAGCAGCTGCCCGCCGAACTCGTCGAGGCCATCGCGCGGGACCTGAAATTGACGCCGCAGCAGTACCTGCAGCGCGCGGAGCTGGCGCAGCGGCTCAGCAGCTACTCCGACGAGCTGCGGGCCTCCGCCCCGGACACCTTCGCCGGGTCCTGGATCGCGACCGACGGCCGTCCCATCGTCGCCGTCACCTCCACCGAGGCCGCTCAGCAGGTCGCCAGCGACGGGTACGGCACCCACATCGCCGCGGTGTCCGAGCGGCAGCTGGAGGACGCCCGGGCGCAGCTAAACGACTGGATCACCGCGCTGCCGAAGGACATCTCCTCGCAGATCAACTCCACCTCGGTGGACGTGCTGAACAATCAGGTCGTCATCGACGTGGTGAACAGCCCGATCGGCCAGGCACTGAACCTGCCGACCCTGCTCGCCGGCCTGCAGGTGGTCCTGTCCCCCGACCGCGGCGGCCCGGTCGATCCGCGGCCGCAGGGCGGCGACACCTACGTGACGACCGCGCAGCCGATGTCCGCGGCGACGACGCCGGAGCAGATCGGTGTCTGTTCCTTCGGGTTCAACGCGGTCGGCGGCGACGGCACCCCGTACAACCTCAGCGCCGGGCACTGCGACCCCGTGCAGGAGCAGCCGGGCGCCACCGCGGGCTCGCCGGTGTACCTGCCGAACCCGGTCGACGTCACCCGCAGCACGCAGGTCGGCAGCTTCGCGCACTCCGAGATGGGCATCGACTCCGGCGGCCTCGACTACTCGGTGATCAAGCTGAACCGGGCGGGCGTCGACGCGGGCCTCGACCAGCCGACGGTCCGCGGCGCGAACGGCACCACCGTCACCGTGACGGGCACCGCCCGCCCGGTGGTCGGCGCACCGATCTGCAAGTCGGGGCAGTCGTCGACGTTCACCTGCGGGATCGTGCTCGCCGAGTCCGTCGACGTGCCGCTGGAGATGATGGACGGGTCCTCCCGCCTGGTCCGCGGCTTCGCGGGGTCGACCTGCACCCTCAGCGGTGACAGCGGCGGCGCGATCCTGACCGGCACCCGCGCGCTCGGCATCACGTCCGGCTCCAACGCGAGCGGCGCCCCGAACTGCACCGAGGCGAACCTCGTCCTCGCCCTCGACGGCGGCACCGCGAGCATCGGCATCCCGATCGAGAAGGTCGTCGGCCGCGCCGGTGCCGCCCTCGGCGCCGACCTGCGGGTGCGGTCGGTGCCCGCGCCCGCCTGACCCGCCGTCGCACCAGCACCGGCGGTGCCGATCCCGACATCCGTCGCGAAATGGATGAGACGGTGCGGCAACGCCACCCGAGGCCATATAGTCAGGGGCATTCGACGCGACCACCCCACGGTGCTCGAGTCGTGTTCGCATGCCCGACTGCACTGTGCAGGTTCCGAACACTGCACGTCACCGACCCGGAAGGTCCCCATGCGCAGCATCCGCGCGCGCCGTGCCGCGATGATCGGCTCGGCCGCCCTGCTCCTGCTCGCTCCCGCCGCCCTCGCGCACGCCGAACCGGCCGCGCAGGCGCCGACCACCACCCTCCCCGAGGACCTGGTCGCGGCGGTGCAGCGGGACCTCGGGCTCACCCCCGAGCAGTACCTGGAGAAGGCGGAGGCCGGGCAGAAGCTGGTCGCGTTCGCGAACGATCTGCGCGCGAAGTTCCCGGATACCTTCGCCGGTGCCTGGCTCGACCAGGCGGGTGTTCCGCTGATCGGGCTCGCCTCCGGGCAGGACGCCGACGCGGCGCGCAAGGCCGTCGAGGACGCCGGGTACACGGTCAAGGACCTGCCGCACAGCGAGCGCGCCCTGCACGACCAGCTGACCAAGGCGCAGGACTGGATCGCGAAGCTGCCGAAGCCGCTCGCCGACCTCGTCGGCGGCGCCGCGGTCGATGTGGTGAACAACAACCTGGTGCTGCGGGTCGCGGACACCGTCGACCTCGGCGGCCTGCAGCTGCCCGACTTCCTGCAGGGCGCCGTGCTCGCACTGCAGCCCGCGCTCGGGTCCGTGGCCCCGCAGGCCGTGGACAACGGCGGCGCCCCCGCCGACGCGCTGTTCGGCGGCGACTCGTACGCGGCGGAGAACGCGGCAGGCGCCTTCCGCTGCTCGCTCGGGTTCAACGGCACCGACGGCTCCGGCCGCACCGTGAACATCTCCGCCGGGCACTGCGACCCCAACCGCGGCGCCCCCGGAACCCAGGTGTTCCAGATGCCGACCGACGGCACCTTCGGCCCGCACATCGGCACCTTCGCCCGCACCCACCTCGACGGCCTGGACTACTCGATCATCCGCATCGACGACGCCGCCAAGCACCGCTTCCAGAACAACCTGGTCCGGGTCCCCGGCCGGTCGCCGCTGCGCATCACCGGCACCGCCGACCCGGTCGTCGGCGCGCCGGTGTGCAAGTCCGGTCTCACCACCGGCTTCACGTGCGGCACCATCAACGCCGTCAACCAGACCGTCGGCGTCGGCCAGCGCACCCTGCGCGGCGGCTTCTCCGCGAACATCTGTGCCCTGCAGGGCGACAGCGGCGGCACCATCGTCACCGGCGACCGCGCTCTCGGCATCTCCAGCGCGTCGAACGTCGCGGACCTGAAGTTCTGCGAGCTCGCCGCCGTCGTCACCACCGTCCTCGGCGACAGCACGCAGCTGTTCGCGACCCCGATCAACGCGATCCTCGCCGACAACCCCGGCCTCAAGGTCCGCACCAGCTAACTGATCTGCGCTTCGCGCCTGTGCGTGAGTTTTACCCCGATTGGGGTAAAACTCACGCACAGTTGCTTTTCGGGACGGGGTAGCGGCACCGGCCCGGGAGCGGGCACGGTAGGATGCCCGAAGTTGTTGCTGGCGAATCTGTTTCGCACCGACAACGAATTGGACGAACTGACTGGGGGGATCCAGTCGGGAAGCCGCCGGCCCGTGGTCGGCCCACACGACACGAAGGAAGTGCCATGCTCGCAGACATCGCCGACGCCACCACCCCCGACGCCGGAACCGGATCCGACGCGGGAACCGTGCTGGATCTCGGCATGACCGTGTTCGGCTACGTGTTCAAGATTGCGACAAACGCTGGCGGCGCAGGACTCTCCTGATCCGCCCAGTCGAGGCCGGTCGACATACCCGGCCTCGACTGGCTCCCGGGCGCTACGGCGCCAAACGCGGAGCGGCCCGTCACCTCGATGAGGTGACGGGCCGCTGTGCGTGGTACGTGGGCTACTTCTTCGCGTAGATCGTGGTGCCAGGCTCGGCCATCAGAGTCTGTCCCAGCCCGATGCCCGCAGCGATCAAAGCGGGACCACCAACCGCGATGGTTCCGACGACTCCACCAATCGCCGCGCCCGCCGGAACTGCGACCAGCACCGCCGGCCCACCAATGATCCCGGCGAATCCAAGGCCGGCACCGATAATGGTGCCGATAAGCCCACCCGCTGCGGTCGCGACGGCGAGCTGCGAGTTGAAGGTGCTCTGCGCCATAAGGTTCTCCTCGGGCGAGGCGATGTCCTTGACGGCGAGACCGAAGCCGTCGATCGGCTGCGCGGTGGCGTCACCGGCGATCGGCTTGGCCTTGCCGAGGTCGAAGACCGGGGTCAGGGTGACGGTCTTGCCGTCCTCGCTGATCTTCTGCTCCATCGGGAACTGGAGGGTGTTGAGCTGGAAGGCGAGCGGCAGGCTGACGACCGCGTTGCCGTTGCCGTCCTGCAGCTCGATGTTCTTGCCGTCACCGGAGACCTTGAACGCGCCCGCGTCGATGGTGGTGACGACGGAGGTGCCCTCGATGTTGGACTTCCAGTCGATGGTCTCGGGAGCCTCGGCGGCGGGGTTGGCGTACGAGGTACCCGCGCCGACACCGAGCGCGGCGACCGCGAGCATCGAGGTGACGGCGAACTTCCTGAGCTTCATTCTGTGATTCCCCTCCAGAGTTGCAGACGCGCGCTGCGCGCGAAAAGACACACAATCACGCGAACCCTAGTCTGTGAGACGGCTGAGAACAATGTCGTTGAGCGAGGGTAAGGACACCCTCATTCTGCGAGGTTAAGTTACCGGTCGGTTGTCCAAGTTAGGTTCACCTGCACTAAACGCCCGATAGCCGAGGACTTACCGTGTCCGACAGCACTACTGCGACGCCGGGCCGATGACCGGCACACGCAGCGACGAATGCCGTCTTGAACGACCATGCTACCGGCGGGTAACTTACGGTGGCTTACTCTTGTTGCCGTTGCCGAATGCCGTTGGAGAAGGAAAGGCCGTGACATGAACGCCCTGACGATCACGTTGGGCACGATCGGCGTACTGCTCAGCCTCGTGTGCTGGGCCTCGTTCCTGAGCGGGGCCTGGACCATGGGCAAGACAGTCATGATCGGGCAGTCCGCGCCCGACCGCTGGCGCCCGTTCTTCCCCCGCTTCAAGCAGATGATCGTCGAGTTCATCGCGCACACCCGGATGCAGAAGTTCCGCACCGTCGGGTGGGCGCACTGGCTCGTCATGATCGGCTTCCTCGGCGGCTTCCTGCTGTGGTTCGAGGCATACGGGCAGACGTTCAACCCCGAGTTCCACTGGCCGATTTTCGGCAACACATGGGCCTGGCATCTGTGGGACGAGATCCTTGGCATCGGCACCGTCGTCGGCATCGTGACACTGATCGTGCTGCGTCAGCTCAACCACCCGCGCGTTCCCGCGCGACTCTCCCGCTTCAGCGGCTCCAAGTTCGGGCCCGCCTACTTCGTCGAGATCGTCGTCCTCGTCGAGGGCCTCGGCATGATCATGGTGAAGGCCGGCCGCATCGCGATGACGGGCCACGCCAACCCGTGGACCGACTTCTTCACGATGCAGGTGGCCAACCTGCTGCCGTCCAGCGCTGTCATGGTTTCGATCTTCGCGTTCATCAAGCTGATGTCCGGCATGGTCTGGCTCTACGTCGTCGGCCGCAACATCACCTGGGGCGTCGCGTGGCACCGCTTCTCCGCGTTCCCGAACATCTACTTCAAGCGTGAGGACGACGGCGACGTCGCCCTCGGCGCCGCGAAGCCGATGATGTCCAAGGGCAAGGCCCTGACCATGGACAACGTCGACCCCGACACCGACACCCTGGGCGCCGGACGGATCGAGGACTTCTCCTGGAAGGGCTGGCTGGACTTCACCACGTGCACCGAGTGCGGACGCTGCCAGTCGCAGTGCCCGGCCTGGAACACCGGCAAGCCGCTGTCCCCGAAGCTGCTGATCATGTCGCTGCGCGACCACGGCTACACCAAGGCGCCGTACCTGCTGGCCGGTGGCCGCAAGGACATGGGCGGCGACGAGGTCGGCCTGGTCGACGCCGACGGTAACGTCGACGAGGCCGCGCTCGCGAAGATTCCCGAGGCCGCGCGGCTGGAGGCCGAGCGCAGGCTGGTCGGTGAGACCGCCGAGCTGGTCGCCGCGGGCGAGCAGGCCCCGGTCATCGACCTCGAGACGCTGTGGTCGTGCACCAACTGCGGCGCCTGCGTCGAGCAGTGCCCCGTCGACATCGAGCACGTCGACCACATCATCGACATGCGTCGCTACCAGGTGCTGATCGAGTCGGAGTTCCCGTCCGAGCTGGCTGGCCTGTTCAAGAACCTCGAGAACAAGGGCAACCCCTGGGGCCAGAACTCCAAGGACCGGCTCAACTGGATCTCCGAGATGGACTTCGAGATCCCGGTCTTCGGCAAGGACGCGGAGACGTTCGAGGACTACGAGTACCTGTTCTGGGTCGGCTGCGCCGGCGCATACGAGGACCGCGCGAAGAAGACCACCAAGGCCGTCGCCGAGCTGCTCGCCACCGCTGGCGTGAAGTTCATGGTCCTCGGCGCCGAGGAGACCTGCACCGGCGACTCCGCACGCCGCGCGGGCAACGAGTTCCTGTTCCAGCAGCTCGCGATGCAGAACATCGAGGTCCTCGACAACCTCTTCGACGGCGTCGAGGAGTCCAAGCGCAAGATCGTCGTCACCTGCGCGCACTGCTTCAACGCGCTCGGCAACGAGTACCCGGAGGTCGGCGGCCGCTACGAGGTCGTCCACCACACCCAGCTACTCAACCGCCTGGTGCGGCAGAAGAAACTGATCCCGGTCGCCTCCGTGCAGGAGGACGTCACCTACCACGACCCGTGCTTCCTCGGCAGGCACAACAAGGTGTACGACGCGCCGCGTGAGCTGATGGCCGCGACCGGCTCCAACCTCAAGGAGATGCCGCGGCACGGCGAGCGGTCCATGTGCTGTGGCGCTGGCGGTGCCCGCATGTGGATGGAGGAGCAGCTCGGCAAGCGGATCAACGTCGACCGCGTCGACGAGGCTCTCTCCACGGATCCGAAGAAGATCGCGACCGGCTGCCCGTTCTGCCGCGTCATGCTCACCGACGGCGTCACCGCACGCCAGGAGTCGGGCCAGGGCGAGGGCGTCGAGGTCGTGGACGTCGCGCAGATGATGCTCGAGTCGATCACCCGCCTCGATTCGGCGCAGCTGACCGAGAACATCAAGGTCGTGCAGAAGCCGAAGGAGACGGTCGTCGCCGAGGCCGCACCGGTCGCGGAGGAGGACGTCGCCGAGGCTCCGGCCGCGGCAGCTCCCGCCGCGGCGCCGGTGGCCCCGAAGGCGGGCGGGCTGCAGATGAAGGGCGGCCCCAAGGCACCGGGTGGTGCGAAGGCACCCGGCGGCGGTGCGGCTCCCGCCGCAGGCGCCCCCGCCGCGAAGGCCGGCGGGCTGCAGATGAAGGGCGGGCTCAAGGCACCCGGCGCGAAGGCTGCCGCTCCTGCCGCCGACGCTTCCGCTCCCGCAGCCGAGGCTCCCGCCGCGCCGACCGCCAAGCCCGGCGGACTGCAAATGAAGGGCGGGCTCAAGGCACCCGGCGCGAAGGCACCGGGCGCCAAGGCCGCGACCCCCGCCGCACCGGCGGCCGACACTGCGGCGCCTGCCGCCGAGGCACCGGCGGCTCCCGTCGCCAAGCCCGGTGGACTGCAGATGAAGGGTGGGCTCAAGGCACCCGGCGCGAAGAAGGCAGCGCCTGCTGCCGCGCCCGCGCCTGCTGCCGAGGTCCCGGCCGTCGAGGAGCCGGTGGCGCCCGCTGCCGAGGCGCCAGCACCGCCGCAGCCGAAGGCAGGCGGGCTCGGGTTCAAGGGTGGCGCGAAGGCCCCCGGTGCGCGGAAGGCCGCAGCCCCCGCGACTCCGGCGGCCGCACCCGTCGAGACGGCCCCGGCGGACGAGCCGGTCGCCGAGCCGGTCGCGGACGCTCCTGCGGCCCCCGCAGCCGAGGCGCCGGCGCCGCCGCAGCCGAAGGCAGGCGGGCTCGGGTTCAAGCCCGGCGCCAAGGCCCCCGGCCGCAAGTAGCGCAGCACGCAGAGCGCGCCCCCACCGCACCGGTGGGGGCGCGCTCTGCGTCCGGGCGCCCCGCCCCGCCCCCGCGCACCACCCCTGTGCACACACCACTTCCCGCACCCACACCCCCACTGCACGCCGAAAACCCCCGCGCACCCCACAACACCCCTGTGCACACCCCCGCCGACCACACAGACCCGCGACCGCCGCGATCGACACGACCGACGCCGACGGTGCCAGCCAGGCAACACCCCTGTGCACACACCACTTCCCGCACGCACACCCCCACTGTGCGCCGAAAACCCCCGCGCACCCCACAACACCCCCCTGCGCACACCCCCGCCGACCACACAGGGCCCGCGACCGCCGCGATCGACGCCGACGGTGTCAGCCAGGCAACACCCCTGTGCACACACCACTTCCCGCACCCACACCCCCGCTGCACGCCGAAAACCCCCGCGCACCCCGCAACACCCCTGTGCACACACCACTTCCCGCACGCACACCCCCACTGCACGCCGAAAACCCCCGCGCACCCCGCAACACCCCTGTGCACACACCACTTCCCGCACGCACACCCCCACTGCACGCCGAAAACCCCTGCACGCCAGGGAATCCCTCTGTGCACAGGCCAAATCGGACACCACCCATAGCGCACGCCACCGCGTCCGACAACGACGTTGTCCACAGTTTGCGCGCAGTTATCCACAGGTTGGCGTCGACGGGTGTGCGGGCGCGTCGAGGCCGGGCACGATATCGGCATGGGGGAACAATTCATTCGACGAGAAGAGGCGCTGCGGCGCGGGGCGACCGACCGGGAACTGCAGCGGCAGTGCCGGACCGGGGTGTGGAAGCGACTGCATCCCGGGCGGTTCGCCCACGCGGAGGCCTACCTCGAGCTCGGTGCCGAGGCGCGCCACCGGCTTGTTGCCGAGGCCGTGCTGGATGTCGCGTCACCGGAGGCCGTGCTGAGCCATCAGTCGGCGGCGGTGGTCCACGGGTTCGACCTGTGGAGCACTCCGTTGGCGCGGGTGCACCTGACCCGCAACAGGTCGTCGGGCGGCAGCCTGAGCCGCCGGCGTCGGGTGCACTCGGTACCGCTACCGGACAGCGACATCACGACGGTCGACGGTCTCCGCGTGACCACTCCTGCGCGGACCGTCGTCGACCTGGCCGCGACTCTGGGATTCGAGCAGGCACTCGTCGCCGCGGACCACGCCCTGCACGTCGGCGCCGTCGATCAGGCCGCACTCGAGGCCGCCCTGACGCCCGCGCGCAAGCACCCTCACCGGATCCGTCGAGTGCTGCGCATGGCGGACGGCCGCTCCGAGAGCGTCGGCGAGACCCGAAGCCGCGCACTCCTCGTCCGCGAGCAGTTGCCGCTGCCCGACCTGCAACCGGAGCTGCACTCGCACAAGGGCGTCCTGCTCGGTCGCGTCGACTTCCTGTTCGACGGTGTGGTCGGGGAGTTCGACGGACTGTCCAAGTACGGCCGCCTCGTCCCGGACGGCACGCTCCCGGAGGACGTGCTGGTCGCGGAGAAGAAGCGGGAGGACGCGATCCGGGACGCCGGCTGGCAGGTGGTGCGCTGGACGTGGGAGGAGCTGACGACGCCGGAGGTGATCGCCGACCGGATCCGGCGCGCGCTCAACCGTGCCCGGCGGTCCGAGCCACCCACTGGACGCATCGTCCGTATGCCGCCGGTCGGATAGTCGTCGTTCGGCCGCACGCACGACAACCCCTGGCACACGCCCACTGACGACGCCGCGGCACCCGTCCACCGCCGCACACACCAGAACCCCTGTGCACACACCCGTCCCCGCACCCACACACGAACTACACGCCGAAAACCCCCGCGCACCCCACAACACCCCTGTGCACAGGGCGACCGGCGCGGCTACGTGCCGACGCGGTTGATCCGGGACAGGTCGCCGTCGTAGTGCTCGAGCAGCCGCGGGTCCATCACCCGACGCCACAGCGGCGGCACGAAGGCGAGCACGATCAGCACCGCGTAGCCGGCGGGGAGTTGCGGGGCGTCGGGCATCGAGCGGAGGGTCTGATAGCGGCGCAACGGGTTTGCGTGGTGGTCGCTGTGCCGCTGCAGGTGGTACAGGAAGACGTTGCTGCACACGTGGTCGCTGTTCCAGCTGTGCTCGGGGGCGACGCGCTCGTAGCGTCCGTTCGCCTTCTTGGCGCGCCGCAGCCCGTAGTGCTCGAGGTAGTTCGCTGCCTCGAGGAACGTGAAGCCGAGCACCGCCTGCACCACGAGCCACGGCGCGACGCTCCACCCGAACGCGGCGATCAGCACCGCGAACAGCGCGATGCTCATCGCCCAGGCGTTGAGGACGTCGTTGCGCGGACTCCAGGTGCGCAGGCCGCGGCGGGCGAGGCGGGCCTTCTCGTACACCCAGGCGGAGCGGACACCCCCGACCACCGACCGCGGCAGGAACGCCCAGAACGACTCGCCGTAGCGCGCGGACGCCGGATCGTCCGGGGTGGCGACCCGCAGGTGGTGCCCGAAGTTGTGCTCGACGTAGAAGTGCCCGTAGAACGACTGCGCGAGAGCGACCTTCGCGAGCCACCGCTCGTGCTGCGGGCGCTTGTGGCCGAGTTCGTGGGCGGCGTTGATCCCGACACCCGCGACGACGCCCACGGTCGCGGCCATCGCAAACCGTTCGGGCCAGCCCATCGGGGCGGTCGTCCACATGTAGCAGGCAAATACCAGCCCGGCGAACTGGATCGGCAGGAACAGGTAGGTGCACCAGCGGTAGTACCGGTCGTCCTCGAGTGCGGCCATCACCCGGTCCGGCGGGTTGGACTTGTCGACACCGGACACCAGGTCCACCAGCGGGATGATCACGACGAGCAGGATCGCGCCTGCCGCCCAGAACAGTCCGAGCCCGAACAGCTCCACCAGCACCCACGCCGCGAAGGGGCTGAGCGGGGCCAGCAGGCCCAGCAACCAGAAGTAACGCCTGGGATCCCGCCACGGGGTCCGAGGCGCCGAGGTGAGTTCTTCACTCACCGGGTGTATATCGGTGGTCACGTCACTTCCCATGCCGATGTCCTAGTGGCCTGCGCTTGTTAACGCGCCGGTAAGTATCACCAACTTGGGCGCACCCGACAAGGCGATGGAGGGTCGTCTCGGTCACATCTGCGGCAGCCACACCCCGTGCAGTCCGGCGGGCACCCGGATCGGCATCCGGACCCGCGCCACCGGCCCGGACGCCGGGTCGTCGGCGGGCAGGATCACGAACCACGACGCCATGGTCTCCCGGTCGGTGCCGAGCATCCCCCAGTAGTCGGATCCGGTGCCGGGCAGGTGGATCGGTTCGCCGACGGATAGCGGCCCCGGATCCCACGACGTCTCGGTGCCCGCGTCGGGGTCGAAGAACCACAGCGAGTCCATGTGGCCGTCGCGGGGGCCGCGTTTGCCGATGGTCGCGATCCGGCCGCGGGCGCGGGCGAGGGTGCGGTCGTCGATGCGGGGGAATTCGACGTCCCGGTCGTGCATGACTTGACGGTCGATGGCGCCGCGGTCGGGGTCGACGGTCGCGCGGACCAGTCCGCCGACACATGGTGCGTCCAGGTCCGCGAACCCGCCCGGATACGCCCACTGCGCGTAGTCCACCTGCACCCGCCCGTCGGGGAGGTCGCGGGCACCGGCGAAATGCCACACCCAGAACGCCTCGCAGTCCGCCCACCGGACGGGTCCGCCTGCGCGGGGAATCAGCGCGACCCGGGTGCCGTCGTCGGGGCGCCAGTCCAGCAGCGCGCCGCCGGTGAGCGCGGCGGCCAGGTCGAACACGAGCGGACACAGCACCAGCACCACGTAGCGTTCGGTGAGCGCCATGTCGTGGATCATCAGCGGTTCACGCAGGCCCTCGACGACCGTCGGTTCCCGCGCCACCGTCCCGTCCGCCGCGACCACCGACCAGGTCAGGTACGGCGCGTCGAGGAGGTAGGTGAACAGCACCAGTTCACCGGTCACCGGGTCCAGTTTCGGGTGCGCGGTGCTGCCGACCGCCATCGCGCCGTCGCAGGTGTCCCTGCCGAGGGTGGCCAGGTCGGTCGGGTCGAGTCGGTACGGCGGGGCGGCCTCCGCCATCGCGAGCAGCCTGCCGCCGTGCCGGACGACGTTGATGTCGGGCAGGTCCCGGCCGGTGCCCGCCAGTTCGGGGCCGACCTCGTCGACGCCCGGGGTGTAGAGGTCGGTGACGCCGCCCCAGATGGCATGCCCGGCGCGTTCCTCGGCGACGACCATCGGGGTTCGGACGAACCGGTTCGTGTACCTGGCGCGGCCACCGTCGAGTTCGATGCGGTGCACCATCCCGTCCCCGTCGAGCGGGTACACGTAGTTGCCGATCGGATCGAACCGCGGGTTCGGCCCGTTGCGCAGGTAGGCGCCGTGCAGTTCCGGCGGGATCTCGCCGATCACCTCAAGGTCGGGGACGTCGACCTCGGCGCGTTGCGGCGCGAACACCCCGGTCAGGTGGGTGTGGTGCGCGACGTCGACCGGGGCGGGGCGAGGAATTCCGGGTGCGCTCATGTGAACCACTTCCAAGTCGGCACTGACCGCGTCCCATCGTCCTCCCCTCGGCGCGGGCGCGCAGCCGTTCGGCGCACGGTTTGCGCTGATCGGAGGCTCCCCGCGGGTAAATCGCTTTACCGACAGTGGCACCATGGACGGGTGACCGTCTCGGAGCCCTCCCACCACACCCACACCCAGCCGCGCGTGCTGACCCAGTCCGCGAAGCTGCAGAACGTGCTGTACGAGATCCGGGGCCCGGTACACGCGCACGCCGCGCGACTGGAGGCGGAGGGGCACCGCATCCTCAAGCTGAACATCGGCAATCCGGCGCCGTTCGGGTTCGAGGCACCGGACGTGATCATGCGGGACATGATCGCGGCGCTGCCGACCGCGCAGGGCTACTCCGAGTCGAAGGGCATCCTGTCGGCGCGGCGCGCGATCGTCACCCGCTACGAGCTGGTCCCCGGGTTCCCGGACCTGGACGTGGACGACGTCTACCTCGGCAACGGGGTGTCCGAGCTGATCACGATGACGATGCAGGCGCTGCTCGACAACGGTGACGAGGTGCTGATCCCGGCGCCGGACTACCCGCTGTGGACGGCGACGACGTCGCTGGCGGGCGGCACCCCGGTGCACTACCTGTGCGACGAGTCGGACGGCTGGAACCCGGACATCGCGGACATCGAGTCGAAGATCACGCCGCGCACCAAGGCGATCGTGGTGATCAACCCGAACAACCCGACCGGCGCGGTGTATTCGCAGGAGGTGCTGAGCCGGATCGTCGCGTTGGCGCGCAAGCACTCGCTGCTGCTGCTCGCCGACGAGATCTACGACAAGATCCTCTACGACGACGCCAAGCACATCTCCCTCGCCACGCTCGCACCGGACCTGCTGTGCCTGACGTTCAACGGTCTGTCGAAGGCGTACCGGGTGGCGGGCTACCGGTCCGGCTGGGTCGCGATCACCGGCCCGAAGGACCACGCGACCAGCTTCCTCGAGGGGCTGAACCTGCTCGCCTCGATGCGGCTGTGCCCCAATGTTCCTGCGCAGCACGCCATTCAGGTGGCGCTCGGCGGCTACCAGAGCATCGAGGACCTGATCCTGCCCGGCGGTCGCCTGCTCGAGCAGCGGGACGTCGCGTGGGAGCGGCTGAACATGATCCCCGGCGTCTCATGTGTGAAGCCGAAGGGTGCGCTGTACGCGTTCCCGCGGCTGGATCCGAACGTGTACGAGATCCACGACGACGAGAAGCTCGTGCAGGACCTGCTGCTGCAGGAGAAGATCCTGATGGTGCAGGGCACCGGCTTCAACTGGGTCGACCACAATCACCTGCGCATCGTGACGCTGCCGTGGGCGCGGGATCTGGCGGTCGCGATCGAGCGTTTCGGGAACTTCCTGGCGAGCTACAGCCAGTAGCGGCGCGTCCACCGCGCGGCGGCGCCGTTCCGCTCGTAGGGTCGAAGGGGTCGACTCGAGGAGGACGGATGTCCGAACGTGTACGCCGCGGCGCTGGCTTGGCCGCAACCTGTGTTGCGGTCGCCGCGGTCCTGGGTGTGACGGCCGCGTCGCCCGCGCTGGCGCAGCCGGTGCCCGCCCGCCAGGACGCGACGCTCGGACTGCCCGCCGTCGGACTCGGGCGGACGCTGAACTTCCCCGGACAGGACGCGACGGTAAGCCTGCACCTGCCGGTTCCGCCGGGGATGGCCCCAACCGCGCTGCACGGCACCATCCAGGTGCCCGCCGGGTCGGGCCGCGGCTGGATCGACGCGGTCGCGGGCGGCCGCATCCTCAGCCGCATCGACGTTCCGGCGGGGGCGCCGACCGCGCCGGTGACGATCCCGCTCGCCGGGGTGCCGATCACCGACAACGCCGCGCAGGTGCAGCTGCGCTCGCACCTGGCGCCGCTCGACGACCAGTGGTGCGCCGAGGACTGGTCGGAGGACTCGCTGTCGATCGTTGACGCGTCGATCGACTACGCGGGCAACGAGATCCAGCCCGCGGTGATCGCGGACTTCCTGCCGCCGGTCCTGCAGCGCCTCGACCTATACGTACCGGAGAACCCGACCCCCGACGAGTCCGCGGCCGCGTTGGAGTTCGGGACCGCGGTCACCGCGCACTACGCGAACCAGGGCACCGTCGTCGACCTGCGCCCGCTGCCCGCGGGACAGTCGATGCCCGACCAGCCGGTCGGGCAGTTCGAACGCCAGGTGGTGATCGCCGAAGCGGACAGCCCGGCCGTGCAGTTGTCGCCGTCCCCGGCCGGCGTCCCGGTGCTCACCCTGTCCGGGCAGGGCGCGACCTTGCTGGATCAGACCCGGCTGCTGGTCGACTCACTGGCCGAGGTGGTCGTCGCGTCGACCGCGACCGCGGGCGCCCTCGACACCGCGCCCATCCTCGCCCCCGACGCCACCACGCTCAGCGACCTCGGCGTCACCCAGCTGACGTCGACGTCGACCGGCCGCGCGCGGGTGGTGGTCGGCCTGGACCAGACCCGGCTCGGCCGCCCCTCCGACGACGTCACCGTGCACCTGCTCGGCAACTACACGCCGCTGCCCAGCGCGCAGAACGGGCAGATCACGGTGACGGTCGGCGACACCACGCTGGCGCACTGGCCGGTCGACGACACCGGACGCATCGACCAGTGGGTGGACATCCCGAACGACCTGCTCACCCGGTACACGGAGGTGGTGGTGACGCTGCAGGTCGCGGGCGTCATGACCTGCGGGTCGACGCAACCGGTGACGCTGACCCTTGACCCGGCCAGCCCGGTCACGAGCGACACCGCGACGCCGCCGAGCCCCGCCGGGTTCGGCGCGCTGCCGCAGGCGCTGCTGCCGACGGTCGACGTCGGGCTGCAGGACAACACCTTCGCGAACCTGCGCCGCGCACTGTCCCTGACCACCGGCCTGCAGGCGATGACCGTCTCCCCGATGCGCCCGGAACTGGTGTCGTTCGACGACGCGGTGAACTCGACGTCGCCGACGATCCTGGTCGCCCCGGACGGCGGCCTGCCGGACTCGATCGCGCTGCCGCTGACCCGGACCGGCGAGGACACCATCGAGCTGGCCGATCCGAACGATTCCGGTCACAGTCGCACCGTCGACGTCCCGACGCTGCAGTTCGGGTCCGTCCAGGCGACCTGGGACGCGAACAAGGAGCGGATGCTGCTCGTCGCGACGTCGACGGCGGTCCCGGAGAACCTGGATCGGATCCTGGACTGGCTGCAGGCGGACCGGAACCGCTGGTTCACCCTGACCGGTGACGTGCTGTTCCAGACCGCGGACCGGGAGCCGGTGAACCTGTCGTCGCTGACGGAGCCCACCCCCGAGACCACGTCGAGTTCCACCGTTCGCGGGGTGCTCGCGGCGGCGGGCGGCGTGCTGGCGCTCGGCCTGCTCGGCGGTCTCGCGGTGTGGGTGGCCAGCCGCAAGCCCCGGTCGACGACCTAGCGTCATGGTCACGGTCGCGGAACGTCCCGCGTCGACCGGGCGGCCGGGCGCGCTCGCCACCCTCGCGGTGCGCTGGGCTGTGATCGCGGCGTGCCTGGTGGTCGGGTTCTGGGCGTCGACGCTGCGCACCCTGCCCGATTCGGCGGAGACCGGCCTGCTCTGGTACCTGATGCTGCTGCCGCTGCTCGGGATCACGATGGGTATCGGTGTCACCCGGCGCAGGCACGGCGAGCTGCCGATCCACGACCGCGAGGTCGACTACATCGTCGGGACGATCGCGCTCGGTGCATCGCTGGCGATCTCGTATTGGCTGGTGCCGCGGTACCGCGAGGAATTCCTGCTGCTGCGGCTGGACCTGCTGTCCGCGCTGGTGTTCGTCTTCGGCGCGTGCGTGCTGATGTTCGGCACCCGCGCGACGTGCCGGTACTGGCCGGTGTGGCTGGCGTACCTGGCGTTCACGCCGTGGGGCTACCGGACCCTGGTCATCACGCTCGGCGGATCGTGGTTCGCCGCCGGCGCGACGTTGGTGGTGATGGTCGCCGTCGCGACCGGCATCGCCGTCGCGCGGACGTGGCAGCGCGGGGTGATCGCCGCGCTGATCACGCTCGTCGTCGGCCTGGCGATGGTGGCCGCCGTGGACGCCCTGTGGCCCGCGTCGGACACTCCGCTGCTCCGGTCGCTGCCCGCCGTGGTCATTGGCGTGGTGGTGTGCCTGACCTCCTTGATCCTGCTGGCCAGACGCGGCACCGACCCGGGAATCTCGATCCGGGCGCCGCGCATGCCGACAGTTCGGTCGGTGGGCGTTGCCGTCGTCATTCTGATCGCCGCGACCGCCGCGCAGGCGTTCTCGCCGCTGCCGCCGCCGGTGACCGTCCACGTCGACCCCGGACCGCCGGAGGTGGCAGGCGAGACGTGGCTGCGGGTGCCGGACGGCTGGACCGAGACCGCCCTCGACACCGTCGACTGGGCACCGATGTTCTTCGGCCCGGACGCCACCTTGGTGCGGCAGATGCTGCGCGCGGACGAGGTGAACCCGGAGTGGGACACCAAGAACCGGGTCCGCAGCGTCGTGGTGGACAACATGCGCACCCACCAGCCCGAGACCCTGGCCGTGTATCCCGGCGAGATGCTGTATTCGACGCTGGGCAGCCGCCGGTCCGAGACGATCGACGTCGACCTCGGTCACGATGTGATCGGCAGGCTGTACACCGTCGTCGACGAGAACCTGTTCCTCACCTGGACGAAGCTGCAGTTCATCTGGCAGCGCGGCGACGTCACCCAGGTGGTGAACCTGCTGTCGGTGGACAACCACGATCCCGGTGCGACGTTCCCGGAACTGAATCCACAGACGGCAGCCGTCGCGGGCCAGTCCCTGAATGTGCTGTTGCGCGGCAACGCGATCCAGATCGATCAGCACCCGTCGTTCAAGGACGTGAACCTGCTCTCGACCCTCGGCCGCGAGCTGGTCGCCGAGCAGTGGAAGGCGGCGCCGTGACCGAGTCACCGGATCCCCAGCGCTCCCCCGAGTTCCGCGAGCGGGCCCTGCATGACGCCGTCAACGGTCTGCGCGAACGGGATCCGATGGCGTCGGCGTCACGGGCGTTCGTGCCGTGGCAACGGAACCTGCTGCTGGTGATCGCCGTGGTCGCGGTGGTGTGCCTGGCGTTCTTCCCGACGCCGACGCTGATCGTCGGGACGGCGCTGAGCACCGTCGCGTACGTGTTGACGCTGATCGACCGGCTGATCATCTTCCGGCGCGGCCTGCCCGCCGACGCGATCCACACCGTCACCGACGAGCAGGCCCGCGCGATCCCGGACGCGGACCTGCCGACGTACACGGTGCTGATGCCCGCCTACAACGAGACCGAGGTGATCGCACAGCTGATCGCCGCGATGGGCGCACTCGACTACCCGCGGGACAAGCTGCAGATCCTGCTGCTGCTCGAGGAGGACGACGCCACCACCATCGCCGCTGCAGCCGCGGCCGGGGTGGACGAGGTGGCGACCGTGGTGCTGGTCCCGGCGGCGGATCCGCGGACCAAGCCGAAGGCCTGCAACTACGGGCTGCACCTGGCGACCGGCGAGATCGTGACGATCTACGACGCGGAGGACATCCCGGAGCCGCTGCAGCTGCGCCGGGTCGCCGCGACGTTCGCCCGCCTCGACCCGAGGGTCGTGTGCGTGCAGGCGAAGTTGGCGTTCCGCAACGGAACCCAGAACCTGCTCACCGGGTGGTTCACCGTCGAGTACGGCGTCTGGTTCAGTTATCTGCTGCCCGGCCTGATGCGGATCAAGGCGCCGATCCCGTTGGGTGGCACGTCGAATCATCTGCGCAGGTCGGTGCTCGACGAGATCGGTGCATGGGATCCGTTCAACGTCACCGAGGACGCCGACCTCGGCGTGCGGATCGCGGCCGAGGGATACAAGACCGCGGTGCTGGACTCGACCACGCTCGAGGAGGCCAACAGCGACGCGATCAACTGGCTGCGGCAGCGGTCCCGCTGGTACAAGGGGTATCTGCAGACATGGCTGGTGCACACGCGGCGGCCGCTGCGGCTGTGGCGGGAGATCGGGTCACTGGCGTTCCTGCGGTTCACCCTGCTGCTGGCCGGCACCCCGATCATCGCCTGCCTGAACATGGTGTTCTGGTTCATCACCCTGACGTGGCTGCTGGGCCAGCCGCTGCAGATCGGGGAGATCTTCCCGCCGCTGGTCTACTACCCGGCGCTGATCTGCCTGGTGTTCGGCAACGCGGTCACGATCTTCCTGAACCTGGTCGGCTGCCGGGAGGGCCGCGACCCGCGCCTGCTGCTGGCCTGCCTGACGGTGCCGCTGTACTGGCTGCTGATGAGCATCGCCGCGATCAAGGGCTGCTGGCAGTTGCTGCGCAATCCGTCGTACTGGGAGAAGACGTTCCACGGTCTCGACGAGCCGTCGACCGAGCCGACTGTGGCCCCGACGGGGGCGCGGAAGTGAGGCGCCTGCGGCCGGTGCAGGGCGTGTTCGCCGCCGCCCTCGTCGTCTACCTGGTCCTCGGGTTCGTCCTCGCGCTGCGCTACCACTTCCTGATTGGCGACGCCCTGAGCCGGGTGCAGTCGGCGCAGGGCGCACTGTTCAGCCGCGACCCGCACCTCGCGGAGATCGGGTTCATCTTCACCCCGCTCACCTCGCTGGTCGAGCTGCCGCTGGTCGCGCTGAGCCCGTGGATCCCGGAGCTGACCCGCTACGGCCTTGCCGGGGTGATCATGTCGGCCGCGTTCATGGCGGCGGCGGTCGCGCAGATCTGGGGGATCGCCGCCGACCGCGGCACCCCGCGCTGGCAGCAGGTCGCCGTCACGCTGCTGTTCGCGCTGAACCCGATGATCCTGTTCTACGGGGCCACCGGGATGAGCGAGGCACCGTTCGTGTTCCTGATGTGCTGGGCGACACGACGATTGATCCGCTGGATCAGCACCGACGACGTGCACGACCTGATCTCGGTCGGCGTCGCACTCGGGCTCGGCTACCTGACGAGATACGACGCCGCGGCCGCGATCGCGACGGCCGCCGTGTTCGTCGCGGTCCTCACCCGCCTCCGCGCGGGCCGGTCCCGCGGCCACGCCCGCCGGTCGGCGCTGCTGGACGCGGTGATCGTCGTCGCGCCGGGCGCCCTCGCGGTGTCGGTGTGGGCGGTGACGAGTTGGCTGCTGACCGGGCAGCTGTTCGCGCAGTTCCAGTCCGGCTACGGCAACGCGCAGATCCTCGCCCAGTCCGGTGGCCCGTCGGAGGCGGGGCTGTCCGCGCTCGGGTTCTCGGCGGCGTCGATGCTGGTGTTGGCGCCGGCGCTGCCGCTGCTGGTGCCCGCGGTCGCGGTGCTGGCGGTCCGCCGCCGCGACCTCGAGGTGCTGGTCCCGACGCTGCTGTTCGGGTCGGTGCTCGCGTTCCAGACGTACTCCTATGTCACCGGGGTGACGTTCCCGTTCCTGCGCTTCTACATCTGCGTGATCCCGCTGATCGCGGTGTACGCCTTGCAGTTCAGTCCCGCGCGCGGTCCCCTGCCGTCCCGGCGTCCCGGCGCATATACCCGCGAGCGGGACGTGCGGCAGCCGCGGCTCCCGGTGGCGGCGCTGGTCGCCACGCTCGCGTTGGCGGCGAGCCTGCCGATCACGCTCGCCGGGATGGCGCACCGGCAGCTGTCGGTGCAGCAGTATGCGCTGGGGGTGCTGTTCGGCGGGGGTGAGGACGATCCGGCCGAGCAGGCGAAGCAGCGCGCGATCATGGACACCTTCGCCACCGAACGGCAGATCGCCGATTACCTGGATGCGATGAACCTGCCGGACGGATCGGTGCTGATGGACACCGTGTACGGGTTCGCGATCGTCGCGGCGTCGACGAACCCGAAACAGTTCGTGGTGCCGTCGGACCGGGACTTCGTGGCGGCGCTCAATGACCCGGCCGGGCACGGCATCGAGTACATCCTGGCGATCCCCACCTCGGGGCGCGGCGCGTCGGACGCGGTGAACCGCCGCTACCCCACCATCTTCGACAACGGCGGCGCCGTGGCGACGCTGGAGCTGGAGATCCCGAACACGGGCGCCGACCAGCCGACCTGGCGGCTGTACCGGGTGCCGGAGGGTCCGGACGCCGAGTAGCCGTTCAGTACGGCCGCCTGGCACCGACCGTGGTGTGCCGCTCCAGGATCCCGAACAGTGGATCGCCAGCACCGATGTCGTAGGTGGCCTGTGCCGGTCGCGGGTCGGGGACGAACGACCACAGCAACGCCCCCGCGGTACCCGCGGCCCGCTGCCCGCGGATCTTGGTCTCGATGTCGGCGGCCCGGTCCGCGAGGGACAGCCCGCCGCCCGCGGCCTGCCCGATCTCCGCGACCAGCAGCGGCTTGCCCAGGTCCCGCGCCTGCTCGAGCCGGCGGGCCAGCCCGTTCCACTCGTCGCCGGGCAGGGCGACGCCGTCGGCGTGATAGTCGTGGTACTGCAGCACATCCGCGTTCGGGGAGGCGCCGACGTACCGGTAGTCGTCGCCCGCGGTGCCGCACTGCCCGCCCCCGGTCAGCCCCGCGGTGATCAGCCGGTCCGGGTCCAGGTCACGCACCCGGTCCCCCGCCACGTCCATGAAGCGGCGCAGCACCGCCCCCGCGTCGTCGGGGCACAATCGGTTCGCGAAGTCGCAGTCGCCGTCGGGGCAGACACTCGTCTCCGGTTCACCGACGAGTTCCCAGGCGGCAAGCGCGGGCGATCCGCGCCACCGGGCGACGGCGGTGTCCACCCAGTCGGCGAACGACAGCGGGACACCGGGTGCGGCCTCCCGCCAGCCGTCGACGTACCAGGCCCGCTGCTTGAACAGCTCGTCCTCGCACGCCCCGTCCTGCGCGGTGAGGACGGGGATCAGCAGCTGCCCGTGCCGGTGCGCCGCGGCGAACACGTTGTCCAGCGCGGTGAAGTCGAGCCTGCCGGTGTGCTTGTTCACGGCGAGGGATTGGAAGGCGTTGAACCGGGTGACGGTGGCGGCGGGCAGCAGCGCGAAGTAGCCGTCGAGATCCACCTGGGCGCCGCAGCCGCGGTTGATCGACCAGTCGGTGCCGAGCTGGTAGGCGTTCAGCCCGGCGGGCCACCACGGTCGACCGTCGAGGGTGAGCCCGGTGCCTGCGGCGCCGACCCGCGCCCGCACCGGACCGGTGACCGTCGTCAACTGCCCGAGGAGCCTGCCGAACCGGAGGATCCGCCGCCGGTGCCCGGATCGGGGATCGGCGGGGGCACCGAGCCGACGGTGGTGTACTTCGCGAGCACCCCGAACAGCGGGTCACCCGGGCCGACATCGAAGGTGCACAGGTCGTGCCGCGGATCCGGCACGAACGACCACAGCATCGCGCCCGCGGTGCCCGCGAGCCGCTGCCCGCCGATCTTGTGATCGACGTCCGCGGCGCGCTGGTCGAGGGTCTCGCAGGGTGCGCCCGCCATCTGCCCGATCTCCCCGACCACGATCGGCTTGTTCAACTCCCGCGCCTGCCGGATCCGAACCTCCAACCCGTTCCAGATGTCGCCGGGCAGCGGGATGCCGTTGAAGTGATAGTCGTGGTACTGCAGCACATCCACGTTCGGGGAGTCGTTCACGTACTTGTATTCCTCGCCCGCGCTGCCGCACTGGCCGCCGCCGACCAGTCCCGCGGTGATCAGTTCACCGGGGGCGTGCCGTCGGATCACCTCGCCGGCCTCGTCCATGAAGTTGCGCAACACGACCGCGGCGTCGGGTGGGCAGATGCGGACACGGAGCACACAATCCCCGATGCACACACCGGGTTCCGGCTCACCGACGGTTTCCCAGGCCGCCAGTGCGGGCGAGTTCTTGTAGCGGTCGACGACCGCACCGATCCACGATTGGAACGACGGCTCGAGGCCGTGCTGCCGGGTCTTCCAGCCCTCTATGTACCAGTCGTGCTGCTTGAACTGCTCGTCCTCGCACGGCCCCTCCTGCCCGGCCATCACCGGCACCAACAGCTGGCCGTGCCGCTGCGCGGCCTCGAAGACGCGGTCGATCGGGCGCCAGTCCCGTTGCCCGGTGGTCTTGTTCGTCGCCAACGCCTCGAACGCGTTGAACCGGGTGACGGTGCGCGGCGGCAGGTCCGAGAAGTAGGCGTCGAGGTCCACCTGGGCGCCGCAGCCGTGGTTGATCGACCAGTCCGTCGCAAGTTGGTAGGCGTTGAACCCGGCGGGCCACCACGGCTGGCCGTCGAGGGTCAGGCCGGTGCCCGCCGCACCGACCCGGCCACCGGTCTGGGCGTTACTCACCGCCGGGGACAGGGCCCCGACCCCGAGAATCATCACCGCCGCGACGAGGGCCGCCCGGGCCCAGCGTGCAGCGAACGCTGTGGACACCATGGTCCGACGTTACCGCCGGACCCGAACCGCCGCGCGGCGACGGCGTCGCGTGGCCGATCGGATACGGTCGATTCGTGTCCAGCGATGTGAACAACGCCCCTGCTGCGTCCGCCGAGAGCGGCCCCACCCTGTCGGTGTACGACGCGATCCGGATGCGCCGCGACGTGCGCGCCGAATTCACCGGTGACCGGATCGATGAGGAGCAGCTGACGCGGATCCTGCGGGCCGGGCACAACGCGCCGAGCGTCGGCAACACCCAGCCGTGGGATTTCGTTGTGGTGCAGGATCCGGCCACCCTCGGCACGTTCGCCGACCACGTCGCGGGCTGCCGCCGCAACTTCGCCGACTCGCTACCGCCGGAGCGGCAGGAGACGTTCGATCCGATCAAGGTCGAGGGCATCCGCGAGTCCGGCACCGGCATCGTCGTCACCTACGACCCGAGCCGCGGCGGAACGAACATCCTCGGCAGGCACACCGTCGACGACACCGGCGTCTTCTCGGCGGTGCTCGCGATCCAGAACATCTGGCTGGCCGCGGTCGCGGAGGGTATCGGCGTGGGGTGGGTGTCGTTCTACGAGGAGGACTTCCTCACCGAGCTGGTGAAGGTGCCCGCGCCGATCCGGCCGATCGCGTGGCTGTGCGTCGGCCCGGTGTCCCGGCTCCAGGACACGCCCGACCTGGTGCGGTTCGGCTGGCGCGAGGCGCGCCCGCTGTCCGAGGCCGTGCACCGCGAGTCGTTCTGACCTGCACGAATGTCGCGCCGCGCACAGGCGGGCGCGGGTGTGGCCGGAACCTCGCCACGAAATCCGACCCCCGGTGAGACAGATCGGGAAAGACACGGTAGATTCGGACACGACACCAATGGTGTCCAGCACGCTCGATTGCACCTCCCCCCCTGTGTGCAATCGAGCCGGTGGCGGGGAGACACCCCCCTGTACCCCGCCACCCCGCTGGGGGGATCCCAGCCTTCTTCTTCGCTCACTTCCCTGACGCCGCGCGCGATGCCGCGCCCCAGGGGGATCTGATTTCCCCACCGGGCCGAACGTCCGCGGTCAGCGCACCATGCCGGGCGGCAGCTGCAGCCCCGGCGGGACCTCGATCTGGATGGGTGCGGGCAGGTTCAGGTACCGCGGTCCCGGCGGGGGCGGCGGCGTCGGCTCGGCGGTGGTGGACGGTTCCCGGTCCGCCGTCACCACGGGCGCGGCCGGCGTCGGAGTCGGCGTCGTTGTGGTGGTGGTCGTTCGCGGAGGGGTGGTGGTCGGGGTCGTCTGCTCGACGATGACCTCGGAGACGGCCGGCTCACGCTGACTGGTGGTGTCGTCGCCGCGGTCGAGCGCCAGCCCGATCGCCGCGATCACCAGCAGTCCGCTCGCGGCGGACCCGGCGAGGGCCAGCTGCTTGCGCGTCGCCCCGCCCGGCAGGCGGCGGACGGGGGTCGTCGCGGTGTCCGACCAGTTCGGTTCGGGCAGTGCGGGTTCCGGGGTCGCCTCGACCGGTGCCGCGAGCAGTGCGGCGCCCTGCGCGGCGACCATCTCCGGTTCCGGGGGCTGCACGATGGGCAGCGCCAGCCACCCCTGCAGCACCGACTGGACCAGTGGAATGCGCGCTCCCCCACCGAGGAACACGAGCACGTCGGGTCGACGTCCGGACGCGGCGATGACCTCGCGGGCCAGCCGTGCGGACCCCTCGACGGGCACCCGGATGAGCGCGTCGAACCGTTCCCGGTTCAGCAGGATCAGCCCGCGATCCCCCGGCAGGCACACCGCGCCGATGGTGGACAGTTGCTCCTTCGCGGTGCGGCAGCGGGCGGTGAGTTCCGCTGCGGCCCAGGTGTCGACGGGGCGTTCGTGGCCCCGTTCCCGCACCTGCTGTTCGGCGATGAGGGCGTCGAACTGGTCGCCGCCGACGACGTCGCTGCGTTCACTGGTGATGACGCTGCGGGTGTAGCGGTCGACGACGCTGATCGTGACGCCGGTGCTGCCGAGGTCGTAGAGGACGAGGGTGTGGGTGTCGGGGCCGAGCTGCCCGACGCTCTCGAGGAGGGTGACGACGGCGGCGGCCTCGGGTACCAGTTGGTAGTTCCACAGGTGCTGCCGGGCCATCGCGGCGTGGATGGCGTCCGCGTCGACTCCGCTGCCGTAGACGATGCCGGTGGCGCCGATGTCGCCGTGCCATTCGTGTTCGAGGAGGACCCCGATGGACTGGGCGGCGACGTCCTCGACCGGGCCGGTGACGACGTCGACGGCCTGCTGCTCGAAGGCACCCGGCTGATCGGCCGAGTGATAGTGGTCGGTGCGGGTGGCCATGCGGACAGCACTGGCCCCGACCGAGACTCCCAGCACCGCGCTCATCGCGTCGTCCTTGTCTGTCGGCGTGCCCGCCCCCGATTGCGCGCACTACGAACCCGGGGCAGTCTAACCAACCGGTAACGCCGCGCCAGACCCCGTCCGGACAGATCGGACAGCCCGCGCGGGCGGAGCCGGTAGCCGGCCGTTAGCCTCCCACCGAGGCGGTTCCGCTGTCCGGCGACGATCCGGTGTTGCCCACCGGTGTCGGGGGTTACGGCGTCGGCGACTTCGCGAAGTTCAGGTATGCCTTCGACGGCGTCGGGCCCCGCTGCCCCTGGTACTTGGAGCCGACGGATGCGCTGCCGTACGGGTTCTCCGCGGGACTGGTCAGCCGGAACAGGCACAGCTGGCCGATCTTCATCCCCGGCCACAGCGTGATCGGCAGGTTCGCGACGTTGGACAGTTCGAGGGTGATGTGCCCGTTGAAGCCGGGGTCGATGAACCCGGCCGTCGAATGGGTGAGCAGACCGAGCCGCCCGAGGCTCGACTTCCCCTCCAGTCGCCCGGCGAGATCATCGGGGAGGGAACAGAATTCGAGTGTCGACCCGAGGACGAACTCCCCCGGATGCAGCACGAACGGCTCCCCCTCCGCCGGCTCGACCAGGCTGGTCAGCTCGTCCTGCTGCTGCGCCGGATCGATGTGCGTGTACTTCGTGTTGTTGAACACCCGGAACAGTCGGTCCAGGCGGACGTCGACGCTCGACGGCTGCACCATCGACTCTTCGTACGGATCGATACCCAGACGGCCAGTGGAGACGGAGGAACGGATGTCACGGTCGGAAAGAAGCACGACCTAGAGGGTAGACGCACGACCGAGCAGGCGTCTGCTAGAGTTGCCGCTCGCAGGGACTTGCACCACTCGCAGGGTGGCGTTTGCCCAGCGTGCCGATGTAGTTCAATGGTAGAACATCAGCTTCCCAAGCTGAATACGCGGGTTCGATTCCCGTCATCGGCTCCATAGGGTGTTCACCCTTTGGGGCCTCTTGGGTTCACCTATTGGACCCGCAGACGGAATCGGAATCAGATTTCCCGCGCGAATGCACTAAAGCCGACGTAGACGGCCAGTTCTCGCTTCCGCTGCAACGCAAACAGGCCCGCGTGCACGCTCACGACCGTTGGTGAGCAGCGATTTTCGTGATGTGGTCGAGGTCGAGCCGCGGAATCCGTGGATTTCGCTTCCGGTGCGAGGTGGCTATCTGCCGAACCGAGCAGCAGACGAGGATTCCGCGTGGCGCCGGGATACGGAACGACGCGGCCGCATACCGATGCGGCGGACAGGCTCGGGCTCGCCCAGGAAACGGCCCCACGGATCGAGGCGTTCGCGTTTGGAATACCAGTCGTGCAGGTTGAGAAGGTTCAGTGCCGCGAGGGTGAAACCGATGAGTAGCGTGTAGCGACTGATTCCGAAGCCGCGGAAGTAGCCACGGTGCACGTGCAGCCGATTCTGCTTCAAGTCCGCGAACACGCTCTCGATGCCGACACGTCGGTGATACGACGCCTCCCACGCCAGGGTGCCGTGCTGGAACGGCATCCTCATGTCGGGGTAGTCGGTGTCGTGCAGGGTGATGGTGTGGCCGCACCCGCATTCCTTGCCACGAACGCAGGACGTGGTGGGCACGCCCTGCGGCGCTCGCATCGAGATCGGGTTGTTCGGGCACCGCACCCGCACAGCTGGCACGGCCGGCCCGCGGTAGCGCTGCGCCCCGCCGAGGTGGCGGGCATCGTGCGGAACGTACGCGTACGCCTGCCGCGCCTGGTGCCGGCGCTCGACCCGGACGCGTTCGTTCTCCTTCATGTCGGTGTCGATCGGGTCGATGTCGTACAAGCTTTCGGGGAGGCTGTCCGCGTAGAGAACCCCGTCAATCCAGATGGTGTGTGTGCCTTTCGGTCCGGGGTGCATGCCGCGTTGGTTCGGGTGCAGGTCGTAGATGGTGGTGTACCCGAGTTTCCATACCGGGATCGCGAACGTGCCGTTGCGGACGTTGTTGTAGGCGCGGTCCGCGATGAGTTGGCGAGGTTTCGGGATCCGATCTCGCAGTGCCTCAACTGCGGGGAGTCCGCCCTCACCTTTGTGCGATCCCGCCGGGGTGAGGTTCATCGCGCGTGCAACCTGCACCACCGGCCCGAGGCCAGGAGCGGCGGGGACATCGGTGATCACGTGTAGGTCGTATCCACAGAAGTAGCAGGTCTCCTCGAACTCCGCGCTGCGCCAGCCCATCCGAGCAGTGACATCCACCGTATAGATGTACCTCGTGTCCTTGCCGACGCGCGCCTTCGGTAGTTGATGCCCACGCCGCCGAGCGTGCGGATGTTTCGGGTCCGGAGGCGCGAGCGGGTGATCGGGTGGCGGCAGCCCGTCGGGATCCGCATCGACGCGCGGTTTGCGGAAATTCACTCTCCCCCACGTCGAGACGTCCGTCGAATCCAACGCAACGGCCCCAGTCGGTGGATGGCACCAGAGGGATGCGTCGAGCAGGGCCTGCGCGAAGGCACGTCCGGTCCACTCCGGATACCGGGATGGTTGACACGCCCACATCATTCGACGTAGTGCGTCGTTGACGGACTTGTACGTGATGTCGGCGTGCGACGGCAGTCCCAGTGCTCGGCGCTGCGAGCCGGTCCACCCGCGGACCACCGCGGTCACGTTCGTCTGGTGCAACGGGATGCCGAGCATCGGTGTGACCAGGTACGCGGCGAGGAAGGCATCGGCGGTGAACACCCGATGTACGCCGCGATGGTGCTCGAACACCTCACGGACGAAATCGCGCGCAGTGCAGTGCTCGATCAGCGCGAGGACCCGCTTGAACTGCCACGGCTCGGTCCGGTACACCGCAGTGCTCACCTCGTGCAAACGCCGCACGCGGCGGGGGTCCGCCGCAGGCCGGCGGTGGCGCGGGCGCGAATGCTTCGTCACCACGGCACCGCCTCCGCGAGGGCATCGAGCTCGGCACTCGTCCACCACCGCCGCCACTTCCGCGGCGCAAAGCCAGCAAGAATGGCGGCGAGCCTGGTGGTGTTCGCCAGCCCCGACATCCTCATGAACACCGGCAGCGGAACGGCCTGCACCATGGCAACCTCCCACGTCAACCGCAGCCGCGACGCCGTCACCGGTTCCAGCCCGTCAGGGACCTCGCATCGCCCCAGCAAAAGCCCCACGAACTCGACCCGGGGCACCGGATCCCGGAACAGGTGACCTCCACCCGCCTGCTTGGCCGCATCAAGCACCGCGGCGGCATACGCCGGTCGGACCGGGACCTGCCGTGCTCTCGGCCCCGACACGGCAACGATCACATGCTCACCACGCCGCCGGATGTCCGAGGCCCGGACACGAAGCATCTCGGTACCACGCAGCCCCGCACCGACGCCAAGTGCTACTGCCGCGGCGAGACCCTGCCGGCGTACGACGCTGCGCTGCCGCGGCGCCCACCACAACAGCTGCGAGACTTGCCTCCCCGAGTACGGCACCGTCGAGCGGGGATACGGCAGGGCCTCGCGGGGTGGCTCCCACGGAGCTGCCCGCGTGATGCGCCGCGACAGCGTAGTCAACGTGGACCGTCGCGTGCAGCGCGTTGCGTCCGACAAACCGCCGATAGTGACGGCATACCGGTTCACTGTCGCCGGGTGGAAGATCTGCTCGACGTCGAGCGGCAAACCTTGATCGAGTGCCCACCGCACCAGCGACGTCACCATCCCGATTCGGCCCATCGCGACCTGCGCCACCTGCGTCGGCGCGAACCCTCGCCGAACCACCTCAACGACGAACGGCCTGATCGCCTCCCACTCATCTTCCGGCATGCGCGGGGCGTACAGCTCGATGATCTCCTCCGGGGTCCGAGGCGCCATCACTGCTGCCCTCCCAAGCGCCGCCAGTTCAGCGAACCGACCTGCGGCGCAGGCAGATACGGAACCAGATCCGACAGCGCTTTCCCGCTGGAAATGCCGGCGGCCGCGAAGATCTCCGCGACACCGCAGTCGGTGAGCACCCCGGTCAGCCACGTCGACCGCAACCGCGCCACCTTCAACAGAGGGATTCCGGACGGGTACTCGAACGAGCCCACCAGCGCCGACGCCTGATCCCGACCCACACGCCGCGACGCGATCAGCGGACCCTTCCCTGCACCGTCGGCGACTTGCCGCATTCGCTCGACCCACCAGGTGCGGACAGGAACGACTCGCTCCGCCCCGGCCGGCCCGAGGCGCACCGCCGCCACCCTCTCGACATCGACGACGTCCTCCCCCGTCACCGCGAACAACTCCCGCGCCCGAGCCCCCACCCCCACCGTCAACGCCAGCACCGCGCGCATCGCCTGCACCCGAAACGGCCCGTTCTGGGCAGCCGCGGCCTCCCAGTACTCGTCGATTTCCGCGTCGGTGTACGGCGGGGACAGCCCCTGCCGCGACCCGCGCTCGTTAGGCCCGGGCCACGGCGCCCGACGCGTCACCGCCCTCGCGAGGGCCCGCAATCGGGAGAGCTCCGTCGACCGCGACGTCGCAGCGAGTTCCCGCATCCCGGTCGCCTGATACCGCTCGAGTACTTCCGGAGTCAGGACAACCTCTCGGTCCAGGTCGTAGCCGACATCGAGGGCCCACACCGCCAATCGGGAGAGCACCTTGAGCGCGTTCGCGGCCTGACTGTGCAACGTCGGCGCCGACAACTCGACCGTCTCGCGCACCCACGGACCCACCACCGCCCACGCCGCCGGATCAACCGATCGAGGTTCAAAACGCCTGATACACGCCGCGATCGACCCCGGATCATCGGTACGGCGTCGATACGCGGCCATCACCGATCACCACAGCAGTGAAGGCGAGCAAGGCACCGCGGGCGCTCTGGCCGCATCAAGACACAAGAGAGTATCGTCATGAGTGCGTTCAACCTCATGAGTCACTTGGATCCACGCGGGATCATGGTTGGCAGCTTGCGAGGGACACCGACTCCAACTCGGCGTCCCTCGTCGTCTCAGTATCCGTGTATCGACACCACCTCACCAAGTACAGGCAACGGCACTCGCTCTACGCGGCGGCGTAAGCGAGGAGGTGGAATTAGGTGGCGTAACAACAACGCTAGACCGCATCGACGCGGCACAACACTCCCCAGCCAGGTTGCGTGTCCGGCGAACCTGGACCTCGCTCGAAGCGCCACAGCCCGGTCACCGAACTGCCGCCATTCACCGCGCGACCGTAGGCCTACAATCAAAGTGCGGGCTCGCTCCCACACGGAGCGCACAACCCGAAGCGCCGCCACAGGTGGTGACGGCACGGTTCACGGCGCCAGCGGAGGGCCCCCGACGTCGCCGGGCTTTGCGTAGATGGGCGTCGAGATGGGGACAACGCCCATATGCCACCACGGAGCGAGCGAATCGTCATGGCGGGCAACAACCACACACCCGAAGCCGACGTCCGCGAGATAATCGCAGACCTTCGATCCATACTCGGTGCGAAGCTCGTCGCCTACCTCGCTGGAATCCACAGCACGGATCTGGTCCGCCGTTGGGCAGACGGCACGGGCCCGCTTCCCGACCGCGCCGTCCTCGACCGACTCCAGGTCGCCCTCACCGCCGCTCGCCTCATCACAGCCCGGGACACTCCCGCTGTCGCGCAGGCCTGGTTCCAGGGCCGCAACCCCGCTCTCGGCGATCAGCCGCCGGCGCGACTTCTGCGCGAAACGAACCCTGGCATGGTCCGCGACATCGTTCTCGCTTCGGCAGCCGAATTCACCTCGCACGGTGGATGATCGACGACATCACGGCATCACGGTGCGCAACACACGCTGCGCCGCGGTAAACGCACCGCGTCAGCTCGGCCGGGCGCGAAGCAACGAGGGCACTCTGCTCCGGCCGCGCACCCACTCCTCGATGTGAGGATCAATCCACCCGAGCAGCTCGAGCAGCTCGCTGTGCAAACCGGCGAGGTCGAGCCCCGTCCCGCCGATCTGTGCTCGGTGGATCGGCTCATGGTGCGCGACACGGTTGCGCAGGGTGTTGAGGTGGTCGAGTCGGCTGTAGACGCTTTGGCGCCGGCGCGGCTGGAGATGGGGATACGCGAGGCGTAGACACGGCGTCCACAGAGTGGCCTCGTAGCCTCTGGCGTGCAGGAACCGCCAGAACCCGAACATCAGCTCCGCGACCACCCGACCGGGCAACTCGGTCCGGCCACCGCGGGTCGCTCGTTGCCTGGCCTTCGCGATGTCGTCCTGAGACGCCCGATTGAATGCTGGGTGCAGGTACCACAACGGGCCCGCCCCCTGCTGCCTGGTCCACGCGTCGAGCTGGTGGTGGCAGGCGTTCCGCAGGGCGACCTCGAGGTGACCGAGGTCTTCGAACACCGCCGCACTGATGCGGCTGTTCCACTCGTACAGATCCAATGCGCGCTCGATGTCTCCGCCGGTCGCAGCCCTGTACGGGGCGAGTCGTTCGGGCGTGAGCAGGGTGTCCAGGCTCTGGGTCAGCTCGGTGGAACGGTTGGTCATCTCACTCCGGTCGTTGTGGCCGTTCGTGGAAAGTACTGTAGGATTCTCTGTGAAGACCCCGGATCGGCCTCTGCACTTCGTGCATGTCACCGGGGTTTTGATATTCCCACCCAGTGCGACGTATCCGGGGTCACTCGAGGTCGAAGTAGTTCGCGGCCTGCGCACGGATCCGGTTCAGGCGCTTCGAGACAGCGCTGTGGTTGCTGTAGCCCAAGGTTTCGCCGACCTCGGTCAGCTTCGTCATACCGCTGTGCAGCAGGACGACGATCTCCCGGTCACGCTCGTTGAGGAGTGTGAGGAAGTCCCCGTACACAGTCCGATCGATGACCTCGGTTTCCGGGCCCTGCACCAGGATGGTGTCCGTCAGCTCCACAAAGCGGACCTTGACCTTCGCCCGCTTGTTGTACAGCTTCCGCTCGAAATCCTCCCGAGCTCGAGTCCAATACGAGGTGAAGTCGTCCTCCACCCGATTCGACCGCACAGCATCGAGGATGCCCCGCAGCCGGCCATCAGCATCGGCAACCTCCACGGTCCTACGCGTGACCTCGTCGGCCTCCTCCTCACCCGCCCACAGCTCGCCGCCACACCGTGGGTTCTCCACCGTCGCCCCCATGAGCATTGACCCGTCCTCCAGGACCGCCGGGCCGATGGGTGCTCCGTTCTCGACGATCGGAAACTCTCGGAGCACGTCCTCCATCACCTGGGTCACTGGCGGGATCCAGAAGTCGAGATTGTGCGCGAGCAGGCGGATCGGATCCGCACTGGCGAATCCCCACATCGGCGACGCCGGCATGAGATGTCGCCAGACAGTGCCGGCCCACGCCCGCGACAACCGGTCGGCGAAGTCGGTTGGGAGATAGAGGTCCGGGCTGACCCAGTCAGCGAGGAACGGCCACTGCCCGCGGGCACGCATCGGCAATCCATGACGCTCGACCGTCCTGCGCGGAAGGAGATGGAACAGCGGCGAGTATTCGTGATAGCGCGTGCGGGTGCGGGGTACGAACACCACGTTGATGTCGCCGCGGTCGGCGACCCGCTCGAGCTCTGGAGGCAGATCACCTCCGGCTCCGGCGATCCGTCTGCGGAACTGAGCGGCCTCCCACATCATGTTCCACTCCGAGATCGCCACCTCCAGTCGCGGCTCGGCACTCCATGCCGGCAGAGGCACCGTCACGTACTCGGGTGGCTCCGGGTTCTGCGCACGAAGGACAGCCTTGAACAGCAGGCCCGCGGAAGCATTCCACATGGCCGGGTACCGTTCCGGATCGGCGCGCTCGTCTCCGGGATCGAGAACGACTCCCAGATCACGCTCGCGGGGTTCCGTGCCAGTGTCGTCGAGCATGTCAGGTTCGTCAGTCATCTCGGTGATAGTCATACCTAGGACACGACAACACGACGCAAGTTCGTTCCATCAGCACGACGTGACGTACACCACACAGTGGGCGCTCCCGACGCACGGGCGCTGGGCGCTGCCCCCGGACCGCGTCATCTCGAAGATTGAGCGGATGAAACGCGGCCGCCGGTAAGCGGACAGACGTGACATCACCTGCTGAAGACGCTGTCGCGATCACCGACGGATGAAGCGGTCGCTGCCGTTGACTGTCATTTCCGGTCTCCGGATCGGGGTGCTTGGCGGCATGATCCGGCTCAGCGGCGCCGGGCCACAAAGCGATTCGCTGATCGTTCGGCGACCGGACGGGGCCGAAGCAGACGGCATCGTCACTTCCCTGGGCGGCCCTCGATCGGGGTGGTGCCGCAACGTGGGTCCGTACCTGCACTGCTTTCATGGATCTGACTGGGACGTCGCGGCTGTGCTTAGCGACGAGCACCGCCCCACAATCGGAGCTGAATGAACCAGTCACCGGTCGAGTGGGTGAAACGTGGGGCCGAGGGGCAACCCCGTCCCTGTACACATGTGACACGATCACTGCATGACCGGCAGTGGACACGACGAACCTGCAGGAGACTGGCGCCCGACCGCTGCCGATAGTCCGTTCACACTCACAGTCGACGGGGAGATCTTCACCGTCAGCCTGCGCCCAGAAGAACCCGGCGCTTCCGACTACGACTGGGTATCGGGCCCGAATGACGGCTACGGATTCTCCAGCTTCCAAGGCACGGCCTTCGCCAGCATCCAGGACCGAGCAGACACCCCGTCGGCCATCGAGCCGATCACCGTGGACGAGCACCGCGAGTCGATCCGCAACTTCCTCGACCAGATCAACCCCGACACCGGCTACATCGGCGACTGACACCGCCCCGAGACCGGTACGGTCGCCGCATACGATCGGATGATGGCGGACGGCACGGCAATCGCGGAGGACTTCTTCACCCACCGCGACGGCGCGAGTCGCACCTATTCACCCACGCGACGCCGGAAGACACGGCGCCACCGCCAACTGCTCGAACGCTACGACCAGACCACTGGCTCCTGGTCGTCCCGCGCGCTACATGCCTGCCTACACACCCTCACGTTCAACACGTCATCCGAAGCGTGGTGCGTCGGCGTCCTCGATGCCTGGACCGACGGCGATTCGGCGTTCTGTGTGGTCTACCGCTACCGCGACGACCCTCGAACACTGGGGACACGTCGGCTGGTGGATGATCACGGCGACCCGTACGGTCCCGGCCCCGACGACCCCGAGCAGTTCGGGCACACTGTCGCCACCAACGACATCGGCGAACCTCTCGGAACGGTGGCACGGTCGCTACAACGCGACGCCGCACGTATCCACTGGTGGGGATCACTCGGCGACTTCCTGCCGTCACCACCGGCCGACCACGACGGCCCGGTGCAACCAGCGAACCCGCCGACCAGAACCCGGCGTGTACGGGACATGACGATGCGCGACATCGAGTCCGCGATTGGCGACTCAATCGAGTACTACAACGACTGGGTGTCCATCGCCGACGTGCTCGCACCGTTGGGGACGACTTCGTGGGTCGCCGACCGAAGCGAGATCCGACGGGTCCTCGAATGTATCGACATCAGTGAGCGTTTCCGGCTTGGCAAAGTCCGTGACGGCTTCGTCGAAATACCGAAATCGCTTCCGGTCCCGGCTCTGCTCGACCACATATTCGGTCACGAGAAGCCGGCGGACCGATCCTTCGCGATGATGGAGCTGTTCATCGCGACGACCTGACTGTTTGCGTGAGCCGCGGGCAGCATCCGCGCCGCCCGACCGGGATCGAGTGTCATCGCATGGAGCAGCGCCAGCTCGACCAATGCCGTTCGCTGAGCCCAGACATTCCCTTGAGTCGCGGCGCTAGGGCGACAATGACATTTGTTTCAGAATCGGAGAGCTAACTCATCGTCGGACAATCGATTTCATCGTCTCTGCCGAGGAGCGATGCTGCTGAGTGAGTGCCGACACGACTCCTACCTGACTTGGCTCACTTCGTGGCGTGAAATCGCTGACCGAGCCCATGACCTGCCCTTTCCCTTCTCGAACACGGCGGTTTCACGCACTAACAGG
>NZ_JBHXNU010000016.1:0-116060 GCF_042719255.1 Rhodococcus sp. NPDC058532
CTACGCGATGGCCCGTCCTTGCTACGGGACCGACACGCGGCCGATCCTGCAGGTCAGGGTCTCACCCGATTCCCACCACCCCAGGGGACTCTCCCGAAAACTTCGGAAAAACTTGACAGGCTGTTGTGTTTTCCCAACACTTCAGTGCATGAGTCCGGTGCGTCGCGGGGAAGCCCGACCGATCTTCAACCGCATTGCGGTGCTGCGCGCCGAGCGCTCACTCAGCCGCGCCCAGCTCGCGACGCTGATCGAGGTCAACCCCCAGACCGTGGGAGCCCTCGAACGCGTGGACCACTACCCGAGCCTCGACCTGGCACTGCGCATCTGCGAGGTGTTCGCGCTGCCGATCGAGGCGGTGTTCTCCCGGACCGAATTCACCCCGCTGTCGGCCGAGTACTACCGGCGCGACACGACGGAAGGAGAAGGCCGTGGCGCCTGAGGCGACCCTGATCGAGCGGTATCAGGCGTACCGGACGAGACGCTTCCTCGCGAACTCGGAGAAGTGGCAGACGATGCTGCCGAACTGGCGGACCCGGCACCGACGACGACTCCTCGTGCTCGCCCTCTGCGCCGCCTTCGCGATCATGTACCTGGTGGGCGTGCTGTGCCACTTCTTCACCATGGCCCCGCTGCTCTGGATCCCGGCCTGCCTGCTGTTCTTCCCGATCTGGACCTCGATCGCGATCGTCGCTGGCCAACTCGGTGACGCGCCTGCCGGTGCGCTCGACGAGTGGGAGGCGCAGCAGCGCAACGCTGCCCGGTCCATCGGACTGAGTGTCACCCAGTGGTTCATGGCGATTCCGCTCACCTACCTGATCGTGGGAAGCGTGATCACCGGCGGCGACCACACCACGATGGCCTACACCGGGGGCTTGCTCACCCTCACCAGCCTGCTCATTGGGGGCTGCTCACCGACCATGATCCTCGCCTGGACGCGGCCCGACCCGGACTCCGACAGCGAACTCGACCGCACACCCGACGACCGCACACCACACGACCGCCAGGAGACACCGTGAGCGGAAACACCCTTGCCATCGAACACGTCTCGAAACGCTACGGGGACGTGACCGCCCTCGACGACCTGAGCTTCGAGGTCAATCCCGGTGAGATTTTCGGGTTCGTCGGCTCCAACGGGGCAGGCAAGACCACCACGATGCGGATCATCCTCGGGGTGCTGACCGCGGATGGGGGAAGCGTCAGCCTCGGTGGCCGCCCGGTGGACCTCGACGTGCGGCGCACCATCGGCTACATGCCCGAGGAGCGGGGACTGTATCCGAAGATGAAGGTCGGCGAGCAGCTGACCTATCTCGCCGAGCTGCACGGCCTGTCCCGCAGCGGTGCCCGTGCCGCGGTCGCCCGCTGGACCGAACGCCTCGGCATCGACCATCGGCTCGGCGACACCGTCGACTCCCTCAGCCTCGGCAACCAGCAGCGCGTGCAGCTGGCCGCCGCCCTGGTCCACGACCCGGCGGTGCTGGTCCTCGACGAGCCCTTCTCCGGGCTCGACCCGGTCGCCGTCGACGTGATGAGCGAAACCCTGGTCGAGAAGGCGAACACCGGTGTCCCGGTTATCTTCTCGAGCCATCAGCTGGACCTGGTGCAGCGCCTCTGCCACCGGGTCGGCATCATCGCCTCCGGCCGGATGCGCGCCCTCGGCACGGTGGACGAGCTGCGCGGCGGGGCAGGCACCCAGCTGCTGGTGCACGCCCCGGCAGCACCCGACGGGTGGAGCGACCATCTCGCCGGGGTCCGCACGCTCGACCGCACCGACGGGCGCACGGTGCTGGCACTCGATCCCGGGGTCGACGACCAGGACGTGCTTGCCGCCGCACTGAACACCGGTCCGGTGCACGAATTCTCCCGGCATCGACCGTCCCTGACCGAACTGTTCCGAGAGGTGGTCGCCGGATGAGCGCCCCGACGCAGGTTCCCCAACACCCGTCGCTGGGCAATGCGCGGGCCGTCACCCTGGTCGCCCGGCGCGAATTTCACACCCAGGTGCGCAAGAAGAGCTTCCTGATCAGCAACCTGGTCATCCTGCTCGCCATCGTCGGCGGCATCGTCGGAGTGTCGATCTTCTCCGGAGACGACGAACCCGACCGGGCCACCATCGGTCTCGTCGGAGCGCCGTCACTCGGCGCCCTGCTCGAGGCCACCGGCGATCAGGCCGGGACCGCGGTCGAGGTCACCTCGATCCCCGATGAACGGACCGCGCGGGACCGGGTCACGGCAGGCGACCTGGACGTCGCGCTGATCGCGGCCGCCGACGGATCCGCCGTCGCGGTCACCGAATCCGAGCTCGACACCGGACTGCGGACCGTCCTCGACGTCGCCGTCGCCGGGCAGGCGCAGCAACGCGCCCTCGAGGAGCAGGGTGTCGACCTGGCGCGGCTCGGCGACGCCACCGCCGCCGCGGTCGTCACCGTCGACCCAATCGATCCCCCCGACCCGGAGAAGGGGCAGCGCGTCGTGCTGTCCGTCACCGCCATCGCCCTGCTGTACATGCAGATCCTCGGTTTCGGTATGTACGTCGCGATGGGGGTGGTCGAGGAGAAGTCCAGCCGCGTCGTCGAACTGTTGCTCTCGACGCTGCGCCCGCTGCAGCTGTTGTGGGGCAAGATCATCGGGATCGGTGCCGTCGGCCTGGTGCAGCTGACCGCCTACGGCATCGCCGGTGTGACGGCGGGACTGGCGACCGGACTGATCACCGTCACCGGTACCGCGCTGGCCGTATTCGCGTCCACGCTCGGCTGGTTCGTTCTCGGGTTCGCATTCTTCGCGGTGCTCTACGCGGCGGCCGGGTCGATGGTCTCCCGGCAGGAGGACGTCAACTCGACGGCGATGCCGCTGATGCTGCTGATCATGGCGATGTTCTTCGCCGCGTTCTCCGCGGTCGGCAACCCCGACGGCACACTGAGCACCGTGCTGAGCTGGATCCCCCCGTTCTCCGCGATCCTGATGCCGCTGCGGATCGCGGCGGGGGTCGCGAGCCCCGGCCAGGTGATCGGAACCATCGTCATCATGCTGGCCGCGACCGGCGCCGCATCGTTCATCGCCGCGAAGATCTATCAGCGCTCGATCCTGCGGGTCGGCAAGACGGTCTCCTGGCGGGAAGCGTTCGGACGGTAGACCCCGGCGAAGTAGGCTCCGGACATGCCCGCGCGACTGTCCGCACCCGACGTGCTCGACCTGGTGCTCGACGCCGACAGCTACCGATCCTGGGACACCGCACCGGTCGAGGTGGCCGCCGACGCGGGCTACCGCGCCGACCTGGCCGCCGCCCGGGCGAAGACGGGACTCGACGAGTCGGTGCTCACCGGTGAGGGCACGGTCCGCGGACGCCGGGTCGCGGTGATCGCCTGCGAGTTCGGGTTCCTCGCCGGGTCGATCGGTGTCGCCGCCGCCGAACGCATCGTCACCGCGGTCGAACGCGCCACGGCCGAGGGGTTGCCGCTGCTGGCCTCCCCGACCTCGGGCGGGACCCGGATGCAGGAGGGCACGCTCGCGTTCGTGCAGATGGTGAAGATTGCCGCCGCGATCACGGTGCACAAGACCGCGGGACTGCCGTACCTGGTGTATCTACGCAACCCGACCACCGGCGGGGTATTCGCGTCGTGGGGGTCGCTCGGGCACGTCACCGTCGCCGAACCGGGCGCCCTGGTCGGGTTCCTCGGCCCCCGCGTCTATCGGGCCCTGTACGGGGAGGAGTTCCCGGCGGGGGTGCAGACCGCGGAGAATCTGTACGCGAACGGCGTCATCGACGGTGTGGTCGCGCCAAAATGGTTGCGGCACCTCGTGCATCGCGCGCTGCGGGTGATGACCGGGGAGACGGATCCCTTCGTCGACGAGCGGCCAGCCCGCGCCGAGCTCCCCGACGTTCCCGCCTGGCAGTCGGTGATGCTGTCGCGGCGGGCGGACCGACCCGGCATCCGGCAGCTGCTCCGGTACGCGGCGACCGAACAGGTGCCGCTGTCCGGGACCGGGCAGGGCGAGACCGACACGACGGTGCTGGTGTCCCTGGCCAGATTCCGGGGGCAGCCGTGCGTGCTGTTCGGGCAGGACCGCAGCGGCCAGTCCCCCGAGACCACGATGGGCCCCGGCGCGCTGCGCGAGGCGCGTCGGGCGATGAAACTGGCCGGGGAGCTGGGCATCCCGCTGGTGTCGGTGATCGACACCCTCGGTGCGTCCCTGTCCAGGGAGGCGGAGGAACGGGGGTTGGCACCCGAGATCGCGCGCTGCCTCGCCGATCTCGTCACCCTGGACACCCCGACGGTGTCGGTGCTGCTCGGCCAGGGCACCGGGGGAGGCGCGCTCGCCCTGCTGCCCGCCGATCGGGTGCTCGCCGCACAGCACGGATGGCTCGCGCCGCTCCCCCCGGAAGGGGCGAGCGCGATCGTGCACCGCGACACCAGTCACGCCCCGAGAATGGCCGAGGCGCAGGGCATCCGGTCCCGAGACCTGCTCCGGGACGGCGTGATCGACGCGGTGATCCCGGAACTCCCGGACGCAGCGGACGAGCCGATCGGATTCTCGAAGCGCGTCGGGGAGGCGATCGCCCGCGAACTCGCCACCCTCACCGCGCTTCCCGCGGAGCACCGCTACGCGACGCGCATCGCCCGCTACCGCACCCTCGGCCTGCCGCCCGCCTGACAGCGGCGGATCCCCCCACGACCCGGGAGGAATCCACCGCTCTCGCGACTACGAGCCGCCGGCGGCGACGGCGGGTACGACCACCGCCGCGATCACGGCGGCGTTGACGACATCGACGGACTGGCGGACGGCCGCGGCGGCCCAATTGCCGTGCGCGATCTCCTTGGCGCGCGCCCGGACCGCCTTCTTCTTGACGTCGGGCAGCACCCGCGGGACGGCGTCGGCGGCGGACAGCAACGCGATCAACGCCGCGGTGCGCGGATCGGGCTCGCCACCGTCGACCAGGGCGGCCCGGAGCCTGCCGCGCACCACCCGCTCGTGGGTCGCGTCGACCGACGGCCACGTCTTGGTCGGGAAGATGCCGAGCAGCTTGCCCGTCGACTCGCTGACCCATCCGCGCTCGACGATCCGCCCCAGCACCGCCTCCCGCAGGTTCGTGCCGAGCTTCTCGATCGCCGCCTCCGGCTTCATCGGCTTCGACCCGCGCAGCTGCGCGACCGCGTGCGCGAGAATCGGATCCAGCGGGGCCGTCCGATTCCGCAGCACCAGCCGCCCCTTCTTCACCGCGCCGGTGCCGTCGGCGGGCTCCACCACCCCGTCGAGCGTCAGCTCGAGCAGCACCGCCCCGGCCAGTGCGCGGGGCAGCACCATCCCGTCCACCACCGGCTTGCCGGTGTCGTCGTCGAGCAGGAGCAGCAGCAGGTCCTCGGCGAGCAGTGTCATGGCTCCCACCGTAACGTCCGCGGGGGCACCGCGGACGCACGCTAGATTCGGCGACATGGCGAGGGTGCGCACCACAATTCGGGCAGTAGGGCTGGTGATCGCCGCGACCGCGATTGCGGCCTGCGGATCACGCGACTATCCCGGGGCCGACCTCGACGCGCTGCCCGCGGCCGCGGTCGGCGCGGTGTCGGTCACCCCCGCTGGCCTGGAAACCACCGACCTCCTGAACCAGAACCGGTCCCTGACCTTCCTGTTCGACGCGGACGGGGACGTCGTCGGACGCCTCGAAGGCAACGATGTCTATGCGACACAGGCGGTGGCGTCCGCGGGGCGGTTGACAATGGTCTCGGCCGATGCGGTGACGACCCTGACCCCCGCTGGCCGCGCCGAAGTCGGAATCGACGAGCACATGGTGACCGCGGCGGCGAACGATCCGGCGAACGGTGCGGCCACGATCTGGTTCAACAGCGGCGGGGAAAGCACCTACGTCGCGATCGACACCGACGGCACGGCCACGACCGGTGCGGTGCCCGGCGTCGTCGAGGTCGCCGCGCAATGCGGCGACCGCGCGGTCGCACTGACCCAGGGCCGCGAGCTCGCAGACGCCGACGGACGGTGGCTGTTCCGGCTGGTCGAGTTGCCGGCGGGCGGCGAGCCGGTCGAGCGCGGACGCTGGCGACTCGACCCCGACTTCTCCGCGGCGTCGGCGTCGGCGGTCTGCACCGCGGACGGTTCGGCGCTGCTCTCGCTGCACCGGCCGCCTCCCCCGCCCGACGGCGGGGAGCGCGGGCTGGTGCTGGTCCGAACCCGACTGGCCGACGGGGAACGCACCGCCGAGCCGGTCGAGCTGGCAGGGCAGTCACCCGCGACGAGCCGCGGCTCCCTGACCGTCGTCGGGGACCGCCTGTACTGGCTCACCCAGAGCGGGACGGTGCTATCGATGCCGCTCGGCGGGCCTGCGCAGGCACGGTCGGAGTGGACGATTCCCGGCGCGGACGTGAACATTGCATCGGTGTCCGGCACCACGGTCAGCGCACTCGACCTGCATGCGGCTCCGACCTTCGCGCAGTACGACCTCGTCACGGGCGAGCGGATCACCGACCCCGTCACGCTGCCGTGGCTGACCGAGATCGTCGACTCGGAAGCCGAGAGCGGCAACACCGCCTACGTCGTCTCCGATCTCGACGGCCTCCTCCCACGCAGCGACGACTGACCATTCACCGACCGTTCGCGACCACCCGACGACTCCTTCGTGCTTTCGCGCGTGACCGGCCGGTTCGGGCGTCGTGGTCCCCTAGGGTGTAGTGCGCAGCACCCGCGATCGAGAGGACACAAGTCGATGAGTGCAGTCGAGCAGGCCGGGGCCTACGCCGCCGCGTTCGCGGAGAGCGTCGAGAATCCGGAGCGCTTCTGGCTGAAGGCCGCCGAGGCGATCGACTGGGTCAGCGCCCCGACGAAGACCCTCGACGACTCCGCGGCGCCGATGTACCGCTGGTACCCGGACGCGACCCTCAACACCTGCTTCAACGCCCTCGACCGGCACGTCGCCGCGGGGCGCGGCGAGCAGGCCGCACTGATCTACGACTCGGCGATGATCGGCACCACCCGCACCTACAGCTATGCCGACCTGCTCGACGAGGTGTCCCGGTTCGCCGGTGTCCTCGCCGCCAGGGGCATCACCGCGGGCGATCGCGTCGTCATCTACATGCCGATGATCCCGGAGGCGGCGATCGCGATGCTCGCCTGCGCCCGGATCGGCGCCGTGCACTCGGTGGTGTTCGGCGGGTTCGCCGCCGCCGAGCTCGCCGCCCGCATCGACGACGCCGAGCCGACGGCACTGATCACCGCGTCCGGCGGCCTCGAGCCGGGCCGCACCATCGAGTACCTGCCGATGGTGGCGCGGGCCCTCGGCCTGACCGACAACGCCCCGGCGACGGTCATCGTCAAGGACCGCGAGCAGATCCCCGGCGCGGCCGCCGACCACGGCTGGCTGGACTGGGACACCGAGATCGCGGACGCCGAACCCGCTGGCTGTGTGCCGGTGGCCGCGACCGATCCGCTGTACATCCTGTACACCTCCGGCACCACCGGGAAGCCGAAGGGCGTGGTCCGGGACAACGGCGGGCACGCGGTCGCGCTGGCCTGGTCGATGCGCAACCTGTACGACATCGGCGCGGGCCAGACGATGTGGACGGCCTCCGATGTGGGCTGGGTCGTCGGGCACTCCTACATCGTGTACGCGCCGCTGCTGGTCGGCGCGACCACGATCGTCTACGAGGGCAAGCCGGTCGGCACCCCCGACGCGGGCGCCTTCTGGCGGGTCGTCGAGCAGCATCGGGTGCGGGCCCTGTTCACCGCGCCGACCGCGATCCGGGCGATCCGCAAGGAGGACCCGGACGCCGCCGAGCTCGCCAAGTACGACGTCTCCAGCCTGGTGACGCTGTTCGCGGCCGGGGAGCGGCTCGACCCCGACACCTACGAGTGGGCGACCGCGAAGCTCGGCATGCCGGTGATCGACCACTGGTGGCAGACCGAGACCGGCTGGGCGATCTGCGCGAACCTGCGCGGGCTCGAGCCGATGCCGATCAAGGCGGGCTCCCCGACGGTGTCGGTGCCCGGCTACCGGGTGCAGATCGTCGACGGCGAGGGCACCGAGGTCGAGCCGGGGACCGAGGGCAACATCGTGATCGGGCTGCCGCTGCCCCCCGGCACCCTGGCCGGGCTGTGGCGCGACGAGGAGCGCTACGTCAAGTCGTACCTGTCGACGTTCGCGGGGTACTACCTGACCGGCGACTCCGGCTACATCGACGCCGACGGCTACGTCTTCGTCCTCGGCCGCTCCGACGACGTGATCAACGTCGCCGGGCACCGCCTCTCCACCGGCGCGATGGAAGCCGTTGTTGCGCAGCACGCGGCGGTCGCGGAGTGCGCGGTCGTCGGGATCAAGGACGACCTCAAGGGTCAGCGGCCCAGCGGCTACGTGGTGCTCAAGGCGGGCGCCGACATCGACCACGAGGTGCTGCGCAAGGACCTCGTCGCGATGGTCCGCGACCAGATCGGCGCGGTCGCCACGTTCCGCGACGTGACGGTCGTGCAGGCGCTGCCGAAGACGCGCTCCGGCAAGATCCTCCGCAAGACCATGCGGCAGATCGCCGACCACGAGGACTACACCATGCCGTCGACGATCGAGGACCCCGCCGTCCTCGACGCCCTCGCGCGGCTGCTCGGTCCCGGTCAGTGACGACCGGCACAGCCAGCCCGCCGCCTGCAGGCACAATGGCGGGGTGACCGAGACCTCATCCGCAACCGTCCTGGTGGTCGACGACGACGAGGACGTGCTCGCCTCGCTGCGTCGGGGACTTCGGCTGTCCGGGTTCACCATCCTCACCGCCACCGACGGGGCGAAGGCCCTCGCCGTTGTCGCGGATCGTTCGCCGGACGCGGTGGTGCTGGACATGAACATGCCGGTCCTCGACGGCGCCAGCGTCGTGACGGCGCTGCGGGCGATGGGCAACGACATCCCGATCTGTGTGCTCAGCGCGCGCGCCTCGGTGGACGATCGGGTGGCCGGACTTGAGGCCGGTGCCGACGACTACCTCGTCAAGCCGTTCGTCCTCGCGGAACTGGTCGCCCGGATCAACGCGATGCTGCGTCGGCGCGCCGCCCCGGTCGCCCCCGCGGAATCGCCCGGCAGCGTCCCCGGCACCCTCACCGTCGGGCAGCTGGTGATGGACCTGCCCGGGCGTCGGGCCGTGCTCGGCGGCCACGAGATTGACCTCACCAAAAGGGAATTCGAGCTGCTCGCGGTGCTGGTCCGCAATCACGGCGTCGTGCTGACCCGGGAGCGGCTGCTGGAGCTGGTGTGGGGCTACGACTTCGTCGCCGACACCAATGTCGTCGACGTGTTCGTCGGGTACCTGCGCCGCAAGCTCGAGGCGCACGGGCATCCGCGGATCCTGCAGACGGTCCGCGGTGTCGGCTTCGTCCTCCGCGACCCGGCCTGATCCGCGATGCCCCGCCGCCGCTCGTATTCCCTGCGCGCCCGCGTCGCCGCTGCCGCCGCGCTCGGCGCCACCGTCATCGTCGCGTTGCTTGGCATCTTCACCTCGTTCGCGATCTCGCGGAACAACATCGCGCAGTTGGACCGCAGGCTGGATACCGCGTCGAGCGTGCTGGTCCCCAATGTCGCGACCGCGGCGGCGGTGCTGTCGTCGTTCGGTGACGGCGGCGCCTTCGCCGTCACCATCCGGTCCACCGGAACGGGGGACGTGATCGCCAGCACCCCCACCCGGATGCCCGCACTCGATGAGGGCGCCGCGACGGTCCGGGTGGACGGCACCGACTACCGCGTCGACACCACCCCGATCCCGCACTCGCCGATGCTGATGTCGCTCGCCGTCCCCGCATCCGAGGCCCGGGACGTGACGACCGATCAACGGAAGTGGGTGCTGATCGCCGGGGTGTTCGCGATCGCGGCCGCGACCGGGCTCGGCTGGGTGTTCGGCGGACGGGCGGTCCGCCCGATCGTGAAGTTGACCAACCAGATCGCCAGGGACGCACCGCAACCCGCGAAGGTGTCGGGTGTCCGGGAGGCCGAGGAACTGGCGATGGCGATCGAGAAGATGCTCGGCCGGATCGCCGAAGCGCAGCACCGGACGGAGGCGGCACTCGAGACGGCCCGCGACTTCGCCGCCGCATCCGCGCACGAGCTGCGGACCCCGCTGACCGCGATGCGCACCGACATCGAGGTGCTGACCACCCTGGAGCTCGACGAGTCGCAGCGGCGGGAGATCCTCGGCGACCTGGAGCGGACCCAGGGCAGGGTGGAGTCCACCCTGTCCGCACTCGAGCGGCTCGCCTCCGGTGAACTGTCCAGCGACCGCGACCACGTTCCCACCGACCTCGTCGAGCTGTGCGATGCCGCCGCTCACGACGCCGAACGGCAGCACCCGAACGTGACGGTCCGGGTCGAGGCGGGCCCGTCGCTGGTGATCCCCGGTCTGCCTGCCGGCATGCGGTTGGCCATCGACAACGCGATCGCGAACGCGGTGCGGCACGGCGGGGCCACCGACGTGGTGCTCGCGGTGCACCGGGACGGCGACGGCACCGTCCGGTTGACCGTCGACGACAACGGCCGCGGCCTCCCCGAGGCGGAACGCGAGGTCGTCTTCGAGCGGTTCCGGCGCGGCGCCGCCGCCACCGCGAGCGGCTCGGGGCTCGGCCTGGCGCTGGTGGAGCAGCAGGCCCAATTGCACGGTGGCCGAGCCTGGTTCGAGGACGGCGCGCTCGGCGGGGCCCGGCTGGTGTTCGAGTTCCCGGCCCGCCCCTGACTCCCACCCCCACTCCCCCGCCCGACAAGCATTGAATGGGGGTTCATGCGTCATCCGCAAGCCCGAACTCGCACATGAACCCCCATTCAACGGACACGGGTGGACGGGGCCGGAGACGACGGGGGCCCCGCGTCGCGTTCGCGACTCGGGGCCCCCGTGCGGGTGGATCTAGTTGGTGCCGAGCAGGTCGATGATGAAGACCAGCGTCTTGCCCGACAGCTGATGGCCGGACCCGGCGGGACCGTAGGCCAGCTCCGGCGGCACGGTCAGCTTGCGGCGGCCGCCGACCTTCATGCCGGGGATGCCCTCCTGCCAGCCCGGGATCAGGCGCCCGAGCGGGAACTTCACCGAGTCGCCCCGCTGGAAGGAGGAGTCGAACACGGCGTTCGTGTCGTACTCGACGCCGTGGTAGTGCACGTCGACGACGCCGCCACGCTGCGCCTCGGGCCCGTCACCGACGGTGATGTCCTCGACGACCAGCTCGGTCGGCGCCGGGCCGGACGCGGGCTCCACCTCGGGGACCGGCGGCGGGACGACGACACCGAGCAGGTCGATCACGAAGATCAGCGTCCGACCGGACAGCTGATGACCGGACCCGGCCGGGCCGTACGCCAGCTCCGGCGGGATGACCAGCTTGCGGCGGCCACCGACCTTCATGCCGGGGATGCCCTCCTGCCAGCCGGCGATCAGGCCGGCGAGCGGGAACGTGATCGACTCGCCGCGCAGGAACGAGGAGTCGAAGACCTCGCCGCTGTCGAGTTCGACACCGTGGTAGTTGACCTCGACCTTCGCGCCGGGCGTCGCCTCGGCGCCGTCGCCGACGGTGATGTCCTCGATGACCAGCTCGGTCGGTGCCGGGCCGTCCCAGGGCTCAATTTCGGGTGCATTGCTCATGGTCAGCGGTTCCCCAGCTCGACGTAGTTGCGTTCGGTGTAGCCCGTGTAGATCTGCCGCGGACGGCCGATCTTGGTGGCCGGATCCTCGTGCATTTCCCGCCAGTGCGCGATCCAGCCGGGCAGCCGGCCCATCGCGAACAGGACGGTGAACATGCGCGTCGGGAAGCCCATCGCGCGGTAGATCAGACCGGTGTAAAAGTCCACGTTCGGGTACAGCTTGCGCTCGATGAAGTACTCGTCGGTGAGCGCGGCCTCCTCGAGGGCCTTCGCGATGTCGAGCAGTTCGTCGTCGCCGCCGAGCTTGGCGAGGATGGTGTCCGCCGACTTCTTGGCGATCGCCGCGCGCGGGTCGTAGTTCCGGTAGACGCGGTGCCCGAAGCCCATCAGCTTCACGCCGTCTTCCTTGTTCTTGACCTTGCGGACGAACTCCTTGACGTCGCCGCCGCCCGCCTTGATCTCGTCGAGCATCTCGAGGACGGCCTGGTTTGCGCCGCCGTGCAGCGGGCCCCACAGCGCGTTGATGCCCGCGGACACCGAGGTGAACAGGTTGGCGTCCGACGAGCCGACCATCCGCACCGTCGACGTCGAGCAGTTCTGCTCGTGGTCGGCATGCAGGATCAGCAGCATGTCGAGCGCCTTGGCGACCTCCGGGTCCACCGCGTACGGCTCGGCGGGGAAGCCGAACGTCATCCGCAGGAAGTTCTCCACCAGCGACAGCGAGTTGTCCGGGTACAGGAACGGCTGCCCGACGGACTTCTTGTACGCGTAGGCGGCGATCGTCGGCAGCTTCGCCAGCAGCCGGGTGGTGGACAGTTCCACCTGCTCCGGATCGTCGGGGTCGAGGGAATCCTGGTAGTACGCGGACAGCGCGTTCACCGCGGACGACAGCACCGGCATCGGGTGCGCGTTGCGGGGGAAGCCGTCGAAGAACCGCTTGAGATCCTCGTGCAACAGGGTGTGCCGCTGGATGCGGGTGGTGAAGGCAGCCAGTTCGTCGGCGGTCGGCAGCTCACCGTAGATCAGCAGGTAGCTGACCTCGAGGAAGGTCGACCCCTCCGCGAGCTGCTCGATCGGGTACCCGCGGTAGCGCAGGATCCCCTGGTCACCGTCGATGTACGTGATCGCCGACTTGGTGGAGGCGGTGTTGACGAATCCCGGATCGAGGGTGGTGTACCCCGTCGCGGAAAGAAGCTTGCCCAGCTCGATGCCGTCGTTGCCTTCGGTTGCTTTGGCAATGGACATCGAGTGTGCGCCACCCGGGTAGCTGAGTGTGGGCGTGGTGTCATCGACAGCGGGCACGGAGGATCCCTCTCAAACTCGAGGCTATGCGAGTTGCAATAGTCAGTCGTCTAGAGAACCTAGTCGCAGTTGCCCGCAGCCGCCCAGGGTGGGTCACGGTTTCGCGCGACCCGCACCGTAACGAAATGTCCTGACCAGGCGATTGACTAGATCGCGCCGATGCCCCAGCTGCCCGACCAGCTCTGGCCGGGCACCAGCACCACCTCGTCGATCCCGGAGTTGAACGCGTCCGGTGGGCAGGTCATCGGTTCGACGGCGAGCGCCCGGCCCCGACCCGGATAGCCGTGCCCCTGCGCCGGGTCCGCGGTGAACACCTGAACCCACCCGAACTTGTTGTCGGTCCACAGCACGACACCGGACCCGTCGGGGGCCAGCAACTCGTGCCGGGCCCGACCGTCCGGGTCGGGCACGATCGAGCTGAACGGCGCGTCGAGGACGACCCCGCGGAGGGGCCGGGCCGCGGTGAAGTCGTAGTCGGTGTCGTACACCGACCGCGACGGCCCGTTCGGCAGCAGCCGCTCCGGGTCCAGCGGCAACCGGGTGCCTGCGGCGAGCCGCAGCGTGCACTCGTCGAGTGGGACGTCACCGACCCGCAGGTAGGCGTGCACTCCCAGCCCGAACGGCGCGGGGGTCGCGCCGACATTGGTCGCGGTGTGGGTGACGGTCAGTCCGTCCGGACCGAGTTCGTGCACGACGGTCAGCTGCAGCGGATACGGCCACCCCTTGTGCAGTCCGATCCGGATGGTCTGCTCGACGCGTCGCTCGGACTGCGCGACGAGCTGCCAGTCGTCGCGGCGGACGAGCCCGTGGATGGCGTTCTCGCGGGCCGGTTCGGTCACGGCCAGCTGATGGTCGACGCCGTCGAAGCGGAACCGGCCGTCGCGGATCCGGTTCGGCCACGGCGCAAGGACCTGGCCCGCGGATAGCGGCGGATCCGGGGTGGTCCACGTCTCGGTCAACGCCCGATCCCGGTGGGTGAGCATCCGCAGCCCGGCGCCCCGCGCGACCACCTCCGCGCGGTGGTCACCGAACCTGATCTCGTACCCGGGCGACTGCATGGGCCCCAGTGTCCATGAAATGCGGGACCGCGCCACCGGTTTCGTGCCGGCGGCACGCATGATCCGACACCGCGGACTCACACGGGCCGCGGTCGCTTCACCCGATACCGCAGGAAGGCGGGCAGCAGCAGGCACGCGATCGCCACGCCGACGACGACCAGCACGCCCCCGCCCGCGGCCGCGACCGCGGTCCCGAACGCGAACGCGGCGGCGCCGTGCAGCACGTCACCGATCCGCGGGCCACCCGCGACGACCACGATGAACACGCCCTGCAACCGTCCGCGCATGTCGTCGGGGGCGACCTGCTGCAGCATCGTCGACCGGAACGCGGCCGAGATCATGTCCACCGCGCCACCGAGGGCGAGGAACGCGAGCGCGATCCACAGCAGCAACGGTCCGCCGTCCGGATCCGCGAGTCCGACGGCAACCCCGAAGCCGATCATCGCGACACCCCACAGCGCGATGCACACCACCACAGCGCGACCCTGGTAGCTGACCCGGGGCAGCCACCCGGAGAAGACCCCGCCGACCACGGCGCCCGCGGACATCGCCGCGAACAGCAGCCCGAGCGCGACCCCGCCGGACACCGGGTCACCGAACGTCTCGTGCGCGATCTGCGGGAACAGCGCCCGCGGCATGCCGAACACCATCGCGATGATGTCGACGACGAACGATGCGAGCAGCACCTTCTGCGTGGACAGGTAGGCGAAGCCGTCGAGCACCGACCGCAGCCCCGCCCGCGTCGTCGCGCCGAGCGGCGGCAGCGCGGGCAGTGCCAGCACCGCCCACAGCGTGGCCAGCAGCGCGATCGAGTCGATCAGATACAGGCTGGCCAGCCCGACCGACGGAATCAGCACCCCGGCGAGCAGTGGCCCCGCGATCGCCCCGAACTGCACCACCGTCATGTTCAGCGAGTTCGCGGCGGGAAGCTGCTCGCCGGGGATCAGGCGCGGGATGATCGCCGCCCTGGTCGGCTGGTTCACCGCGAAAAACGCCTGCTGCAGCGCGAACAGGCCGAGGACCAGCCACACGTTGTCGAGCCCTGCCGCTGCCTGGGCCCAGAACAGCACCGACGTCACGATCAGCCCGAGCGTGGTGATCGTGATCAGGCGGCGGCGATCCATCGCGTCCGCCAGCGCGCCGCCCCACAGCCCGAACACGATCAGCGGCACCAACCCGAACACGCCGGTCAACCCGACGTACGCGGAACTGCGGGTGATCTCGTACACCTGCTGCGGCACCGCGACGACACTGAGCTGCGCACCGATCACCGTGACGATGCCGGAGACCCAGAGTCGGCGGTAGTGCGGCTCGCGCAGCGGGGTGACGTCGGCCAGCAGCCGACGTTTCCGCAGTTCCGTCACGGCTGCAGGCGCTCAGCGGTCCAGCCGGTGCCAGCGCGGGTGACCAGCACCCGGTTGTGCATCCGGTTGGCCCGGCCCTGCCAGAACTCGACGGTCCGCGGCCGGAGCAGGAATCCGCCCCAGCCCGGCAGTCGCGGGATCTCGTCGTGGTCGGCAAACCGCTCGGTGACCTCGACCAGCCGGGCATCGAGCGCCGCCCGCGACTCGATCGGCGCGGACTGATCCGACGCCCACGCACCGAGCTGCGACCCTCGGGGCCGGGTCCGCCAGTACTCCTCGGTCACCGCGTCCGGTACCCGCGTCACCTCACCGCGCACCGTGACCTGGTGCGCGAACGCGGTCCACGCGAAGGTCGCCGACGCGTGCGGGGAGCGGTCCAGCTGGCGAGCCTTGTTCGACCGATAGTTCGTGTAAAAGACCAGGCCGTCCTCGGAAACGCCCTTGCAGAGCACGGTCCGCGACGCCGGGCAGCCGTCCGCGTCGACGGTCGCCAGCACCATCGCGTTCGGCTCGGGCGTCCCCGCCTCCCGCGCCTGATCGATCCACCGCTGCAGCAGCGGCAACCAGCCGTCGGCGACGGTCGCCACGTCCAGGTTCAGTTCGTGGGCAGGCGAATTCACGCCCTGCGCCGCGTACGCGACCCGCATGGCGGCGAGGTCGACGGGTTCCGCGGCGGGAGGTTCGGCATCGGGCGACACACCCGATCACGTTACTCCCGGGTATGCCCTGCTCAACGGCGGCGGACCGACGGGCTAGAGTTCATCGGTGACCGCGGCGACACGTGCTGCACACCCGGCACGCACACCCCGCCCGGCGGTGATGGCTTTGTGCGGCCCGGACCGGCGGCACTGAAGACGAGGAGAATCCACGAGAAATGGCATCCAGCGCGGCAGTACCCGAGGATTTCGTCGCAGGGCTCGAGGGCGTCGTCGCCTTCACCAGTGACATCGCCGAACCCGACAAGGACGGTGGCGCGCTGCGCTACCGCGGCGTCGACATCGAGGACCTCGTCGAGCAGGGCGTGACGTTCGGTGACGTCTGGGCGCTGCTCGTCGACGGCGAGTTCGGCAAGGGCCTGCCCCCTGCCGAACCGTTCCCGCTCCCCATCCACACCGGCGACGTCCGCGTCGACGTGCAGGCCGGCCTGGCGATGCTCGCCCCGATCTGGGGCTTCGAGCCGCTGCTCGACATCGACGACGCCACCGCCCGCGAGAACCTCGCCCGCGCCGCCGTCATGGCCCTGTCCTATGTCGCGCAGTCCGCGCGCGGCATCTACCAGCCCGCCGTCCCGCAGCAGCGGATCGACGAGGCCCGGACCGTCACCGAGCGGTTCATGATCCGCTGGAAGGGCGAGCCGGATCCGGCGCACGTCGCCGCGATCGACGCCTACTGGGTCTCGGCCGCCGAACACGGCATGAACGCCTCCACCTTCACCGCCCGCGTCATCGCGTCCACCGGCGCCGACGTCGCCGCCTCGCTGTCCGGTGCGGTCGGCGCGATGTCCGGCCCGCTGCACGGCGGCGCCCCCGCCCGCGTGTTGCCGATGATCGAGGAGACCGAGCGCACCGGCGACGCCCGCGCACTGGTCAAGGGCATCCTCGACCGCAAGGAGAAGCTGATGGGCTTCGGTCACCGCGTGTACCGCGCGGAGGACCCCCGGGCCCGGGTGCTGCGCAACACCGCCAAGCGGCTGAATGCGCCGCGCTACGAGGTCGCTGCCGCGCTCGAGCAGGCCGCGCTCGCCGAGCTGCGTGAGCGTCGCCCCGACCGCGCGATCGAGACCAACGTCGAGTTCTGGGCCGCGGTCATCCTCGACTTCGCCGACGTCCCGGCCGCGATGATGCCCGCGATGTTCACCTGCGGCCGCACGGCGGGCTGGTGCGCGCACATCCTTGAGCAGAAGCGTCTCGGCAAGCTGGTCCGGCCCGCCGCCATCTACACCGGACCGGAACCCCGCACCCCCGAGTCCGTCGCCGGCTGGGACAAGGTCGCCCGCTAACCTTCCCGCCTCGTCACCCAACGCAGTAAGGACACATCGCTGATGAGCACCCCGATCATCCCCGCCGACCTCAAGCCCGTCGACGGCCGCTTCGGCTGCGGCCCCTCGAAGGTCCGCCCCGAGCAGCTGCAGTCGCTCGTCGACGTCGGCGCCTCCGTGTTCGGCACCAGCCACCGTCAGAAGCCGGTCAAGGACGTCGTGGGTCGGGTCCGTTCCGGCCTCCGCGACCTGTTCTCGTTGCCCGAGGGCTACGAGGTCATCCTCGGTAACGGCGGCTCGACGGCGTTCTGGGACGCCGCCGCGTTCGGCCTGATCCGGGAGCGATCGCAGCACTTCACCTACGGCGAGTTCTCGTCGAAGTTCGCGTCGGTGGCCAAGGGCAACCCGTTCATCGGTGACCCGGTCGTCGTCTCGTCCGATCCGGGCAGCGCACCGGAGCTCGTGGCCGACGGCTCGGTCGACCTGATCGGGTGGGCGCACAACGAGACCTCGACCGGTGTCGCGGTGCCGGTGTCCCGCCTCGCGGGATCGGAGAACGCGCTGATCGCGATCGACGCCACCTCCGGTGCGGGCGGGCTGCCGGTGACCATCACCGACGCCGACGTCTACTACTTCGCCCCGCAGAAGTCCTTCGCCGCGGACGGCGGCCTGTGGATCGCGCTGATGAGCCCGAAGGCGCTTGAGCGGGTCGCGGAGATCAAGGACTCGGGTCGCTGGACCCCGGAATTCCTGTCGCTGCCGATCGCGGTCGACAACTCCCTCAAGGACCAGACCTACAACACCCCCGCGCTGGCGACGCTGCTGATGCTCGCCAACCAGATCGAGTGGATGAACGGCAACGGCGGTCTGGAGTGGACCACCGCCCGCACCAAGGACTCGTCGTCGCGGCTGTACGAGTGGGCCGAGGCGTCCGCGTTCGCCACCCCGTTTGTGACGGATCCGGCGCTGCGCTCGCAGGTCGTCGGCACGATCGACTTCAACGACGATGTGGATGCCGCGGCGGTCGCGAAGATCCTGCGCGCCAACGGGATCGTCGACACCGAGCCGTACCGCAAGCTGGGGCGCAACCAGCTGCGCATCGGCATGTTCCCGGCGATCGACCCCGAGGACATCAGCCAGCTGACCAAGTCCATCGACTGGGTCGTCGCTCAGCTCTGAGTTCCGTCACCACGGCGTCATGACCACGCGAACAGCCCCCGACTCCCAGCCGGGGGCTGTTCGCGTTCACGGACCGAATGTGAGTGGTACCGTCCTTCACACACATCCGCAGCACACCGGAGGTCAGTCATGAGCAGGACACGGCCGGACGTGGACGTCCTGATCATCGGCGCCGGACTGTCCGGCATCGGCGCGGCCCACCATCTCCAGGACGCGTTCCCGGGCCGCACCTACACGATCCTCGAGGCCAGGGACGCGATCGGCGGCACCTGGGACCTGTTCCGGTACCCCGGGATCCGCTCCGACTCCGACATGCAGACGCTCGGCTACCGGTTCCGCCCGTGGACCGACGAGAAGTCCATCGCCGACGGACCCGCCATCCTGCAGTACGTCCGCGACACCGCAGCCGAGGCGGGCATCGAGAATCGAATCCGATTCGGGCACCGCATGATCCGGGCGGACTGGTCGAGCAGCGATCAGCTGTGGACGGTGGACGCCGAGCACGACGGCGAGACCGTCACCCTCACCGCCCGCTTCCTGTACGCCTGCACCGGCTACTACCGCTACGACGAGGGCTTCACCCCGGCATTCGAGGGCACCGACCGCTTCGGCGGACGGATCGTGCACCCGCAGCACTGGCCGGCGGACCTCGACCACACCGGCAAGAAGGTCGTCGTCATCGGCAGCGGCGCCACCGCGGTCACCCTGGTCCCGTCGATGGCCGCCGACGCCGGTCACGTCACGATGCTGCAGCGTTCGCCCACCTACATCGCGGCCCTGCCCGCGAAGGATCCCATCGCCAACACCCTGCGACGGGTGCTCGGCGACCGGATCTCCTACCCGATCACCCGCTGGAAGAACGTCGCGTTCTCCACGGTCACCTATCAGCTGAGCCAACGGCTTCCCGGAGTCGTCAAGACGTATCTCCGCAAGGCGCAGCAGCGGCAGCTGCCCGCGGGCTACGACATCGACACCCACTTCACCCCCCGCTACGACCCGTGGGACCAGCGCATGTGCCTGGTACCGGACGGCGACCTGTTCCGCGCGATCCGCCGCGGCACGGCGTCCATCGTCACCGGCCGGATCGCCACGTTTACCGAGCGCGGTCTGGCGCTGGAGTCCGGCGAGGAACTCGACGCCGACATCGTCGTCACCGCGACCGGGCTGAACCTGCTGATCTTCGGCGGCGCCGAACTGTGCCTCGACGGGGAACCGGTGTCGCTCCCGGACACGTTGGCCTACAAGGGAATGATGCTCAGCGGCGTCCCGAACTTTGTGTTCACCATCGGCTACACCAACGCCTCATGGACGCTCAAGGCCGATCTGGTCGCGGAGTACTTCTGCCGCCTGCTCACCCGGATGGACGCCAACGGCGAGACGGTGTGTGTTCCGGTCAACGACGACCCGACGCTCACCACCCGGCCACTGCTCGACTTCGAGGCAGGCTACGTGCAGCGCTCGGTCGACCGGTTCCCCCGGTCCGGCTCCCGGGCACCCTGGCAGCTCGGCATGAGCTATGTCCACGACCTCGTCACCCTGCGGCACCGCACCCTGGACGACGGCGTCATGCAGTTCAGCTGACCGACCGCACCCCCTCCACACCCCTCCCTGACCGCACCCCACCCCCTCCCCCTCCCCCTCCCCCTCCCTGACCGAATGTGGGATTCGGTCACATCAAGTGACCGAATCCCACATTCGGTCGGGGAGGAGCGGGTCGCCAGGGCCGTCGCGACCGGTTATCCACAGGGCGCGCAACCGTCCACAGGTCCCGGAATATCGCGGGTCGGACCGGCCTCGGGGACGTGACCGCCACCGACGATGTCTGCATGAAGCGCGGAGAGTGGGCCACCGACGTCGAATTCCTGACCTCACACAGCAGGAACGGAGTCATCCGCACGTCGCACCTGCGCGCACTTGGGGTGTCGCCGGGCACCATCACCGGCCGCTGCAGGCCGGGCGGGCGCTGGCAGCGCCTGCTGCCGGGGATCATCCTTCTGCACAACAGTTCTCCCACGAGACTTCAGCGCAACACCGCGGCGCTGATGTATGGCGGGCGCGACAGCATGCTGACCGCACACGCGGCGCTCGCAGCACACGGATACCAGCGGTCGGCATCGATGAGCGATGTCCTGCTGCTGATCCCCGCCGACCACTATCGGCAGTCGAATGCCTTCGTCCGTGTCGAACGGACGTGGCGCATGCCGGAACCCGTGATCCGCGGGACGCTTCGGTGCGCGCCGATCACGAGGGCCGTCCTCGACGCAGCGCGGCGTACTCGCGTAACGAACGACTGTCGCGCGCTGCTCGCGGACGCTATCCAGACCGGGGGCACGACGGTCGACGAATTGGCGATCGAACTCGCCGAAGGATCCTGCCGCGGCACGGCGCTGCCCCGGTCAGTGCTCCGGGAACTGGGAGCCGACGCACACTCCGTCGCCGAAATCGATGCGCAGCAGCTCTACGCCCGGAGCGGACTCCCCACCATGAAGCACAACCGGGCGGTCGAGACCGCGTCCGGCGAATTCATCGCCTCCCCCGATGGGTGGATCGACGACGTGGCGATGGTGTGGGAGATCGACTCGATCAAGCATCACTACACGACCTTCGATCATGAACGCACCCTCGAGCGGCGGGCCCGAATGCAGAGCCACGGGATCATCGTGCTCACCCACCTGCCCCGAGCAATCAGCGAGAAGCCGGCCCTGGTCCTTCAGCAGCTACGGGAAAACTATGACTTGGCCCGGTCGAGACCCCGGCCGAATGTCCGCCTCCGGCCGAAGAAGGCTCCCACCGCCTGAACGGGCCGTCGCCCCCGTGCTGTTCCCTCCCGGCTCCGCTCCCGACCGGTGGCACTCCGCTCCCGACCGGTGGCACTCCGCTCCCGACCGCTGACCGAATGTGGGATTGGGTCACACCAAGTGACCGAATCCCACATTCGGTCAGCGGCGGGGCGGTCAGCGGCGGGGCGGGTTCGGGGCGGTCAGCGGCGGGGGCGGGGCGGGGCGGCGGCGGGTGGCTAGTCCGCGACGATCGCGTCGGCCTCGATTTCGATCAGCAGGTCGGCGTCGATCAGCTTGCTGACCTCGAGGATGGTGGTGGCGGGGCGGATCTCGCCGAACACCTCGCCGTGCGCGAGTCCCGCCTCCTCCCAGCGGCTCATGTCCGTGAGGAACATGCGGGTGCGGATGACGTCCTCGGGGCGCGCGCCCGCCTCGGCGAGGGCGGCGACGATGCGGCGCAGCGCCTCGCGGGTCTGCTCGGCGAGACTGTCGCCGCCGACCGGCCCATCGGGCCCCGACGCGGTGGTGCCGGACACGGACACCTGCGCGCCGATGCGGACGGCCCGCGAGTACCCGATCTTCGCTTCCCAGTCGGAGCCGGACGAGATGTTGTTTCGATTCGACATTCCGTGGATTGTGTCAGGCCGCCCGACGGCGACGTCAGCGGCGGGTGCGCTGCTCGGCGACGAAGCGGCGGAACGGCTCGAGTGCCTCGTCGTCGAGGTGCGGACCGCTCACCTCGATCCCGACGCCCGCGGAGCCGACGACGTCGGCACAGCCGAGCGCGAAGCGGGGCCCGTCGTCCGCGAGAATCGCACCGAACTGAGTTGCTGCCGCACCGAACACGACCCGGCGCACTCCGGCCCACACCATCGCGGCCGCGCACATCGGGCACGGCTCACCGGACGCATACACGACCGCGCCGGCCATCCGCTCCGTGTTGCCCTCCGCGCAGGCGGTGGTGATCGCGTCGAGTTCGGCGTGCCCGGTCACGTCGCCCGATGTCGCCACCGAGTTCGCGCCCTCGCTGACCACGGCCCCTGCGGCGTCGACGATCACCGCCCCGAATGGTCGGTTCCCCGCGTCACCGGTCTCGACCGCCAGCGCGATCGCCCTGCGCAGGTGACGGATGTCGGTGCTATCCGGTCCGGTCACGCGGTCGCTCCCTCCGTGGTTCCGTTCTTGCGCACCAACGCATTCGCGCCGATTCCCGCGACGATGAAGGCGATGCCAAGCCAGGTCGGCCCACCGTCCATCGCGAGGGTGACGATACCGATCGGGATCAACCAGGTCGCGAGCGGAGCGATCAGGTCGGTCAATCCCGGCGCCCGCGCGGAGGGCTGCCCCGCCGCTGCCGCGGCGCGGGCCGTGGCGACGTCCGGGTACCACTGGGTGAACTGCAGTGCGCACAGGATGGCCGCGGTTTGGATCACCCAGCCGGTCCAGATGTTGTCGGCGTCGTGCAGGACCGCGTCGCCGTAGAAGCCAGCGCCGGTGGCGACGAGGAAGGCGAGCGCCCACGCGCCGGTGATCACGTAGTTCACCCTGATGAACGCTGGACTGTCCCAGTACTCCTCCTCGACCTCCTCGCGGGCGTATTGGAGCGTGAACGGCATTCGGGCGATCATCGACCCAACGGCGATCAGGAACAGCGTGATGTTCGCGATCTCCCCGATCCACGTCTCCATCCACTCCTCGCCTGCCTCGTCCACCACGAAGTGCGCGACGACGAGCGCCGCGAAGAAGAGCACGTCGATGACGCCGAGCAGCTTCACCGACCGACCACGGACGCGGTCGACGATCAGGAACGCAACGGACATCGCCAGCGCGACACCGGCGGCGACCTCGAGCCGCCCGGGACCCTGGAACACCGCAAGCACGATCCACGGCGCCAGCCCGGTCAGCGGACCGTCGAGCAGGGACGCGAACGCCTCGAACGCCCGGCGGGCCGGAGTGGATGGCGGTCCCGCCGTGGCGTCCCCGCGGTCGAATCGGTTCGCTTGGGGTCCGGATCCGTCCGAGGCGGACACCCGTTCGACGTTTCCCACCATCGCTCTTCCCTCGCCATCGGCCACTGGGTGCGCGGAGCATCGAACCGCAGCATATCGCCGAGCGAGGGCGCGAATCGGCCTAATGCGACGGATCCGGCGGCCGGATTCCCGGCGGCTCGGACACAGATCCGTAAACCCTCAAGGTGAACTAGAGACTATAACCCGAGGCAGATGGATCGACGGCACCGGGCAGGCGTGTCGTCCCCCCGCCGGAATCACGGGTGGATTACAGTCAGCCCGGGCAATATCGCGAAATCGACGCGATGAGGAGGTCAATGTGCGCGAGCTCTCCGTGATCGGACTCGAGCCCGGCGGATCGCACGTGGTGTGTGCGGATCCCGACACCGGCGAACGGTTCCGGATTCCCGCCGACGACAAGCTACGCGCCGCGTCCCGCGGCGACATCGCTCGGTTCGGCCAGATCGAGATCGAGGCGGAAAGCCAAATGCGGCCCCGCGAGATCCAGGCCCGCATCCGCGGCGGCGCCACGATCGAGCAGGTCGCCGAGGAGGCCGGGGTGTCGGCCAAGCGGATCGAGCGATTCGCTCACCCGGTCCTGCTCGAACGTGCCCGCGCCGCCGAACTCGCCCAGGGTGGCCACCCGGTCCGCGAGAACGGTCCGACCGTGCAGACCCTCGCCGAGATCGTGTCGATGGCCTTCCGCGCCCGCGGGCACGATCTCGACGACGCGGATTGGGACGCCTGGCGCGACGAGGAGGGGCACTGGGTTGCCCAGCTGCAGTGGCAGGCCGGGCGCACCCGCAACGCCGCGCACTGGCGGTTCCAGCCCGACTCGCACGGCGGCACCATTGCTGCCCTCGATTCCGCAGCAACGGACCTGATCGATCCCGACTTCGGTCGGCCGCTGCGGAGCCTCGCCCCGCTTGCCCTCTCCCCGGCCGTCGACGCCGAGGTCGAGGTCGAGGAGGCCGTCGAGCCCCCCGCCGAGCCGGAGCCGGAACCCATTCCGGACCTCGCGACGGAGACCGAGCCGAAGCAGGCACCCCAGCAACAGGGCGGCAAGGACAAGCGCGGCAAGCCGCATCTCCCGTCGTGGGACGACGTCCTGCTCGGGGTCCGCAGCAGCGGGCGCGGGTAGCCCGCCGCACCCACCGCCCCCGGCTTACAGTAACCTTTGGTAACACATATCGAAGGACGGCCAGGGGGACCACGTGCTGACGCTCGACTTGACCAAACTGACCGACGCCCTGCCGAGCCGGGACGACGTCGCGGTTGCCGCCCGCAACGCCTGGGCGCTCACGGTCGGGGGTGGCGTCGCCCCCGCCGACCCCACCCCGTCCGAGCTGCTGCGCGGCGGACCGCACCGGGACCTCTACCGGTTCGGACCTCCCCCGGCCCGGGACGCCCGCCCGGTGCTGCTGGTTCCGCCGCTGGCGGTCCCCGCCTCCTGCTATGACCTGCGCCCGGGCCAGAGCCTGGCCGCACACCTCGTCGAGCGGGGGCACGCCACCTACCTCCTCGACTACGGCACCATGACCTCGGCCGACGGCGACCTGGGGTTCGAGTCGTGGGCCGAGGACATCGTCCCGGACGCGGTGCGGCACATCAGCGAACGCCACGACGGCGCCGCCGTCGACCTGATCGGGTGGAGCCTCGGCGGAACCATCTCGCTGCTCACCGCCGCGGGCCAACCGGACCTCCCGATCCGCTCCGTCACCGCGATCGGCACCCCCCTCGACTACACCCGCATCCCGGTCATCAGCCCGCTGCGGATGATCGGCCGGGTCACGACCGAGCGCCCGCTGACCGCGGTCACCCGACGACTCGGCGGGCTGCCTGCCCCGATCGTCCAGGCCTCGTACCGGGTCACCGCACCACACCGGGAACTGTTCAAGCCGTGGTTCATCGCCCGGAACCTGCGCAACACCGAGTCGCTCGCCCGGATGGAGGCCATCGACCGGTTCATGGCGGAGATGCCCGGTTACCCGGCCCGGGTCTTCGACCAGATGTGCTCCCAGCTGATTCTTGGAAACCGTTTGGCAGCAGGAGAATTCAACTACGGCACCCGAGTGGTGCGACTCGCGGACGTGCGAGTTCCGGTGCTCGGAGTCGGCGGAACCACCGATGTGATCGCACCCGCCGCTGCGGTCGAACCGATCACGGATCTGCTGACCGGATCGCCCTATGTCCGCTTCGAGGCGGTCGCGGGCAGCCATCTCGGTCTCGTGGCCGGCCCCGGAGCGCGGGACACCACCTGGCCCATTATCGACGAGTTCCTCGGTTCGGTTTCGCACGACCTGGCCGACGCACGGTGCGCCGACCCGGAATCGGCCACGAGCGTCGTACCCTCGTAGAAAGCCGACGGAAGCGGGGTGCACCGGTGGGGCCGAGAGCATCAACGATCTGGTACGTCGACATCCCCGACCCCGCCGCGGTGCTCCGCGAGCGCCCCGCCCCCGACGCCGACGCGGCCCAGGCGCTCGCATCCCGCCTATACCCCGAAACCGTTGCGGTACCACTGCAATCCGGAACGCTGGCCGATTCGGCCGCGCCTGCCGGGCGGCAGGTGTTCATCGGCAGCTATCCGGGGGTGACCGTGGTGTGCGAGCCGACCCTGGCCGTGAACCGGCCGTCGCTGATCGACGAATCCTGGACCAGCCGACTCGAATCCGAACACACCTACCTGGTCTGCGCCGAGGACACGACCCCGTGGGGTGCGTTCGCGTGCTGGAAACGCGGCGAGCTGCGCAGGTCGTTCAGTGCGACATCGGCGTTCATCCACGAGAACATCGGCCTGCCCCTGGTGTGGGAACGCGAGTTCTGGGGCGGCGAGCACCCCGCCGAGCGCCCGATCGACGTGCTGCCCGATCCGCAAACACTCCCCTTCGATCCCGGCGAGTTCGCCGACGCGGCGAACCTGCACTGGCTCGGATTCCGCCATACAACGCCCGCCGCGGCCGACGCGACCGGTGTCGCCGACGTGGCGCTCTGCGGATTCACCCTCTACGCGGCAGGCACGGAACCGGCCGCCCCGCCCGCGGAGCCCGAACACCGGGGCCTGCGCGGATGGTGGCGCAGGCTCGCAGGCTGACCGTTCGGCGGACCAGGCGTCAGCGGGCCCCCAGCAGCAGGGCGGCCCACCCCAGCAGCACCCCCGCCGCGGCGCCGTACACCACCCACCGCCACACCGGGACCGCGCGCCACTGCCAGACGGTCGGCGCGACACCCGCCACCACGACCACGTTCACCACGAGCGCGAGCAGCGGGTGCACGGCGATCATCGCTGCGCCACAGGCAATCACCGCCACCGTGACCAGAACCGCGGAGAACCCGGCGACGACCAGCGCCGGACCGCTCATCCGAGCCGGACCCGCTCGTAGAACGCCATCGCCGCCGCGGTCGCCACGTTGAGCGAATCGGTGCCCGGCGCCATCGGGATGCGGGCCCGGACATCGGTCTTGCGCATCGTGTATTCGGACAGCCCCGGCCCCTCCGCCCCGAGCAGCAGCGCCACCTTCTCCCCCGTCATCGCCTCGGCGAGCGTGTCCGCGGCCGGATTCGGGGTCAGCGAGATGAGCTGAAAACCATTGTCCCGCAAGTGCTGCAATCCGTGCGGCCACTCCGGAACCCGAGCGAACGGCACCCGCAGCACGTGCCCCATCGACACCCGGACGGCCCGGCGGTACAGGGGGTCGGCGCATCGGTCGCCGAACAGCACGGCGTCCACCCCGAGGCCGGCCGCGTTGCGGAACATCGAGCCGATGTTCTCGTGATCGTTGACCCCCTCGAGGACCGCGACGGTCCGCGCCCCCGCGAGCACCCCGTCAAGGTCGAGCGGCGGCGGGCGATGCGCAGCGGCCAGCACACCGCGGTTGAGGTGGAACCCCACCACCGCAGCCATCACCTCCGCCGACGTGCGGTAGAACGGCACGTCGACGCCGGCGAGGTCCGCGGACAGCTCACCGAGCCTGCGGTCGACACCGAGCAGGCTGATTGGCTGGAACCGGGACGACAACAGCCGCTGCGCAACGAGAACCCCCTCGGCGATGACCAGCCCCTTGCCGTCGGGGAGGTCGGGTCGACGGTCGGAGGAGTTCAGATCACGGAAGTCGTCCAGCCTCGGATCCGCCGGGTCATCGATGTCGATTACGTCAGCCACCCGACCATCTTGCCGCAGGGCAGAAAGGGCGCCTCCGCCGCGCCGCGCACCTGCCCTAGTCGGAGTTGGTGACGAATCCGCCGATGATGTCGATCGAGCGCCGCAGCACGGCCAGCTGCTCCGGGTCGAGTCCGGCCAGCTGATCGGTCATCCACTTCTCCCGCGCGCTGGTCTCGTCGGCGAGCAGCGCGTGGCCCGCGTCCGTCAGGGAGACGATGATCTGCCTGCCGTCGGTGGGGTGCGGGGTGCGGGAGACCATTCCCCCCTCCGCTAGCGACGCGATGACACGGGTCATCGACGGCGGCTGCACCCGCTCCTTCGACGCGAGCCCGCCGGGTGTCATCGGTCCGTGCTCGTCGAGGCTGGCCAGGGCGGACAGTTGCGTCAGCGACACCGGGGAATCTGCCCGGCGGCCACGCAGATGCCGCGACAGACGCACGACGGCCAGGGAGAGATCGCTGGCGAGTGAGCGGGTATCCAAGGTCACTCACGGAGGATACGGCACTGGCCCGCAACTATTTCAGGTAATCGCGTCGGTTATGGGGCCGACAGCAAAATACGCGACAAACAGGGCGGCGACAACCCACAGCAGCGGATGAATCTGCTTCGCCTTGCCGCTCGCCGCTCCGATCACCACCCAGGCGATGAACCCGACACCGATCCCGTTTGCGATCGAGTAGGTGAACGGCATGACGACGATCGTGAGAAACGCGGGCAGCGCGATGTCGAACCGAGTGAAGTCGATGTCCCGGACCTGCCCGATCATCAGCGCCCCAACCACGACCAGCGCGGGCGCGGCCGCCTCGATCGGCACGATCTCGTACAGCGGGGTCAGGAACATCGCGGCGAGGAACAGCACCCCGGTCACGACGTTCGCCAGGCCGGTCCGCGCCCCTTCGGCGATACCCGAGGCGGACTCGACAAAGACGGTGTTGGAGGAGGCGGAGGCACCGCCACCGACGATCGCGCCCGCGCCCTCGACGACGAAGGCCTTGCCGATCCCCGGCAGGTTGCCGTGCTCGTCGGTGAGCCCGGCCTCCTTGCCGAGGCCGGTCATCGTGCCCATCGCGTCGAAGAAGTTGGCGAGCACCAGCGTGAACACCAGCAAACTGGCCGCCAACACACCGATCCGGGTGAACGCCCCGAACAGGTTGACGTCACCGACGAGGCTCAGGTCCGGCATCTGGGTGAGCACGTCCGGAAGTCCGGGCACGCTCAAATTCCAGCCCTTGGGGTCGACGCCCTTGGACGGACCGATGTCGAAGACGGCCTCCAGGATCGCGGCGAGCACGGTGGTGACGACGATGCCGATGAGCAGGCCACCGCGCACCTTCCGCGCCACCAGGACTCCCATCAGCAGCACGCCGAACACGAAGATGACCGTCGGCCACGACGCGATGGATCCCCCGATGCCGAGCCCGACGGGCACGGTGGTGCCTGCCACGTCCGGGATGCGCCGGACGAAGCCGGCATCGACGAAGCCGATGAACGCGATGAACATGCCGATGCCTGCGACGATCGCCGACTTCAGCGCATCGGGCACCGCGTTGAACACCGCGGTTCGGAAGCCCGACACCGCCAGTGCCACGATGATGAGGCCGTCGATCACGACCAGGCCCATCGCCTCCGGCCAGGTCACCTGCGGCGCGATGGTCACCGCGAGCAGCGCGTTGATGCCGAGGCCCGCCGCGATGCCGAACGGATAGTTCGCGATGATGCCGAAGGCGATGCTCATCACGCCCGCGACGAGCGCGGTCACCGCCGCGACCTGACTCACCGGCAGGATGTTGCCGAGCACATCGGTCTTGGCGGACGCGTCGTCCGGCGAGAAGCTGCCGAGGATGAGCGGGTTCAGCACCACGATGTACGACATCGCCACGAATGTGACGAGACCGCCGCGCATCTCCTTGCTCAGCGTCGATCCACGCTCGGTGATCTTGAAGTAGTTGTCGAGTATCCGCGGGGTGCCCGCCATCGTCCCGTCCTCAGTTGCCCAGGGTGCGACGCACCGTTCGCGCCTTCGGAGAGACTAGGGCATTCGGCGCGATCGGGCCCGGTGGCCGGTACCGTTGTGTCGGTGAGCACGCCCCGCAACGATCCCCTGCTTCCCGCCCGGTTGATCGACCCCCGCCCGGTGCTCGCACTGGGCACCGCGGCCTGGATGACGGCGACGATTCTGGTGCTGCTGGTCGGCGACCGGTGGGAGCCGCTGCTGCCGATCTGCCTGGCCGGACTCGCGTTCGGGGCGCTCGGGTCGGCACTGTTCCTTGCCCAGCGGCGCGCGGCGCGGCGCGGCAGCCGGACCGCGCAACGCGGGCTCAGCTAACCACGGCTCGTCGCGCGGCATACCGGGCAGTGGCCCAGATCCACAGCGCCGCCCATGCCACCCCGAGCAGCCAGCCCGCCAGCACGTCGGTGAGCCAGTGCGCGGCAAGGTATACCCGGGACAGCCCGATCCCGGCGGTCCACAGCACGAGCAGCGTCGCCGGGAGCGGTCCGAGTGCGCCTCTGGTGCGGACCAGCACCGCGCCGAGCACGCACACCAGGATCGCCGACATCATCGCGTGCCCGGACGGGAACGAATGGGTCAGCTCGTCGACCAGACGGTCCGGGAACGGCGGTCGCGCCCGGCCGACCACCAGCTTCGACGCGCTCATCAGCAGGAATCCGCTGACCATCGCGCCCGCGACGAGCACGGCATCGACGCCGCGTCCGCGGGCCAGCAGCGCGAGCATGACAGCGGCGGTGATCGCGGCCGCGACGACCGTGTCGCCGAGGTGGGTGATCACGGTGACGACCTCGGTCAGCCAGGGCGTCCGCCAGTGCAGGACCTGGTCGAGGACCGCCCCGTCGATCGGGTCACCAACCACCGGTCGGCCCCGGCCCGAGCCTGCGGGCGTCGGCGTGGGTGCGACCCGCCCCGTCCACCCACCACGGCACCTCGACGTCGGCCTCGACCGCCCCGGACAGTCGCACCGTCAGCGTCTCGTGCAGCACCAGGACCCCGGCAGGCAGCGACCGACCGGACGTGACCGCGGCGAGCACCGCGCCCGCCTCGCGCGCCGGGTCGACGGTGCGCCCGGTCCCGAGCACCTCCCCGCGCACCGCCTCCGACGCGGGCGGCAGGTCCAGCAGGTCCGCGAGCGCCCCGGCGGACGCCAGGTCGCCGACCACCAGCCGCCCGGCCGGGACGGCGGCCGCCAGCCACGGCCGGTCCAGCACCATCGCGTCGGCGGGGTCCGCGACGGCGCCGTCGACGGCGCGGACCCGGGTGGGGGGCGGCAACGCGTCCAGGTCGAGCAGGCCCGCCGCGGTTGCCTCCGCCAGCAGCCGGTGGGTGCGCACCGTCACCGCGGGGGTTGCGACCCGGTCCGGGTCGGCGAGCCGCTCGATCAGCAGGTCGGCGAGGGCCTGGTCGTCGACGCGGTCCGCGGCCAACGCGCCCGCCAGTGCCGCGGCGTCGGGATGGTCCAGCGGGTCGAGCAGGCCCTCGAAGGTCGGGTCGTCGGGGGAACGCAGCGACCCCAACGGGACACCGTCCACGCCAGCGTGCCGTCGCAACCACCACGCGGTGTAGCCGCCCCGGTCGGCGAGCAGGGCGGCGGTCTCGGGCCCGGCGGCGAGCAGGGTCAGCGCCTGCCGCCACGCACCGGGGGCGACGAGGTCGAGGTCCCGGACCGCGAGCAGTACCTCCGGGTCATCGGGCAACGTTGCCCACCACTCGGATTCGCGGTCCAGGTGGTGGTCGGGGCCGGTCGGCAGTTCCTCACGCACCACCGTGAAGCCCCATCCGACGCCGAGCGCCAGCAGCGCGTCGGAGCCGTGGGCGTCGACGACCCGGGCGGCAACGGTGGTGAACGGTGAGTCCTCGTCGAGCACGGCGGCCAGCGGCGCACCGGGGAGCAGCAGTTCGTCGGCGGGACGCAGGTCGCCCGCCTCGTCGGGCAATGGCAGCGCACCAAGCCAGCCGGGCAGCGGCCCCTGCCCGGCCGCGGCCGCCACCAGCGGCAGCACGACGTCCACGAGTTCCGTTGCGGCACCGTCACGGTCGTCGAGCCAGCCGTCGTCGTCGTACTCGATCCGTTCCCGCAGTGCCGGGTCGCCGAGCACGTCGAGCACCCCGACCGTGGTGGCGCCGAGCCGGGTCAGCAGCGGATGCGCCGCGTCCGGATGGACCAGTCGGATCCAGTCCACCCCGCGTCCGGCCGCGCCGAGGTCGTGGCCGAGGAGGGTGGTGCGCGGGCCGGTCACGGTCCGGCCGTCGGTGAGCGGCACCGGGATCGCGGCCAACTCCTCGGCCGCGAGGGGGTCGACGACGAGCGGGAGGAGCGCGTCGTACAGCCGGGCCCACCAGCCGGGATCCCGGTCCAGTCCGGCGAGGAGTTCGGCGAGCCGCGCCAACCCGAGCCGGTGCACCCCGACCGCGCCGAGCGCGCGAGCCGCCGCGACGCCGGACATCTCGGCGGTGAGCAGTCCCGGGACCACGTCGGCGAGCAGGTCGCCGAGATCGTCGTCGAGCCCGGGCAGCACGGCTGCGTCGCCGGGGCGCAGGATTCCGCCTGCGGCGCCGGGCAGCCAGGGATGGTCGGCGAGGCGCCGCAGCACCGCCTCCCGCAACTGCTCGTCCACCTCGCCACGCGCAAAGCCGGGGGTGGGAAGAAGCGCGATCCGCTGCGAAACAGGCAGGGACGCAACGAACTCTGCGTATCCGTCGGCGAGGTGTGCGATCGCGGCGCCGGGCAGGATGCGACGGCGGTCCGGCTGCAGCTCGGCGTCCGCGATCACCATCGCCGGCAGCGAGAGCTCCTCGTCGGAGCGGGTCGGGGCCCGCAGGACGTCGCTGGCCAGCGGCCGCACCACCCCCCCGGCGACCGGCACCAGGAATCGTGCCGTCGGTCCCGCGTACTGCCACCAGGTCCGGTCCCCGACGACGACCTCACCGACCCCATCACCGAGATCCCGTTCGGTGCGCGTGAACTCCCGGTCGCCGATCCGGATCGACTGCAACGCAGGAAGTTCCAGCAGCAGGTCGACCGCCTCGGCGGTCATCGCGGCCAGCAGCGCTGCGCCGTCGACGTCGGGCAGCAACCTCAGCACGACCTCGGTGTCGAAGCCCGGCGCGGGGGCCGCGTCGCTGGCCCACGCCAGCCGCAGCACCGGCACCCCGGCGTCGGGTTCGGGCAGCCCGGCCCGGGTGATCTCGGCGCGGGTGCGGCGGGCGGAGAACACCACCGACCCGGTCACCGACCGCAGCTCGGCCTCGTCCGCGACGGCGAGGACCGCCGTGAACCCGACCCCGAACCTGCCGACCCCTTCACGTTTGCCGGAGACCCGCAGCGCGGCCAGTGCCTGCACACCGGCCGCATCCAGGGGGGAGCCGACGTTCGCGATGTGCAGCATCCGGCCGTCGAGCCGGACGTCGAGCCGCCCGGGAACGCGGGCGGCCGCCGCGGCGTCGGCCGCGTTCTGCGCGAGTTCGGTGAGGATCCGGTCGCGGTAGCCGCCGCGGACGAAGTCTGCCTCAGTGACCGCGTCCTCCCGCAGCCGCGTCGGCGACGAGGTCCAGGCGAGCAGGGTCGCCGCGCGGAGCGCCTCGGTGCCGAAGGGGTCGGTCACTCGGTCGGCGCCGCGTCCGTCTCGGCGTCGGGCCGCTCGTTCGTGGTCGGCTCCGTCGCGGTAGCGGGCTCGCCCGCGACCGTCTCGACCGCCGCCGCGGTCGGCTGCGGCAGCGTCACGACCTCAAGCGCGCCGTCGTCGTAGGCGTCGTAACGCGGGGTGCCCGCACCGGTAGGCAGTTCGGTGTCGGAGTGGGCGCCGCAGCCGTACTCGGCGTGCACCACGTGCCCGTCGGCGGACAGTTCGTTGCCGCACACCCCGAACGCCGCCCGCAGCGAGCCGGCGAGCGGCAGGTAGAACCCGCACAGCCCGCACGTGGAGGGGGCGGCCTTCGCCATCTCCGAGTCGGGTCCGAAGTCGCCGTCGCGCCAGCGTTGCGCGGCGTCGAGACGACCCTCACGGCTGAGGACCTGCTGGCGGCCGAGCCCGACCTCGCGGGCCACGTCGTCGACGACCGGGTCACCGGTCGCCACGTATCCCGGCGCGAGCCGCGGATCCTGGGCGCGGGGGGCGAGCAGGTCGCCCGGCGACAGGTCGCCGGCACGCACCCGCTGATCCCACGGCAGCCAGTCCGGCGCGACGAGGGCGTCCGGTCCGGGCAGCAGCGCGGACTCGTTGACGGTCACCCGATCCGAATCGGGCAGCGCGGACAGCACCACCGCCCACTGCCAGCCGTGGTAGCCGGGCAGCGTCGCCTCGAAGCGGTGCGTCGCGGTGTTCTCGTCCTCGGCGGTCACGCCGAGGTGCGCGCCGACCTGCACCTCGCCGAGGTCGGTCAACGCCCTGCGCGCGAACTCCACGGCCTCGGCAAGAAGGGGACGCACGGGGGCAAGCTCGGGGGCAGATGACAGACTCACATCTTCATTTTGCCGCATTGCGTGCGGCGTGCACCCGCTCGGGCTGCGATGCTTGCATCGTGACCCGGTTCCGACTGCTCGGCCTCGCCGTCGCGGCGACCGTCCTTACCCTCGGCAGCTGCGCGGCGGGGTCCTCCGACGACCCCGGCTCCTCGGGTCTCGGCTCGTCCGGGTCGGTGCCGACCCTGCGCGTCGACGTCCTCGACCGCCGACCCCACGATCCCACCGCATTCACCCAGGGTCTCGAGATCGCGGATGGGGCGCTGCTCGAGGGGACCGGGCTGGTCGGCCGGTCGTATGTCACCGCCCGCGACCTCGACACCGGTGCCGAGTTGGCGCGGGCCGACCTGCCCGCCACCATGTTCGGTGAGGGGATCACCGTGGTCGGTGACACCGTGTGGCAGCTGACGTGGCGGGACCAGGTCGCGTTCGCCCGCGACCGGACCACCCTCCGGGAACGTGCCAGGGTCGCGTACGACGGCGAGGGCTGGGGCCTGTGCGCGCAGCCGGACCGGTTGGTGATGAGCGACGGCAGCTCGACCCTCACCTTCCGTGACCCGGCGACCTTCGCCGTGCGCGGCACCGTCGATGTCACCCTCGACGACCGCCGGGTCGACCGGCTCAACGAACTCGAGTGCACCGCCGACGGGATGGTTTATGCGAACGTGTGGCAGACCACCGACATCGTGCGGATCGACCCGGCGAGCGGTGCGGTGGTCGCGGTGATCGACGCATCGGGCCTGCTGACGGAGGCGGATGCTGCCGAGGCCGACGTCCTCAACGGCATCGCCGCGATCCCCGGCACCGACCGATTCCTGATCACCGGGAAGCTGTATCCGACGATCTTCGATGTGCGCTTCGTCTCCTGACCACGCCGCCACACCGGGGCTTATGGTCCTGTGTCCGACTCCTGGGACAGAATTGGACCCGTGACCGGACCGCACCACCCATCCGAACCCGAGGGCCGTCGGGCAGCGCCCGACGCCGGGCGCGGGTCGGGACATCCCGGCTACCCGAACTACCCGCCGGGTCGACCGTCCGGTCGCCGGGCGCCGCTGCCGCCCCTGCACCCGACGACCCCCCTCGGAGCGCACCCCGACGACGAGGTCGACGACCAGCGGACCGAGCAGGTCCGGGCGCCGAGGCAGGGCGGCCCGAAGCCGCCACCGATTCCACGCAAACTGACGGTCACGCGGGTCGCGGCGATGCGCAGCAGGGAACTGACCAACCGCGGCATCGCGACGTTCCGCAGGGCCGCGACCGCCGACGGCGCCGACAAGTCGGGGCTGACCCACCTGACGTATGCGGTGATGGCGAACTTCGCGACCGACGCCGCGCTCGCCGTCGCCCTCGCCAACACCCTGTTCTTCTCCGCGGCCACCGGCGAGGACAAGACGAAGGTGGCACTGTATCTGCTGATCACGATCGCCCCGTTCGCGGTCATCGCCCCGTTGATCGGACCGGCACTCGACCGGCTGCAGCGCGGTCGGCGGATTGCGCTCGCCGCGTCGTTCGCGCTGCGGACCGTCCTTGCGGTGTTGCTGGTGTTCAACTTCGACAGCTGGGCGCTGTACCCGTGCGCGCTGGGGATGATGGTGCTGAGCAAGTCGTTCTCGGTGCTCAAGAGTGCCGTGACCCCGCGCGTGCTTCCCCCGGACATCGACCTGGTCCGCACCAATTCGCGGTTGACGGTGTTCGGACTGATCGGCGGCACCATCGTCGCTGGCGGCGCAGCGGGCGCGATCGCATTCGCATTCCACTCCACCGGGGTGCTCTGGTTCACGGCCGCGCTCACCGTCCTCGGCGCGTACCTGAGCATGCGCATCCCCGCCTGGGTGGAGGTCACCGAGGGCGAGGTGCCCGCGACCCTCACCTACCACGGCGACGACGCCGTCACCGAGGTGATCACCCGCGAGCAGCGGGAGGCGATCGCGCCCGAGAAGCGCCGGCAGCCGCTCGGCCGCGCGACCATCACCGGGCTGTGGGGAAACGGCACCATCCGTGTGCTCACCGGATTCCTGACGCTGTACATCGCGTTTGTCGCGAAGTCGCGCACCGAACACGAGCCGTGGATGCAGGCGGCGATGCTCGGCCTGGTCGGCGCGGCGGCGGGCATCGGCAACTTCGCGGGCAACGCGACCGGGGCCCGACTGAAGCTGGGCAGGCCCGCCGTCGTCGTGCTGCGCTGCACGGCGGCGGTGACCGCGGTCGCGGTCGTCGCCGCGGTCACCGATAGCCTGCTCACCGCGGCACTCGCCACCCTCGTCGCGTCCGGGGCGAGCGCGCTGGCGAAGGTGTCGCTCGACGCCTCGCTGCAACAGGACCTGCCCGAGGAGTCCATCGCGTCCGGATTCGGTCGTTCCGAAACGGTGCTGCAGCTGAGCTGGGTCCTCGGCGGCGCACTGGGGGTCCTGCTGCCCACCCAGTACTGGATCGGCTTCACCGTCGTGTCGGTGGTGCTGGCCCTCGGCCTGGCCCAGACCGTCCTCACGTACCGTGGCCGGACGCTGCTGCCGGGACTCGGCGGCAAGCGCCCCGAGCACGCGCACCAGGAGGCCCCCGTCGGCCCCGGCGCCCGCACCACCTGACCACGATCCCGCCACCCCGGGCGGGCCCGACGACCGAGAATGGAAACTATGAGCTTGCAAGCCCGGACGAAGAAGATCCTCGCGGCGGTGGTCGTGGTGGCGCTGGTTGCCGCGGGCGGTCTCGCCACCGTCACCGCGTTGCTCGTCCGCGACGCCCCGGAGACCCTGCCCACGATCACCGCCTATGCGCACGGCAAGACCGTCGACGTCGAGGCGGGTGTCTGCGACTCGACCATGCGCTGCGCCGACCTCACGGTCGCGTACCTGCCGGTGCCCGCGGGCTCCCCCCTGCAGCTGTCCCTGCCGAGGGACATCGCGGCCGGCGAGTGGCGGCTCAACGTCCAGTTCGGCGACCCGCGCACCGGCGAGGTGTTCGAGGGCTACCGGGACTACACCCCGGACGAGAACTACTCGGTGACGGTGCCGACCCAAGAGAACGAGCAGCTGCTCGGCGTGATCATCCAGCAGCCGTCGTCCCGGGACTTCGCGCCGGTGTGGGCGCTGCAGACGTTGCCGGATCTGCCGGAGGCCGCGCCCTCCGCCGAGTGAGCGGTGCACCAACGCGAGGAGCCCCCGGTCACGACCGGGGGCTCCTCGCGTCTCACCACGGGGGGGTGTGCGACTCAGCTGTCGAGTTCGCGGGCGACGGCCCGGACCACCTCGGAAATCCGCTGGGCGGTCTTGCGGTCCGGGTACCGACCCTTGCGCAGGTCCGGCTGCACCTTCGCCTCGAGCAGGGTGATCATGTCCTCGACCATGCCGTGCAACTCGTCGGGGGTGTGCTTGCGCGCGGCGTCGTCGCGGCGACCCGCCCCGGACTGACGCAGGTTCGGCGCCGGGTCGAGCACCTTCAGGCTCAGCGCCTGGGGGCCACGCCGACCGGCGGCCATGCCGAACTCCACCCGCTGGCCCGCCTTGAGGGCCTCGACCCCGTCGGGCAGCGCCGACGACCGGACGTAGACGTCCTCCCCCTCATCCTGGGAGAGGAAGCCGAAGCCCTTTTCAGCGTCGTACCACTTCACCTTGCCGGTAGGCACCGCGTCACCTGCTCATCCACGTAAAACGACCACATAAACGAACGCGCCCCACGAGCGTGGGACGCGATGCCCGCAGTCTACCTCCGCGTGCCCCTGCCGGGCACCCGGGTTTGCTGGCGATACCGTGGAGGCGTGGCACCACGAACCCCCGGCACCGATTCCCCAGCAAGCACGCCGTCCGGCGGCGGGCTGTTGTTCCGCACCGCGATGGTCCTGTTCTTCGCAGGCCTGATCGCGGTGGTCGCGATCTTCGTCATCGCGGCGACCGGACACACCCCCGGGCTCGCGCTGTATCTGCTGGCCCTGCTCTGCCCGATCGGATTCCTCTGCGGGATCGGCGCGGCCCTGCTCGCGGGTCGCCGCACCCGAGGCGGGGAGCACTGATGCGGATCGTCCTCAACATCATCTGGCTGGTGTTCGGCGGGCTGTGGCTCGCGCTCGGCTACTTCCTCGCCGGCGTGATCTGCTGCATCCTGATCGTCACCATCCCGTTCGGCATCGCGTCGTTCCGGATCGGCCTGTACGCGCTGTGGCCGTTCGGCAAGACGGTCGTCGACAAGCCGACGTCGGGTGTGGGGTCGTTGATCGGGAACGTGATCTGGCTGGTGCTGTGCGGGATCTGGCTGGCGATCGGGCACGTGGTGACCGCGGTCGCGATGGCGATCACGATCATCGGAATCCCGCTCGCCATCGCAAACCTGAAGATGGTGCCGATCTCGCTGATGCCGCTGGGCAAGGACATCGTCGACGTCGGGACGACCCGCACCTATCAGGCGGGATATCCGGCATGAGTGTGCCGCCCCGCACGGACGCGGAGCGGAGCTCCAGCACGGGGACGGAGCGGGCCTCCAGCACGGACGCGGGGCGGCCCTCCAGTGCGGACGCGGAGCGGACCTCGAGCACCGGCGCCGGGCGGACGCTCCCCGCGCGCCCATGGTTTCTCGGTGTCCTCGCCGTCCTTGCCGCCGCCACCGTCGTCGCGCACGACCGGGTGATTCCGCTGGGGCAGCCGCTGTGGGGGTTCTTCCGCAACGGTCTCGACCTGCTCGTCTATCGCAGTGGCGGCGCCACCGTCCTGACCGATGCCGGTCTCTACGACCACGCGCTGCACGGCGGCATGTGGTGGACGTACCCGCCGTTCTCCGCGGTGATCTTCGCGCCGCTGCGCCTGTTCTCGCCGGAGATGACGACGCTGCTCGGCTACCTGGTGAACTTCGTGGCCCTGTACCTGGTGGTGCTGCTGTGCTGGCGGCAGCTCGGGTACCGCGCCAACCGCACCCTGTACGTCGCCACCGGATTGCTGACCGTGGTCCTGAGCGTCATCGAGCCGGTGCGGACGACGATCTGGCTGGGTCAGGTGAACCTGCTGCTGATGCTGCTGATCGTGTGGGATCTCGGCAGGCCCGAGGGCAGCAGGCTGCGCGGCATCGGGGTGGGCATCGCGGCCGGGATCAAGCTCACGCCCGCGCTGTTCGTTGTGCATCTGCTACTCACCCGGCAGTGGCGGGCCGCGGCGACCGCGGTGGCGGGCTTCGCGGCGACGGTCGCGGTCGGGTGTGTGGTGATCTTCTCCGATTCGCGGGCCTACTGGACCGGGGTGATCTGGCATTCGACGCGGATCGGCGAGACGGCGTGGCCTGCGAATCAATCCGCCTCGGGGGTGCTGGCGCGGTGGCTGCATCTTGCCGAGCCGCCGCGGCTGCTGTGGCTCGGTGTCGCGGTCGCCCTCGCCGGACTCGGCCTTGCCGCGGCTCTCCTCGCGCACCGGCGCGGGCACGCGCTGCTCGCGGTGACGCTGTGCGGCCTGACGTCGTGCGCGGTCTCGCCGTTCTCGTGGGGGCACCACTGGGTGTGGTTCGTGCCGTTGCTGATCCTGGCGATGGATCGGGCGTTGCGCAGCGGCCGCGCGGTGGCCTGGTTGCTGCCTGCCGCGCTCGCGCTTCCGCTACTGATCTGGGCGCACGGGTTCCCGGACGGCGTGTACGGGATCGGGCTGTTCATGGTGCCTGTGCCCGCGGCGCTGGCACCGATCTTCGCCGCGGTGTACCCGTTGCTGTTCGTGGTGATCGCTGCGACCACCCTGGTCGCGTTGGCGCGGACCGGCCCCGCGGCGGGTCCGAAAACACCAGCGGAGCCATGTGATCTGCCTCACATAACGGTTGGGTCACAGCCGGGTCTCGACCGAGCCGCAACCAGCTGACCTGCACAGACGCCGGTGCGGTCGGCCGAAACCGCGGGAAACACGCCGTTCCCGTAGGAGATGACTCACCGCGATCGGCCACGTACGGTCGTCACCGGTCGGTGTTCCGGCCAGTCCGAACCGCCGCGCCAAACCTTGTCCCGCGGAACGGATTCCCACAGATCAACCCAGGGACAAGGACGGGGGACCCACGTCCCCAGTGGACACCGGGAGGCATGCACCAGGCCTCCCTTGGGGTGAAGCCGCTGTTTGCGCCGGTCACGGAGCGAACACGGCCGGGCGACCTCTCAGCCCGAACCCGACAGCTGACCTCGCAGGCGCGTGCGGAGAGGAAAACCCCATGAGTGCTGGACGCCATCGCAAGCCCACGAACACCCGCAAGACGGCAGCCAAGGTCGTCGTCACCACCGCAGTCTTCGGCGCTGCCGGCGCGGCCTTCGCGGCCCCCGCAAGCGCTGCCCCCGACTCCGACTGGGACCGTCTCGCGCAGTGCGAGGCAGGCGGCAACTGGTCGATCAACACCGGCAACGGCTACCACGGCGGGCTGCAGTTCTCCCCCAGCACGTGGACCTCCCACGGCGGCGGCGAGTACGCGGCCACCGCCAACCAGGCCAGCCGCGAGCAGCAGATCGCCGTCGCCGAGAAGGTCCTCGCCTCGCAGGGGTGGGGCGCCTGGCCGTCCTGCTCGTCCAGCCTCGGGCTGGCCAGCGCGCCGACGCAGCGCAGCGCTCCGGCCGCCGCGGCCGAGACCCCCGCGCCGGCGCCCGCCGCGGAGGCCCCCGACGTCACCAGCATCCCCACCACCGACGGCACCGCCGATGTGTTCGACCGGCTCGACAGCACCCTGCAGGCCGTGAAGGCCCGGGGCATCGCCGTCGACCCGCAGGTCGAGTCCCTGTACGAGCAGGCGAAGCTCAACCCGCAGGTCATCGACTTCCTCAAGACCTACGCGCCGCTGGTCGCACAGCGCTAGCCAGTGCACGAGAAAGGCCCCGCACCAAACCGGTGCGGGGCCTTTCTGCTGCTCGCCTTGGCGTCAGCGGTTGATGACGGTGACGGGATGGACGTAGGGCAGCTCGGACACCGGCCGCGGGAACTCGGTCTCCTCACCGAACGGGGAGAGCCCACCGGACCGCGTCGACGAGAGCTCGGTGACCGCGTGGTCGCCCTCCTTGACGTGCTCCGGCCAGCCGTTGTCGACGTATCGCTTGCTCGCATTGTTAGCCACGAGGCCATTTTGACATCGACCTCGTATCCCGTACAGCCCAGGTCACTAATGTTGGATGCGATGACCGACACCGACGCCGCCCCCGACAGCCTCGCGTCCTGGCTCGCCACCCGCACCGACGCCGAGCTGGCAGACCTGCTGCGGCTGCGCCCCGACCTGGCCGTCCCGCCCCCGTCGACCCTGACGGTGCTGGCGTCCCGGGCGGAGCAGCGCGTCTCGGTGCTTCGCGTCGCCGACGACCTCGACGTGCTCGAACTCACCCTGCTCGGGTTGCTCGGCCGCGACGGCGCGACGGCGGCCGGGGTGCGGCGGGACCAGCTCGCGGACGCGGTGGCCGGGCGGGCACCCGCCCGGGCCGTTGACCGTGCCCTTGCCGCGCTGCGGCAGCGGGCCCTGGTGTGGGGGACGACGGTGTTGCGGGTGACCCCGGCGGCCGTCGAGGCCCTCTCGTGGCGGCTGGACCCGGCAACGACGGCCCTGACACCCGACCAGATCACCGCCGCGCTCGACGCGCTGACCGCGGACGAGCGACGACTGCTGGACACCCTCGCGCACAGTTCCCCGGTCGGCCGGACCCGTGACGCCGCGCCGGGCACCCCACCGGATCGGCCCGTGCAGCGGCTGCTCGCGGCGGGCCTACTGTCCTGGCGGGACGAGCAGACCGTCGAACTGCCCGTCCAGGTGGGGCAGGCGTTGCGCGGCGAGACCATCACCGACCCGACCACGCTGACCCCGCCGACGATCCGCGGCAGCAAACACCGGATCGCCGAGGTAAACGCCGCGGCCGCGGGCGAGGCGCTGGAACTGCTCCGGCACTGCGAGCGCCTCCTCGTTGCGCTCGGCGACCACCCCGCGCCCAGCCTCCGGGCCGGCGGACTCGGCGTCCGGGAGATCCGCAGGCTGGCCAAGATCGTCGGCGTCGACGAGTCGCGGCTCGCGCTGCTGCTTGAGTTGCAGGCCGGGGCGGGCCTGATCTCCAGCGGTCTCCCCGACCCGCCGCCCGCCGCCGACACCGGCGAGGACTACTGGGCGCCGACCGCGGCCGCGGACGGCTGGCTCGACGCGGCCGCGGCGCATCGGTGGCAACTGCTCGCGCAGGTGTGGCTGAACCTGCAGCGCCTGCCGTGGCTGGTGGGGTTGCGGGACCCGAATGACAAGCCGATCGCGGCGCTGTCCGACGAGGCGCGCGCGTCGGCGGCGCCCCGCGAACGCCGATTCCTGCTCGACATCGTCGCCGAACTCGGTACCGGGGTCGGGGCGAGCGCCGCCCAGGTCGCCGACGTGGTGGCCTGGCGTCGGCCGCGGTGGTCGGCCAGGCTCGGCGCCGCCGCGATCGACCGGACCCTCACCGAGGCGGCCGCCGTCGGCTTGATCGGCAGGGATGCGCTGTCGTCGCCGGGGCGCAGCCTGCTGCACGACGGCCCACCGGAGTCGGTGCTCGCCGAGATGGTCGCGGCGCTGCCGACCCCGATCGACCACGTGCTGGTGCAGGCGGACCTGACGGTGATCGCGCCCGGGCCGCTGGTGCCCGGCCTCCTCGCCGAGATCACACTGGTCGCCGACGTCGAATCCGCTGGCGCCGCCACCGTCTACCGGGTCGGGGAGGCCGGGGTGCGACGCGCCCTCGACGCCGGGCGCACCGCCGCCGAGCTGCACGCCCTGTTCGCCACGCATTCGCGGACGCCGGTCCCGCAGGCGTTGACGTACCTGATCGACGATGTCGCCCGCAGGCACGGCAGGCTGCGGGTCGGCATCGCGCAGGCGTTCGTCCGCTGCGACGACCCGGCGACGCTGGCGGAGGTGCTGTCCTCCACGGTCGCCGAGACGCTGGCGTTGCGGGCCCTCGCCCCGACTGTTGCGGTGTCGCAGGCTCCGCTGGGCGAGGTGCTCGACCGGCTGCGGGCGGCGGGGTTCGCCCCGGCGGGCGAGGACTCGTCGGGCGCCATCGTGGATCTGCGGAGTGCGGGCGCGCGGGTGCCGAAGCGGCGGGCCCGGCCGGTGCGCCGGATGCCCGCCCCGCCCAGCGACGAGCAACTCGACCTGCTGGTCCGGCAGTTGCGGGCCGGACAGCGCGCCGCGTCGACCCCGCGCGGAGACGCGGTCCGCGCCGACGGCAGCCGGGCGAGCAGTGCCGCGACGGTGGCGCTGCTGCAGCTCGCGGTGAAGGTCGGGCGCAGCGTCCGGATCGGCTACGTCGACGCACAGGGCATCGCGACTGAACGGATCGTCGACCCGGTCAGCGTCGGCGGCGGCCAGCTCGACGCGTTCGACCCCGCCGACGGCGCGATCCGACGGTTCACCCTGCACCGGGTGACGTCGGTGTCACTCGTCGACTAACCCACCCCGCGCCCCCGCCCACCCGCGCACCCGCCGACTGAACGGAAGCGTTCAGTCGATCACATCGACTGAATGATCCGTTCACTCACGCCGCCCGACCGCCGGGCCACTCGGCGGCCGGACCCAGGCGGCCGGACCCAGGCGACCGGACCAGCACCGGGACGCCGCACGAGAACGAGAAAGCCGCCTGCCTGCACGACTGGCTTTTCCCGAGGAATGACGTATGGTCGGGCCCAGTGATTGCCACTTCGAAATTCAGGAGCGACAATGGCCGACAAGAAACCGGGCAAGAGCCTAAGAAAACCCACCCAATCCTTGAAGGAACGGCGCGCCGAAAAGCGGGACCGAGCGGCAGACTCCGGCGAATTCATCCGGAAACGTAAGCGACACTGACGGACGAGCACCGTGCAGCACGACGCGGCCGCGCCGGCGGCGACCCGAATCCTCGACACCCTCGTACACCAACTGTCCCCGCGCACCGACGACGAGACACAGCCAAATCCCCACTCCAGCGGCCACCGTGCCGCGCTGGTGTCGGCGCGAATCTTCGTCCTCGACGAGTGCATCAGGGACTCGCTCCTCGCGACCGTCCCCGACCCGACCCAAACCGGGGGCACCGTCGGAACGAAGACACTTCGGGCACTTGATCGCATCAGGGACCGCCTCGATAACGAACTCGGCGCCACGTCGGGGCACACCGAACGCGAGGCCCGATACCGGGCCGGAATTTTCCGAGGCCCTGATTCGGGTGCGGCAAATTCGACCGGATTTCATGGTCGCGCGGTGAATATTCTCGACCCATCGCAAAATACATCGCGAATTCGGTGGGCCGAGGAATGATCCCCGTTCATGCGCGATCTCGTGTCCTCCGTGGCCCGCTCGCTCCTGCGCGGTCGGGCACCCGCGACGACGGATCACGCCGCCTCCTCCGCGCAGCGTGGACAATGGAGTGGTTGTCCACGCTAGGAGGCGCACGTGACCGACGGACCGCTCATCGTCCAGTCCGACAAGACCCTGCTGCTCGAGGTCGACCATCCGCTGGCCGATCGGGCCCGGCAGGCGATCGCGCCGTTCGCCGAACTCGAACGCGCACCCGAGCACGTGCACACCTACCGCGTCACCCCCCTCGCCCTGTGGAACGCGCGGGCCGCCGGGCACGACGCCGAGCAGGTCGTCGACGCCCTCGTCACCTACTCCCGGTTCGCGGTGCCGCAGCCGCTGCTGGTCGATGTCGTCGACACGATGGCGCGGTACGGGCGGCTGCAGCTGGTGAAGAACCCGGCGCACGGGCTGGTGCTGGTCAGCCTGGACCGGGCGGTGCTCACCGAGGTGCGCAGGCACAAGAAGATCGCCCCGATGCTCGGCGCCCAGGTCGACGAGGACACCGTCGTCGTGCACCCGTCCGAACGCGGCCACCTCAAGCAGCTGCTGCTCAAGATCGGCTGGCCAGCGGAGGACCTCGCCGGCTACGTGGACGGCGAGGCGCACCCGATCGAACTCGACTACGACGGCCGGTTCCCCGGGTCCGCGGACGGCGGCTGGCACCTGCGGGACTACCAGGAGATGGCGGCGGACTCGTTCTGGGCGGGCGGCTCCGGCGTCGTGGTGCTGCCGTGCGGTGCCGGTAAGACGATGGTCGGCGCCGCCGCGATGGCGAAGGCGAAGGCGACGACGCTGATCCTGGTCACCAACACCGTCGCGGGCAGGCAGTGGAAACGGGAGCTGATCGCGCGGACGTCGCTGACCGAGGACGAGATCGGCGAGTACTCCGGCGAGAAGAAGGAGATCCGCCCCGTCACCATCGCCACCTACCAGGTGATCACCCGCAAGTCGAAGGGCGAGTACAAGCACCTGGAACTGTTCGACTCCCGGGACTGGGGCCTGGTCATCTACGACGAGGTGCATCTGCTTCCCGCGCCGGTGTTCCGGATGACCGCGGACCTGCAGTCCCGGCGCAGGCTGGGACTGACCGCCACGCTGGTCCGGGAGGACGGCCGGGAGGGCGACGTGTTCTCGCTGATCGGGCCGAAGCGGTACGACGCGCCGTGGAAGGACATCGAGGCGCAGGGCTGGATCGCGCCCGCCGACTGCGTCGAGGTCCGGGTGACGCTGACCGACGCCGAGCGGATGGCGTACGCGACCGCCGAACCGGAGGAACGCTACAAGCTGTGCTCCACCGCGCACACCAAGAACGCGGTGGTGAAGTCGATCCTGGACCGGCACCCCGACTCCCCGACCCTGGTGATCGGCGCCTACCTCGACCAGCTCGACGAGCTCGGCGAGGCGCTCGGCGCGCCGGTGATCAAGGGGTCGACGAAGACGAAGGAACGCGAGCAGCTGTTCGACGCGTTCCGGGCCGGGGAGATCTCGACGCTGGTGGTGAGCAAGGTCGCGAACTTTTCGATCGACCTGCCGGAGGCGTCGGTCGCCGTGCAGGTGTCCGGCACGTTCGGGTCCCGGCAGGAGGAGGCGCAGCGGCTCGGCAGGCTGCTGCGCCCCAAGCACGACGGCGGGCAGGCGCACTTCTACTCGGTCGTCGCCCGCGACACCCTCGACGCCGAGTACGCGGCGCACCGGCAGCGGTTCCTGGCGGAGCAGGGGTACGCGTACCGGATCACCGACGCGGACGATCTGCTCGGACCGGCGATCGGGTAGGAATAGGTGTGTGCGCCGCTTCGAGTTCCCCGTAGACACCGCCCACGCCACGTCGGTCAACGAGACGGTCGGCGATGTCCGTCGCCTGCGCTGGGCCGCGCTCATCACCGGACTGCTGTTCGTGGCGATCGGGGTCTGGCTGATCGTCCTTGCGCATCCGTGGTCATACATTCTCGGCGTGGTCGCGCTGGTGGTCGCGGCGGCGTCGGTGTGGATGGCGTTCTGGGCGCCCCGCAAGGTCGGGTCGGTGGAGGACCTGTACGCCAACGGTGAGCTGGTGCCCGCGATCGTCGCGGTCACCCGCCCCAGGGGTGCGACGCTGCTGGCGTTGGTGAACACCGCGAAGCCGGGCGCGGGCCAGCCGCACTACGCGCTGGTGACCCGCACCATCCGCACCCTGCCCGGCCACTCGATGTCGAATGTCGGGGAGCGGGTGCCGTCGATCTCGGTGCTCTCCGACCGCTCCACCAACTCGACGGCGGACACCTGGCAGATGGTCAGCCCGATGCCGGTCGCGTGGGGCACCAGGGACCCGAAGGTGATCCGCCGCGCGATCGAGCAGATCCCGAACGCGGAGTGGAAGCTGCTGACGAAGTCGATCCCGCTGACCGAGGATGTGCCGCGCGCGAAGAACCAGCAGCTGCCCGTCGATCCCGACGACATCCACTGAGTCGGCTCCGCCGCCGTGCGCTGAGTCGAATCGCATGGGACGGAACGGTACCGAGACAGGATCGACGACGGTGCCGTTCGGAGTCTGCCGCCCGTACACTCGACCCGGTGCAGGACATCCTGGTGGACGAGTTCGAGGCGCACCGCGGCCATCTGCTGTCGGTCGGCTACCGGCTGACCGGCTCGGTCGCGGACGCGGAGGACGCCGTCCAGGAGGCGTGGTTGCGGCTGCGGGACACGGACCGCGACCGCATCGTGAACCTGCGGGCGTGGTTGACGACCGTGGTCGGCCGGATCTGCCTCGACCACCTGCGCAGCGCCGCGGTACGCAAAGAAACGTATGTGGGGCAATGGCTTCCGGAGCCGGTGGTGATGCCACTGTCCGGGGCCACACCGGTAGACCCGCTCGACGCGGTGGTCCGGGGGGAGGACGCCCGGATCGCGGCGCTCGTCGTCCTCGACACCCTCGGCCCCGACCAGCGGACGGCGTTCGTGCTGCACGACGGGTTCGGCGTGCCGTTCGACGCGATCGCCCAGGTGCTCGGCACCTCGGTCGCGGGCAGCAGGCAGCTGGCATCCCGGGCGCGGCGGGCGGTCGCCGCGGCGGACGTGCCCCCGCCGGACCCCGGGCACGACGCCGCGGTGGAGCACCTGCTGGTCGCGCTGGCGAGCGGCGACCTGCAGGCGGTCCTCGACGCGCTGCACCCGGACGCGCTGGTGATCGGCGATGCGGGTGGGACCACCCGCACCGCCGTCAACGTCCTGCACGGCGCCGACCGGTTCGCCCGCTTCTTCCTCGGCCTCGCCGCCAAGTACGGCCCGGACGCGCTGTTGACGTACCGGCCCGCGCTGGTCAACGGTCGACTCGGCATCCTCACCCCCGGATCGCCGGGCGACGACACCCACCCCGGCTTCGCCGCCCGGGTCGCCGGGTTCACCGTTCGGGACGGAAAGGTGTGGGCCGCCTACGACTTCGCGAACCCCACCAAGTTGTCCGGGGTCAGGATGCCGGACCCGACGGAGCCGGGTCGGCTTGCGGATCCGCCCACGGGACACGACACGAATCCGTGCTGAACCCCTGGTCCACGATGCCGAGGGCCGAGTACGTCCTGGCCCGCTGATTCTCCAGCGCGATCTGGTAGGTCAACTCGACGACACCGGCCTTCCCGAACCGGCGTTCGAGGTCGGCGACCTGCTCGTCGGTCACCTCGGTGGGGGTGGCGGTCATCGCGTCCGCGTAGTCGATGGCCGCGCGCTCGTCGTCGCTGTACAGCGCGGAGGTGCGGTAGTCCTCGATGTGCTGCAGCCGGTCGATGTCCAGGCCGTCGAGACGCATCAGCATCGACCCGAAGTCGACGCACCAGGAGCATCCGACGGTCCACGCCACCCGGTACACCGCGATCTCGCGGACGGCGGCGGGCAGCACCGTCGATGCCTTCTCGGCGGCCAGCTCCTGCACGGACGACGCGACGAACAGCTTCCGGTGATGGGCGACGACGGCGAAGGGCTCCGGGACGGATCCGAAGCGGCGGCCCATGACGCGGTACGCGAGCCGGACCAGGGGTCCGGCCTCGGAGGGCGCGAGCGGGGCGATGCGGGGCATGACGTCTCCTTGCTGTCGGTGGGCGAACATCCTCTCGTCGACTTGGACGAGACGGGGGCGGGGAATGTGACACGCAGGCTCCGGCGGCGGTACGGGCCGGTCAGGCGGCCGCGTCGCGGCGGCGGAACGCGACCGCCCCCGCCGCGCAGAGCAGGGCCGCAACCAGGGTCACGACCAGCACCGGCACCCAGTCGACCGGGACCGCGGGCACCAGCGGCAGGTGATGAAACGGGGACAGTGCCATCAGCCACTCCGGGAACTTGAGGGTGGAGCCGAACATCAGCACCACGAAGCAGAACGCCAACGCGAGCCACGCCACGACCGTGGCCCGCGGGGCCGCGCCGAACAGCAGCAGGGCGAGACCGCCGAGCACCCACACGGCGGGCAGGTACACCAGGGCGGCGCCGAGCAGCCGCGGCACCTCGGCGAGGTCGCCGGTGATCGCCCCGTACATCAGGCCGGTGCCGAGCCCGCCGAGCGCGACGACCAGCGCCGACCCAACGAGCATCACGCCGGCGTGCGACCCCAGCCAGCGCACCCGGGTCAGCGTGGTCGCCAGCAGCGGTTCGGCGTGGCCCGCGGTCTCCTCGGAGCGCAGCCGCAGTGCCGAGGAGATGGTGAATGCGGACGCGATCATCGCGAGCATCGACGACGCCATCGCGTAGAACGCATCCACCAGGCTCGCGGTGGCCTGCCCGAGCAGTTCCCCGAGGTCCACGTCACCGAGCAGGTCGCCAACGTCGTTGCCGATGGTGCCGAACGCCAGCCCGGCGGCGAGCATCCCGATCGACCAGCCGATCAGCGAGCCGCGTTGGAGCCGCCAGGCCAGCCCGGCCGCGCCAGCGGAGCTCGCGCCGCCGCGGGCGGGGCCCGGCCGCGGCGGCAGCACCCCGGCGCCGATGTCGCGGCGGTCGAGCACGGCGAGGGCGAGCCCGGCGACGAGCGCGGCGACCGCCACCGACAGTGCTGCGGGCCACCAGATCTCGCCGTCGTAGGGCCGCATCGCCTGACCCCACCCCAGGGGTGAGAGCCAGGACAGGGCGCCTCCCCCGACGTCGCCGACCGCACGCAGCACGTAGGCGACGGCAATCGCGGCGCCGGTCGCCCCGTATACCGTCCGGGTACTGCCGGTGACCTGCGCCGCCAGCAGCGCGACCGCGGCGAACACCAGTCCCGCGCAGGTGGCACCGACCCCGAGCGCCGCCGACCCGGCGACCGGCAACCCGTAGGAGATCAGGCTTGCCGCGACGACGACGCCGTACAGGACGCACGCCGCGGCGGTCACGATCACCGCCGCCGCGACCGGCGCGTACCGGCCGACCACGCCCGAGCGAATCAGCTCGTCGCGGCCGTTCTCCTCGTCGGCGCGGGTGTGCCTGCCGATCAGGAACATGGCCATCAACGCGGCGACGATCATCCCGAAGGCACTGGCCTGGAACGCGACCTGGCCGCCGATGGTGTCCAGTACGCGTGGCGGGCCCGCCATCGCGATCATCGCGGCGTTGTTCTCCATGCTGGCGGCGACGGCGTCCAGGTCGGCCTGGGTCGGGTAGGCGATGTCCACGCCGACGGCCTGTGAGTAGTACACGAGGACGCCGCCGAGCAGCCAGCCGACCAGCGCGACGCGTTCCCTGCGCAGCACGAATCGGGTGAGGGTGCCGGTCCCGGCCAGTGCGCTCACGATTCGTCGACCCCTGCCGCGGCGAGTTCGTCCCCGTAGTGGCGCAGGAACAGTTCCTCCAGCGTCGGCGGCTGGCTGGTGAGGGTGCGGATGCCGAACCCGGACAGGTGCCGGACCGCGGCGTCGAGCTCGGCGGTGTCCACCTGGAAACGCGCCCTGGTGCCGTCGACGACAAGGTCGTGCACCCCGGTGAGCGCCTCAAGTCCGGTGGCCGGGGTGGCCGTCTGGCACGCGATCGAGGTGCGGGTCAGGTGCCGCAGCTCGGCGAGGGAGCCGGTCTCGACCGTCCGACCCAACCGGATGATGGTGAGCCGACCGCAGAGCGCCTCCACCTGGGCGAGGATGTGACTCGACAGCAGCACGGTGCGGCCCTGCCGGGTGACCTCCTCGATGCATTCCTGGAAGACGGCCTCCATCAACGGATCCAGCCCGGACGTCGGTTCGTCGAGCATCAGCAGTTCCGCGTCGGAGGCGAGCGCGGCGACCAGCGCAACCTTCTGCCGGTTGCCCTTCGAGTAGGTGCGGCCTTTCTTCGTCGGGTCCAGGTCGAATCGGTCCACCAGGTCGGCCCGCCGGGCCTCGTTGAGGCCGCCGCGCAGCCGCCCGAGCAGGTCGATGACCTCGCCGCCGGACAGGTTGGGCCACAGGTTCACATCGCCGGGCACATAGGCGAGCCGACGGTGCAGGTCCGCGACGTCGCGCCACGGGTCGCCGCCGAGCAGTCGGGCGGTGCCGCTGTCGGCGCGGAGCAGACCGAGCAGCACCCGGATCGTCGTCGACTTGCCCGCCCCGTTGGGCCCGAGGAAGCCGTGCACCTCCCCCGCCTCGACGGTCAGGTCTAGCCCGTCGAGCGCCGCGGTCCGGCCGAACGTCTTGACCAGCTTCGAAATTTCGATTGCCGGGGTCATTCGACCACCGTACGGCCGAGCCCAACCGGGGGCGAGTGTTTCGGGTGCGCGTCGCTAGGCTGGGGCAATGCCCGCCGCACGCCACAGTCAGACGGTGACCCGCCTGCAACCGTTCGCCTCGACGATCTTCGCGGAGATGACGGCTCTTGCGGTGCGGACCGGCGCGATCAACCTGGGGCAGGGCTTCCCCGACACCGACGGGCCTGCGGCGATGCTGGAGGTCGCCCGCACCGCGATCGCGGACGGCCTGAACCAGTACCCGCCGGGGCCGGGGATGCCGGTGCTGCGGGAGGCGATCGCCGCGGACCGCGCCGCCCGGTACGGGCAGGTCTTCGACCCGGACACCGAGGTGCTGGTCACGGTCGGTGCGACCGAGGCGATCAGCGCGACGCTGCTCGGGCTGGTGGAACCGGGTGAGGAGGTGGTGCTGATCGAGCCGTACTACGACTCCTACGCCGCGGCCGTCGCGCTCGCCGGCGGGGTGCGGCGGACGGTGCCTCTGGTTGCCGACGGGGACGGGTTCGCGCTGGATCTGGACGCGTTGCGGGCGGCGGTCGGGCCGCGGACCCGGATGATCGTGGTGAACACCCCGCACAATCCGACGGGCACCGTCCTGTCCGACGCCGAGCTGGCCGCGATCGCCGAGCTCGCGGTCCGGCACGAGGTGCTGGTGCTCAGCGACGAGGTGTACGAGCATCTGGTGTTCGACGGCGCAGCCCACAGCCCGATCGGGATGCTGCCGGGGATGGCGGAGCGGACGGTGACGGTGTCGAGTGCCGCGAAGACGTTCGCGGTCACCGGTTGGAAGACCGGATGGGTCTGCGGCCCAGCGGAACTCGTCGACGCGGTGCGCACGGCAAAGCAGTTCATGTCGTTTGTCGCCGGCGGCCCGTTCCAGCCCGCGGTCGCGCACGCGCTTCGGTTCGAAATGCCCTGGGTGACCGAGCAGCGAGCGGTGTTGCAGCACAAGCGTGACCGGTTGTCGGCCGCCCTCGCCGAGGCCGGGTTCGGTGTCCGTGCCAGCGCGGGAACCTACTTCGTGTGCGCGGACATTTCCCCGTTGGGGATCGACGACGGCGTGCAGTTCTGTCGCGCACTTCCGGAGCGGGTCGGGGTGGCCGCGGTGCCGGTCAGCGTGTTCAGCGATCACCGGGAGCCGTGGAACCGACTGGTGCGCTTCGCCTTCTGCAAGCGGGACGACGTGCTAACCGAGGCGATCGCCCGTCTCCACCAGCTGGCGGGACGGTGGTGACCGGCCGATGAGCGGGCGGACCGTCCCCGCGGACTTCGTCCGCCGCGCCGCCACCCTCGCCGCCGGCGCCGGTTTCGACATGGGGGCGCCGCTGACCGCGGCGGGCATCCCCCCTGCGGTGCTCGGTGAGGGCGCTGGCCGGATCACGCCCGCGCAGCTGACCCGGTTCACGCAGGCCGCGTGGCGGCTGACCGACGACGAACTGTTCGGGCTCGGCACCGCCCCGGTGCCGCGCGGCACGTTCCGTGTGGTGTGCCTGACCCTGATCCACCGTCCCGACCTCGGTGCCGCGCTGGACCGGCTCGCCGACGTGATCCGGGTGCTGCCGGGACTGTCGCCGCTGCGGCTGGAGGCCACGCCGACGACCACGGTGCTGCACGTGGAGATCCCGCAACGGGACGCGGCGCTGCGGCCGGAGATCGCCGACGCCGCCGATCAACTGCTCACCGACTTCGTTCTGATGTTGCTGCATCGGTTCGCGGCGTGGCTGGTCGGCAGGCGCGTGAAGCTGGTGGCGGTCCGGCTGCCGTATCCGGAGCCGGACCGGACCCTGGCCCGCAGCTATGACGCGATCTTCGGGGTTCGGGTGAGTTTCGGTGCCGACCATGCGGCGATCGAGTTGGACAACGCGGTGCTGCGGGCACCGATCATCCAGACCGAGGAGACCCTCGAGGAGTACCTGCGCGAATCACCGAATCTGTTGTTCTCCGAACGCGATTACGACAGCAGCGCGGCAACGCAGGTCCGGAAGGCGCTCGAACGCGGCGCGGCCGGGCGGGCGGCGACGGCGGAGGACATCGCCGAGATGCTCTCCATCAGCGCCGCCCACCTGCGGCGGCTGCTCCGGCACGAGGGGACGTCACTGAACCAGCTGCGCGAGGAGGTGCTGCGGGACGCCGCCATCTCCGGGCTCGCCCGCGGCGACTCTGTCGACGACATCTCGACTCGGCTCGGGTTCTCCGAGCCGAGCGCGTTCCGCCGCGCGTTCAAGCGGTGGACCGGCAGCACCCCGGGCGCATTTCGCTAGGTGAGGCAGAATTCGTTGCCCTCCGGGTCGGTCATCGTGATCCACCGGAACGGCCCCTGCTCCCCACGGTGCGCGATCGCCGCCCCGCGTGCGACGAGCGCCTGCGCGACGGCCTCCCGGTCGTCCCCGGCGCGGACGTCGAAATGCATCCGGTTCTTGACCGTCTTGCCCTCGGGAACCAACTGGAACAGCACCCGCGGCCGGTCCGGGTGCGCGGGGTCGGAGATCCCGGCCCCCACCCGCCACACCAGCACCCCGTCGTAGACCTCGGTGTCCTCCTCGCGGGCCTGCCCGGCCGCCACGAGCCCGCGGATGAAGTCCTCGTCGCTGGGCTCCACCCGCCAGCCGAGGGTCTGCGCCCACCACTTCGCCTGATCGTGCGGCCGCCCCGAATCCACCGTCACCTGAATTTCGTAGCTCATGCCAGGACGGTACGACGCCGCACCGACACTCTCGATGATCCACGACACAGCGCCCTTGACCCTGACACAGTGTCAGGGACTGGAGTGGCGGACGAAGGAGGTGGTTGCACGTGAACCCGACCAACCCGAACACCACCGACACGACCAGCACCGACGGGGGTGGGCAGGTCGCCACCGGGATCGGCGCACTCGCCGACCCGCACCCGTCGCGGCGGCTGCGGGCCGCGCTCGCCGCCGGGACCGAGCCCGACCCCGGCACGGCGGATGCCCTGGTCGCGCGGTGTGCCGTCGAACCGGACTTCTTCGTCCGCGACATGCTGACCTGGGCGTTGTGCCGGTTGCCCGCCGACGTCACGGTGCCCCTGCTGATCCGCGAACTCGGCTCCGACCTTGGGCAGGCCAGGAGCCAGGCGCTGCACACGCTGTCCAAGGTCGGGGACCGTCGGGCCTGGCCCGCGGTGTCGGGTCTGCTGCACGACGATGACGACGAGGTGGCGCGGGCCGCATGGCGGGCGGCGGTCGCGCTCGTCCCGCCCGGCGACGAGGCCGGGCTCGCCGGCGCGCTGGCACGGGCGCTGGGGCGCGGCGACCGGGACGTGCAGCTGAGCCTGAGCCGTGCGCTGGTGGCGCTCGGGGACACGATCGTCCCGGTCCTCGACGCGGCAACCACCAGCGTGGACCCGCTGGTCTGCGCCCACGCCGAGGCCACCGAGCGGCTGCATCGGGATCCCGACAGCGGGTTCACGCTGTCGGTCGAGGCGGCGAAACGCGTCGCCGTTGGCCGCGGGGCATAGCGGGTGTTGATCGGCGAGGTCTCGCGGCTCACCGGCCTCAGCGCGCGGATGCTGCGGCACTACGACGCGCTGGGGCTGGTACAGCCGACCGGCCGCACCTCGGGCGGCTACCGCGAGTACTCGCCCGACGACATCCGCCGGCTCTTCCACGTCGAGAGCCTGCGGACGCTCGGCCTATCCCTCACCGACGCCCGGCGGGCCCTCGACGAGCCCGGATTCGCGCCTGCCGAGCTGGTCGGCCAGCTGATCCGGCACACCCGGCAGCGGATCGCCGCCGAGCAGGAACTGCTCACCAGGCTCGAACGCGTGGACGCCGCCGCGCCTGCACAGTGGGGTGACGTCCTGCATCTGGTTGCACTGCTGCGTGCGCTGGAATCGGAGTCCGGGGGACGCCGCCAGCAGGCGGTGCTATCGCACGAGGCGCCGGTGCCCGCCCGGGCCCTGGCCGAGGCGGCGCTCACCGAGGAGGACGCCAACGTCGCGGGGGCGCTGAGGTGGTCGTTGGCGCGGGCGGACGGTCGAGGGTTGGCGGAGCTGGCAGTCGGTCTGGACGCCGACGCCGCCGAGGTGCGGCGCCGCGCCGTCGAGGCGATCGCGTCGGTACCCGCCGCGGAGGCCACCGCCCTGCTGCGGCGGGCGATCGGCGACGCGGACGGTGCCGTCCGCGGCCGCGCCGCCCTCGAACTCGGCGCCCGCGGTGGCGTCGACGCGATTCCCGTGCTCCTCGGGATGGTCGTCGCCGGTGGTCGTGACGTCGAGGCCGCGGAGGTGCTGGGCCGGCTCGCGGAGGTCGCTGGGGTCGGCGACGAGATCGTCGGGGCCCTGCAGGGCGGCGTCGACTCCTCCGCCGACGGACCCACCCGACTCCGAATCACGCAGGCGTTGGCCGAGATTCCCGGCACCACGGCACACCAGGCCCTGCTCCGACTCACCGCGGATGCCGACCGGACCGTCGCGGCGACGGCGGCGGCGATCGTGCATTTGCGGGATCAGGCCGGTCCCGCGTGAGCCCACGACACCCGGAGCCCCCTCCGGGGCGGGGTCCGTGTGTCGTTCCTCCCCGGTCGGCCGTGATTCACCCGGACCGTTCGCGAAACCCGGGCCGTTACAGGACCGAGGTTCAGTCGAGGACGGCTGTCGCCTCCACCTCGACGAGAACGTCGGGCTCGAAGAGGTAGTCGACGCCGATGAGCGAGGCAGGTGGCATCGGCGACGGCAGTCCGACTTCGGCGGCAACCTGCTCCACGCCGGCCATGAAGTCGCCGATCCTCTCGGGCGCCCATCCGGTGACGTAGAACGTCAGTCGCAGAACGTCAGCGAAGGACGCTCCCGCGACGTGGTGATAGGGGCCCGCGGACGAACTGCGAGTCACCGCGCCGCACCGCGAACTGCTCGACCAGGTCCTCGACAAGTGGTCGTTGGCGGTGTGCAACGAGCTGTGCGAGAGCCCCCACCGGTTCAACGAACTGCGACGCGCGATCCCGGCGGTGACCCAGAAGTCACTGACGGCAACCCTGCGGCGACTCGAACGCAACGGCATCATCGAGCGCACGGTGATCGGTTCCCGCCCGGTGGCGGTCGAGTACCGGATGACGCCGCTCGGAAAGACCCTGCGCCACCCGGTCGACGTCCTGCTCGCATGGGCCGACGAGCACCTGCCCGCGATCGAATCGGCCCGCACACGTTTCGACGACGCCGAGCCTGCCCCAAGAATGGGAACATCTGTTCGAGCATCGGGGTAGCATCGGTCGCATGGAACAGGCCCTGCAGGCGTCGCTGTTCGACGATCCCACCGCCGGTCCACGGTTCGCGTCACTGACCGGTGTGCGCCGCCGCGAACTCGCGGGCGGCGCCTGGGTGGACGTGCTCCCCGGCTGGCTCAGCGGGTCGGACAGCCTGTTCACCCACCTCACGACCTCGGCGGCGTGGCGCGCGGAGAAACGCCGAATGTACGACCGCGTGATCAGCGTCCCGCGCCTGGTCGCGTTCTACGACAGGGAGGTCGCACTCCCCCACCCGTTGCTGGCTCGGGCGCGGGACCTCCTCAGCGAGCACTACCGCCCGGAGCTGCGCGAAGCATTCACCACCGCCGGACTGTGCTGGTACCGGGACGGTCACGACAGCGTCGCCTGGCACGGTGACACCATCGGGCGCGGCGCCACCGAGGACACGATGGTCGCGATCCTGTCCCTCGGCGCGGCGCGTCCACTGGCACTCCGACCCCGCGGTGGTGGTGGCGAGGCTCCCAGGTTCTCCCTCGGCCACGGCGACCTGCTCGTCATGGGCGGATCCTGTCAACGCACCTGGGAGCACGCCGTCCCGAAGACGACGCGCCCCACCGGTCCGCGAATCAGCGTGCAGTTCCGGACGCGCGGCGTGCGCTGACCACCGCCGCGGCGAGCCGGTCCAGCTGCGCGGCCGTGGTGCCCCAGTCGAGGCAGGCGTCGGTGATGGACTGCCCGTAGGTGAGCTCGTCCGCGCGGCCGAGGGTCAGGTCCTGCCTACCCGCCGAGAGGAAGCTCTCCAGCATGATCCCGACGACGCCCTTCTCGCCGCCGGCGATTCGATTGGCGATGTCGGTGACGACATCGACCTGACGCTCGTGATTCTTCTGACTGTTGCCGTGACTGGCATCGACGACGACCCGCTCCGGCAGACCCGCCTTGGCAAGCCGCGCAAGGGTGTCCGCGACCGACTCGCGGTCGTAGTTCGGTCCGGCACTGCTGCCGCGCAGGATGACGTGGCAGTCCGGGTTGCCGACCGTACGGATCAGCGCGGACTGACCGCCCAGGTCGGTACCGGGGAACACGTGGCTGGCGCCGGCGGCGCGGGTGCCGTCGACGGCAACCTGCACGTCACCCTCGGTGGAGTTCTTGATGCCGACCGGCATCGACAGCGCACTGCACAACTGCCGGTGCACCTGGCTGGCCGCGGTGCGGGCACCGATCGAGCCGTAGCTGACCAGGTCCGCGATGTACTGCGGGGTGATCGGGTCGAGGAACTCACACCCGACAGGGAGGCCGATCTCGGTGATGTCGACGAGCAGCTTGCGGCCCATCCGCAGCCCAGTGTTGATGTCGAAGGTGCCGTCCAGGTGCGGGTCGTTGATCAATCCCTTCCACCCGAGGGTGGTGCGCGGCTTCTCGAAGTACACCCGCATCACGACGTGCAGGGTGTCGCGATGCTCGTCGGCCTTGGCTGCGAGCCTGCGGGCGTAGTCGAGGGCGGCCTCGGTGTCGTGCACGGAGCACGGCCCGACCACGACCATCAGCCGGTCGTCGCGGCCGGTGAGGATGTCGACGGTAGCGCCGCGACCTGCCCGGACCGTGGCCGCGACCGCGTCGTCGGCGGGGTGCTCACCGCGGATCACGCTCGGCGCGGCCAGCGGGGAGATCGAGATGGTCCGCTGATCGTCGAGATCGCGGGTGGTGTCGATCGTGAGGGTCATTGCGTGTCCTGTTCGTCGGTGACGGTCTGGCGGCCGACCCAGGACGTGTGACGCATCCGCGAGCCGGTCGATTCCGGCTCGGGGTGGAGAGGTCAGCGCGTGGTTACGCCGACCGACCCACCCGGGGCCGGCCTGCTAAACCAGAAATATGCGCGCTGCATGGCCGCCACTGTAGCAGTGCCCGCAAGCAGTTGCGCCGACTGCTGCTCGCTTTCGCGTTGGAACATCTCCGCTGTCTCGAGGAGGACAGCGAGTCACTGCGTCAATCCGTCAGGCGCGGTCGCGGAGAGTGACCTGGTTGCGACAGGGCCTGCGGAGGCGCCCGTCGGGAAGGTACTTCCCACGCGGCTCACGCCTCGCGGCCGGCGGAGCCTCGAGACGGCGCCCGTAGCGGTCCGGTCCGTCGAGGTCAGGATGCTGGTCGGCATGACCGAGACCGAGCAGTCAGACGCGTTCTGGATCCTGCGGAGCAGGATCCGTTCCCTGCGCGATGGCAACGACGGCGCATAGCTCGTTCGTCTCTACGCGGCGAGCCACTCCGACGACCGGCGACGACATCCCTTGGCGCCCAAGCAAGTAACGCATTCATCGTTCAACAGTAACGCTGTCCACACCTTCTGCGCCGTGGCTCAACGCCGTCCCTTGCGATGAGACGAGTATTCAGCGTCGGCACGCACGTGCGCACGCATTCCGTGTGAACCGAACAGGATAAGCAGCTCGACCACACCGCCGTCTGCGCTGCCGAGCCAGTGGGGCAAGGACGTGTCGAACTCGGCGGCCTCACCGGGCGGTAGCGTCAGGTCACGCTCGCCCAGCACGAGGCGAAGGTGACCGTTGAGCACGTACAGCCATTCGAAGCCGTCGTGGGTTTGCGGCGTCGGTTCGAGCAGCGTCGACTGAGCGGGGATGATCATCTTGAATGCCTGCACCCCACCCGGCCGCCGCGACAGCGGCACGAAGGTCATCCCGGACCGTCGGATCGGCTTCAGATGGATCCGCGGGTCGCCGGTGCGTGGCGCACCGACGAGATCGTCCAGCGGGACGTCGTAGGTACGGGCGAGTGGCAGCAGCAACTCCAGTGTCGCCCTTCGCTGTCCGCTCTCGAGGCGCGACAGCGTGCTCTCCGACACCCCGGTCCTCACCGCGAGGTCAGCGAGGGTGTGGCCCCGCTCGCGGCGCAGTGCACGCAGCCGCGGGCCCACCACGTCGAGCACACCTTCCGTTTCGCGATCCACGAGACCATCGTGCCAGAACCGCAAGTTTTGGTGCCAGGTCGTGGGGAGCGCGGCGAGACTGTGCGCACCGAACGAAACGGAGCCTTGATGAGTACCACCGATGCGGTCACGTTCTGGGACGAGGTCTATGGACACCGGCCGAAAGCCCTTGATCCGCAACCGAATCACGTCCTCTCCGAAACGGTCGAGGGTCTGTCCCCCGGCCTCGCGTTGGATCTCGGATGTGGTGACGGCGGCGACGCGCTGTGGCTCGCCCGGCGGGGTCGTCGACCACGGCTCCACCGCGCCGTGGTCATGGGGCCAGGATCCCGACCACCGATTCCCGAGCCCACAGGAGGTTGCCGCGGGGATCGATCTGGAACCGGCTGGGTGGACGATCGAGCGTGCCGAAGCACGCCGACGGATCGCCACCGCACCCGATGGGCGCACCGCCGAGGTGACCGACCACGTCCTGCTCATCCGCCGCGCCATCTGACCAGACCTGACGAAGGAGACCACGTGCCCACCTCCCATCGCATGCGCCGCCGTGACACCCCGCCGCCCCGCACCGGGAACAGCGAATCCGAGACCCTGCGAGGATTCCTCGACTACCTCAGATCGGCGGTCGCCGCGAAGGTCGACGGTGCCCCAGAACCACAGGTTCGAACAGCGGCAGTGCCGTCGGGCACGAACCTGCTCGGACTGCTCAATCACCTGACGTTCGTCGAGCGCTCAATGTTCCTCGGGGACAACGTCACCGAGTGGCAGGCCACCTTCCGGGCCTCACCAACAGACAGTGTGGCCGACGTCATCGCCCGCTACCAGGAAGCAGTTGCGGCCTCGAACAGAGTTCTCGACGGGTGCACCGACCTCGGCGCACCCGTCCCTCAGCCGCAGTCGAGCAGGCCCGCACCCAGTGTCCGCTGGGCGCTGACCCACATGATCGAAGAGACCAGCCGCCACGCCGGCCACGCCGACGTCCTCCGCGAACTCATCGACGCCACCACCGGGCGCTGACCAAACGCGCTCACTGAGCTGGCACATCGCGTTCCAGTCCCAGCGGCGGATTCCCGAAGCGGGCGTCAGCGACGACGTCCTTGCATACCTGGCACTCGTCTATCCGCAAATCGCTTGTCGGCTCTCGATCGACTAGTCATGCTGCTCAGCGGCACGGCACCGACGAGCCGGAACTTGAACTTGCCGGCGCAGGTTGTGGTGCAGAGTGAAAGCGCGACGGGGTCGGATCTGGCTTGTGCCACGCGGGAACCCCGCGGAGGCAGGGGATATCGACGGGCCCTGGGCTCGCCCGCGTGACTGCGGGCGAGCCCAGGGTGCAGAAGCTTCGGCTCGTTAGATGCCGAAGGGTGCTGCGTAGCGGACGGTGCCGCTGGGCAGCCGTTCGGAGTCGAAGCTCAGTGCCATCAATGCCTCGTCGGGGACATCGATACTCAGCTGTATGCGGTACTCCGAGGCGCGGGTGAAGCCGAACCGCGGGTAGTAGGCAGGATGCCCGAGAACGATCACGAAGCGCTCGCCCGCCCGCGCGGCGGCCTCGAGAGCGGCGCGGATCGCGGCGGAACCCGCCCCGGTCTTCTGGTACTCGGGCCGGACCGCGCACGGCCCAAGGCACAGTGCCGGGGTGTCGTCGACGTGACAGCGAGTCAGTAGTGCGTACCCGACGGGCTTGCCGTCCGGGCCTGCGCTAAGGATGGACAGGTCGGCTATCCACGCCGGATCGACGCGCAGGGCATCGACGAGGTCGGCCTCCTCGGCGGTTTCGAATGCGCCGAGGTTGATCTCGCGGATTGCTGGAATGTCGGCATCGGTTTCGGCGCGAGTGATCCAGTTGGTGTGAGTGCTCAAAGCGGTTCTTCTCCTTTTGCGATGGCGAGTTGCACGGTGCGGGCGTCGGCAGGCCGGCTGGCGGAGGTGCCTGCGGCAAGCCGACGGACACGCCGCCGGGAGGCCCCCGGATGCGTGCTCTGTCCGCGGTGTCAGCGCTGGCGGTCGCGGAATCGATAGGTCGCGCGGAGGTCCCGCGTGATCTGCTTCTGGGTCTTGCTGCCCTTGCTCGACTGACGGGCGCTCCCCCGGGCCGCCGCCCGCTCACTTTCACGCAGCAGCTTGCGGTACCGATCGAGTCGGCCCACATCCAGCATGCCGACGACGATGGCTTCCTGTACGGCGCAGCCGGGTTCGCTGCGATGTTCGCAGTCACCGAAGGCGCAGTCCCGGGCGTAGCTCTCGATCTCGGAGAACACCCGCTCGATTCCGTCGGCGGCATCCTGCAAGCCGATACCTCGCAAACCCGGGGTGTCGATGAGCACTCCGCCGCCGGGTAGCGGCAGCAACTCGCGGTGCACGGTGGTGTGCCGCCCCTTGCCGTCGCTGGACCGAACTTCTTTGGTGCCCATGTGTTCTCGGCCGAGCAGAGCGTTGGCTAGGGTTGACTTTCCTGCCCCTGACGGGCCGAGCAGGACCGCGGTCCCGGTCGCCACCTCCGACAGAACGTCCAGACCTGCACCTGTCGTGGAACTGGTGGTGACAATGTCCACACCGGGAGCCAGGTCGGTGATGGCGGCCAGAGCCTCGCCTGGGTCGTCGACGACGTCGGCTTTGGTGAGCACCACGACCGGCTTCGCGCCGCTGTCCCAGGCCAGCGCGAGCAGCCGCTCCACCCGGCCCGCGTTCAGCGGTGCCGCAAGCGATACCGCGATGATGACAGAGTCGACGTTCGTCGCCAACACTTGCTGGTGGGAGGTGCGATCCGAGGAGGCCCTGGTGATTGCGCTGCGCCGTGGCAGCAGTGCCACCAGTTCCGGTTCCGAACCCGGGCGCAGCGCCGCCCAGTCACCTGTGCAGACAGTATGGGCCGGGTCGAGGGAGGTGACCGTCCCGCTGTCCGCGCGGACGGGACCCGATGCGGTAAACGTGTCACAGTAGCCGCGGTCGACCCGCACGACGCGGGCCGGAAGGAGACCGACGGCCGCATGCTCGACAAACAGCGCTGCGAACGAGTCGTCCCAACCGAGCGAGGACAGATCGAACGTGGACGAGAGGGGTTGAGATGAATGCATAGTCAGACCCTTGGGAAAGGGGCCCCGTTCGGACACCGAAGCCACCGCGGCCACGAGCCGACGTGCGGTTCGCTCCGCTACCGGCGGTGGGAATCGATCAGACCGGAGCCCGGGACGTGAGGATGGTCCGGGCGCTGCACAGGGCAGCGGTCTTCACCGCGATCATCAACTCACCTCCCATCTCTCGCACCACTCAAACTCGGAAGCTCGACCCTAACACCGGGCAGCAGTACCCGCCAACGATTTATGACCGGCCTCAACACACCGTCCAGGCGAGCGGCCACCGATCACAAGAGTGCAGTGGATTACCTCCACCTCGCGAGCGGGCATGTCCGCGGTCAAGCGAACCCCGCCGGCGCACCGCGCACGCGGGATACGAATCGAGCTGCACGCCAAGGTGACCCCAGGATCGGGCACACACGAACTCTCGATGAAATGGAGCTGATGTGGCAGTAAACGAATGGCCGTCAACCCGGTGACGTGGTCGATGGAGATGGGATTCTTACCAGGGTGAGCCCGTCCCCGGGCACACCCGAACCCTGCACTGCTGCGGGCAGTCAGTAGCGCCGGTCCACTTCGGCCGAGTTGGAGACCGCCGGAAGTCATGCGGCGGATCCGGGAACAATTGCCAACAATCTTGGCCACGATCCCGGACGGACGTGTGTGTCCCACCACATCTCCTTGACCTCAAGTCCACTTAAGCTTTTAGCGTCGGCCTCGTGATCGACACGACGGAGGAACCATGACCGCACCGCACCGCACGGCAGTGCCGACCGCGCACCGCGACGCCGACCGGACCGACACCCGCGGCTTCTCCGCGGCGACGGCGGAGGCCTTCGCGACGGCGTTCCGCCACCACCCCGCTGGGGTGTCGCTGATCTCCGCGACCGCCCCGGCGGGACCGGTCGGGTTGACCGCGTCGAGCGTCACGTCGGTGAGCATCGACCCACCGACGGTCGCATTCTCGGTGATGCACGCCTCCCGTAGTGCCACAGCGGTTCTCGACTCCCCGACCGTCGTCGTGCATCTGCTCGCGGACACCCACCGGGAGATCGCCGACACCTTCGCGCGACCGGGCACCGCCCGCTTCTCCGACGAGCAGCGGTGGGCCGTGCTCGACACCGGTGAGCCCTACCTGCCCGACGCGCGGGCCGCCCTGCGCTGCAGCATCGAGCGGATCGTGCCCGCAGGCACGTCATCGCTCGTGCTCGCCCGCGTCCTGAGCATCGCGGTCACTGACCCCGCACGACCGTTGATCTACCTCGATCGCCAATTCCACACGCTCGACATCTGATTCGCCACCCACCCTCCCGGCGACCGGCCGGGGCCATCGAGAGGAACACCCGTGTCCGTCTACACGCTGCCTGAACTGCCCTACGACTACGCCGCCCTCGAGCCGCACATCTCCGGCAAGATCATGGAGCTGCACCACGACAAGCACCACGCCGCGTACGTCGCAGGCGCCAACACCGCCCTCGAGAAGCTCGCGGAACTCCGCGACGCCGACGCCCTCGCCCCCGTGGTGAACCTGCACGAGAAGAACCTCGCCTTCCACCTCGGCGGCCACACCAACCACACCGTCTTCTGGAACAACCTCTCCCCGAACGGCGGCGACAAGCCCGAAGGCGAACTGGCCGCCGCGATCGACGACCAGTTCGGCGGCTTCGACAAGTTCCGCAGCCACTTCAACGCCAACGCCAACGCCATCCAGGGCTCCGGCTGGTCCATCCTCGCCTGGGACTCCATCGGCCAGCGGCTGATCATCGTCCAGCTCTACGACCAGCAGGGCAACATCTCCATCGGCCTGACCCCGCTGCTCATGCTCGACATGTGGGAGCACGCCTTCTACCTCGACTACCAGAACGTCAAGGGCGACTACGTCAACGCCTTCTGGAACATCGTCAACTGGGCGGACGTCGCCGCCCGCTTCGACAAGGCCCGCACCGCCACCGCAGGCCTGATCGCCTGACCGCCTGACGGCCCGTGCGTGATGTTCTCCCCACAGGGACCCCACCCGACCGGGGTGAACATCACGCACAGTTCGACGCTGCCGCGACGCGGGTTCCGCGCGGAGTCCCCGGTGTACGAGAATCGTTTCCGTCCCGTCCGCACGACCCAGAGGAAGAGTTCATGAGCGTCCACAGCTTCACCGTCGCGACCGCTGACGGCACCACCGAGGATTTGAGCGGCTACGCAGGCAAGTATCTGCTCATCGTCAACGTCGCCAGCAAGTGCGGTCTGACCCCGCAGTACGAGGGCCTCGAGGAACTGAACCGCAAGTCCGACGAGCTCGGCCTGCAGGTGATCGGCTTCCCGTGCAACCAGTTCGCGGGTCAGGAGCCGGGCACGGACGCCGAGATTCAGGAGTTCTGCAAGGTCAACTACGACGTCACCTTCCCGGTCTACGGCAAGATCAACGTCAACGGCGACGATGCGCACCCGCTGTACCGGCACCTGCGCGCCGAGGCACCCGGCGACTTCGGTCCGGATCACGGTTTCCTGTACGACCACGTCAGCAAGACGATGCCGGAGTCGATCGGCACCGACGCGGTCAAGTGGAACTTCACCAAGTTCCTCGTCGACCCCGACGGGGCCGTCGTGCGGCGCTTCGAGCCGACCGTCCTGCCGTCGGAGATCGAGTCCGCAGTCGCCGCATTGCGCTAGGCAAGCACCGCACTCCCCACCCGCCCCGAGGCCGACGCCTCGGGGCGGGTGTCGTCGACCGCGCTACCGCGCCTCCCTGCGCCGGACCATCTCCGCGATCCAGGTGGGTGCGAACGGTGACGTGCACTTCGGTGGTGTCGGGTAGTCCTTGAGCACCTCGAGGCGCTCACCGATGTCGACAGCCCGGTCGCGCTGGTCGGGGTGCTCGATCCCGATCTGGGCGAGGCAGTTGTTCATCGCCCACTGCAGGCGGTCCGGGGCGTCCTTCATCTCGGCGTCGATCGTGTCGAGGAGCGCCGCGAGGTCGAGCCCGTCCGGCCGCTTCATCACCCGGTCGGAGGTCAGCGCCCAGCCCGCACTCGCCACCACCGGGTCGGGATCCTCGGACCACGCCACGCGCAACTGCTCGGCGTGCGGGCTCCGCTTCACCACGTTGGTGACCAGCCAGTCCTGCACCTTGGGGGTATGGGCGTCGCGCAGCATGGCATCGAGCTCGGCCCGGTCGAACGACGTCGGACGGCCGACCAGGGTCGCGAGCAACCGCGCCGCCGCGTCCCCGGTCGCCCACAGCTCCCGCGCGAGATCGTGCCGGGTCCGCAGCCGTTTCGCGATCGCGCGCACGGCACCGAGGTTCACTCCGTGGTCGTCGCCGTGGCTTCGTTCACCGCACGGATCCTCGGGTCCTCCAGCGCAGCCAGCTCGGCCATCACCTCGGGCATGGTCATCTCGGGCACGCACGCCTCCCTGTCCTCACCGGTTCCCTCAGCCTACGCTGGCGGGCCCGCCGCATCCCCGCCGTGCCGGGACCGGCGATTACGCGTGGAGCGGTCGATCACACGTCCACCCACCGCACCCCCACGGGCACGAGTTCCCCTGCGCCGGAGGTGACCTCGGCGACCACCGTCGCCAGCTCCGCGGGATCACGCGCGGCGAGCGTGAGGGTGACGACCGCGCCGTAGGCGGTGCCCACGACCGGGACTCCGCGCCCCCGCAGGTCCGCCTCCACCCGCCCGGCAATGTCGTGCCCGATGTCCACCGCCAGCAGGTGGCGCCGTTCGCGACCGACCGGGCTCGCGGCGTCGACGGCCGCGGCCACCGCGCCCGAGTAGGCCCGGACGAGTCCGCCTGCACCGAGCTTGACGCCGCCGAAGTAGCGGGTGACGACCGCCGCGACACCGACGAGGTCTCGGGCCCGCAGCACCTGCAGCATCGGCACACCCGCGGTACCGCCGGGCTCTCCGTCGTCGCCGGACCGTTCGGCCCGCTGCGCCGGCTCGTCCCCGACGATGTAGGCCCAACAGTGGTGTCGCGCATCGGGATACCGACGACGTTGCTCGTCGAGGAACCCCTGCGCGGCCTGCGGGCCGTCGACGCGGCGGAGCACCGCGAGGAACCGGGAGTGCTTGACCTCGGTTTCCACCTCGACGTCCGGGCCTGCGGGCAGCGTGAAGGGCATGATTCCATCCTCCCGCCGTGGCTGCCTGCGGCGGCGCCCGGGGTTGCCGCCGCGACGTAGAGTTGCGGGCAGTGTCCGATCACTACCCTCGACCGCGGGGAGACGAACGTGAGCCAACTACTGCGTGTCCAGAACTTCACCGTGTCCAGCGACGGCATTGCCGCCGGACCCGACCAGAGTTTCGAGAGTCCGTTCGGGCTCGACCACGGCAACCTGATGGCGTGGGCCGGGGCGACGGCCAGTTGGCCGAACCGCACCGATTCCGGCGGCAGCCGCGGCCTCGACGACTACTTCACCCGAGATTTCTCGCACAACATCGGGGCCGAGATCATGGGCCGCAACAAGTTCGGACCGCAGCGCGGCCCATGGACGGATCCGGAGTGGTTCGGGTGGTGGGGGGACGAGCCACCCTTCCACACCCCGGTATTCGTCATGACGCACCATTCGCGTCCCTCGTTCTCCCTGTCCGACACCACATTTCACTTTGTCGATGGTGATCCGGCGACGGTGCTCGACCGGGCGCGGGACGCGGCACGGGGCAGGGACGTTCGGCTCGGCGGCGGCGTCACCACCATCCGGGAATTCCTCGACGCGGATCTCGTCGACACCCTGCACGTGGCGGTCGCGCCGATCGAGTTCGGATCCGGGCTGCGGCTGTGGGAGTCCCCGGACGATCTCCGCGACCGGTTCCACCTGGACATTGTGCCCAGTCCCAGCGGGATTACCCACCACCTGTTCTGGCGCAGGTGACGGTGGACCCCACCCGGATCGCGTCCAGACCGTCCGACTCCGCTCAGCGTCGCGCGAAGATCCGTTCCCACACCGTCGGATCGGTGCGCGGCCCGCTGAGTGTGTCGGCGCCGTACCGTTCGATCTCCGCGCCGAGGTCCAGGGGCCGCGTTGGGGGCGTCCCCGGAACCAACTCCTCCTCCACCCGGTCGTCGGGCACCAGCCAACACACCTCGAACTCGATACCGTCGGGATCGCGGGCATAGAGCGCCTTCGTCGAGCCGTGGTTGCTCGCCCCGGTCAGGGCACCCGCGGACGTGAGCCGGTCCGCCATCCCCGCCAGGTCGGTGAGCGTCCCCACCTCCCACGCCAGGTGGTAGAGCCCCACCTCGCCGGGCCTGCGCACGCCCTGCGCGTGCGGACTCTGGAAGAGCCCGAGGTCATGATCGTTCGCCGACCCGGCGGCCTGCAGGAACGCGGCACCCGGGAATCCCCCCGGCAACGGCCGAAACCCGAGCACGTCCCGATAGAACGCGAGACTGCGATCGAGGTCGGAGACGAACAGGACGGCATGATTGAGACGGCGAATCATCGTGGCCTACTTCCCGAACCGGTAGGTGACGCCGGTCAGCCGCTCCGACTCGTCCCACAGCGAGGCGGCCACCGCCCGATCGTGGGATCGGGCGCTGGAACCCACCACCCGGGGATGTCCGCGCTGCTCGAACGGTCCGTCCGGACCAACGAAGGTGCCGGAGGACACCGAATCGGATGTCGCCGCGTACAGCGCGGGCAGCGCACCCATCGCGGCACTCTGCGCGAACAGATTTCCGATCCCCATCACCCGATCCCACGGCGACCCGGTGTGACCCTGCAGCCCGGTCGACGCGTAGCCCGGGTGCGCGGCAAGCGATTTCACGGTCGACCCGGCGGCGGTCAGCCGACGATCCAGCTCGTACGCGAACATCAGGTTCGCCAGCTTCGACTGCCCGTAGGCGAACCAGCGGCCGTACCGCCGCCGTTGCCAGTTCGGATCGTCGAGCGCGATCGCCCCGATGCGGTGCATCAGGCTCGACATCGTCACCACCCGGTCGGTGATCCGGTCGAGGAGCAGTCCGGTGAGCGCGAAGTGCCCGAGGTGATTGGTGCCGAACTGTGTCTCGAACCCGTCGACAGTGCTGGACTTCGGCACCGCCATCACGCCGGCGTTGTTGATCAGCACGTCCACCGCCTCGATGCCGTCCGCGAACTTCCGCACCGATGCCAGGTCCGCGAGGTCCAGCGGGCGCACCTGCGCGTTCGCGCCGATCGCCGCCGCGACCGGCGCGGCCTTGGCCACGTTCCGGCAGGCCAGGATCACGGTCGCACCCGCGGCCCCGAGGGCCTTCGCCGCCTCCGCCCCGATCCCGCTGTTGGCTCCGGTCACCACGACGGTGCGTCCGGTCTGATCGGTGATGTCACGCGCGGTCCAGTTCCCCATGTGGCCCAGGGTACGTCGACGCCGGATTTCCGGAACCCGGGGAAGCGCCGGAGGTCGGAAGAGCGGCTATCGTCGCGTCCCATGACCGACGCCCAGCCCCCTCGCCAGCCCATCGGACTCGCCGTGATCGGCACCGGATTCGGCTGCATCACCCACGTTCCCGCCTTCCGCGACGCCGGATTCGAGGTCCGTGTCCTGATCGGCCGCGACCGCGACCGCACCGCCGCGCGCGCCGAACGGTTCGGCATCCCCCACGCAGCCACCTCGTTGGCGGAGGCGTGTGCGCTGACCGAGATCGACGCCGTCACCATCGCGACGCCGCCGCACACCCATGCCGACCTGGCGATCGAGGCCGCCGAACGCGGACTGCACGTGGTGTGCGAGAAGCCGTTCGCCGCGGATTTGGCGCAGGCGAGGCGGATGCTCGACGCCGTCGAACGGGCCGGGGTGGTGCATCAGGTCGGGACCGAGTTCCGTTACGCCCCTGCGCAGGCGCTGCTGGCCAGGGAGGTGGCGGCGGGGACGATCGGCACCCCGAAGCTGGCGACGATGCTGATGCACCTCCCGATGTTCGCTGCGGACGACGCCGAGGCACCCGACTGGTGGACCGACGGGGCGTCCGGCGGCGGCTGGCTGGGCGCGCAGGGCACCCACATGATCGACCAGATCCGCAGCACGCTCGGCGAATTCGACACCGTCACCGCCGGACTGCCGGTGGTGGCCGACCGCGGCCAGACCGCCGAGGACTCGTTCACCGTGCACTTCCGCACCGTCACCGGCGTGGACGGTGTCCTGCAGAGCACCGTCGGGTCGTGGGGGCCGCTCATCATGACCACCCGCATCGCGGGCACGACAGGAAGCCTGTGGATCGACGGGGCCACCGTCCGGCGGGCGGGCGCCGATGGCGAGCACGACGTTCCCGTTCCGGACGACCTGGCGACACCGGGCCCCGTGCCGCCCCCGTTCGACCTGTTCGCCACCACCTACGACTGGCTGCACGCGACCGGCATCGACCGCGCCCCCTACACCCGGCTCGCGGACGCCTTCCGCCGCCGCATCCTCGGTGAGGCACTCGGACCGAACGAGCCGCGCCCGGCGACCTTCGCGGACGGCGTGGCCGGGCAGGCGGTGCTCGATGCCATCCGGCGCTCCGCTGCGGAGGGCAGGTCGGTCCGGATCGCCGACCTGCCCTGACCGTCAGCCGACGGTCGGGAAGGTCACGAAGCTCGGTTGTGTCGGGTCGAGCTGGAGGTGCTGCGGACGCAGCCCGCTTGCGGCCAGCATCGGGCCGAGGGGCAGGTATCGCGGCACGCTCAGCGCGTACACGTCCACCCGGAGTCGGTGCCCGGGCGCCAGCACGGCATCGGTGGGGACCATGTTCACGTCGAGCACCGTCGGCTGTCCCGGCACGGTCGGCTGCCTCGTCGCGAGGGTCAGGCGGTGGTGGGCGTCGGTGTAGTCCCCGTTCGGCGCCTTCTCCGACCGCGCGTCGTCGACCGCCCGCAGCGACGAGGTCAGCGCACCGCTCGTCAGCACCGTGGACCGCCCGTCGGGGGCGACGTCGTTGACGGTGACCGCCCAGAACCCGTCGGTGGTGTCGTGAACGGTGTTGAGGTGCACGTTGATCGGCCCGGAGATCACGGTGGGTTCGGTAACGGGTGCGCCGGTGAAGGTCAGGCCCTCCGCCTCCTGGATCCGGGAGTCCTTGGTGCACACCGATCCCAGCACGACCAGCATCCCGGCGGTGCCCTGCGCGGCGTCCCGCGAACACAATCCGCGCGCCCCCGGCGCGACGGTCAGGCGGGTGGCCTCACCGGGTGCCTGTGTGGTGAGGCTGCCGTCGTGCCCGCTGTGCCCGGCAGTCCCGCTCGGTGCCGCCGACAGGTACAGACGCTGGTACTGCGCACCGGCCCTGGGGAAGCGGTCGGTGGTGGTCCAGCCGCCGCCCTGCTGCCACAGCGTGACCGGTCCGTACTTCTCGATCCCGTTGTCGATTCCCTTGAGCCACCGGTCGAACCAGGCCCGCTCGAGGACGTCGATGCGGGGCGGGGCACCGGCCGTCCCGAAGCCCTGCCCCGGATTCAGGTGGTAGGTGTCACCCATGACCAGCTGCTTGCGGCCGGGCGGCAGGTCGATGCCGTTGTAGATTCGCGGCTCGCTGTTGGCGAAGATGTCGTGCCAGCCACCGAACACCATGGTCGGCACCTCGATGCGGTCGAGGTCGGCCCGGCGGTCCTGGTAGAAGGGCCCGTCCTGCGCGACCGCCATCGTCGAGGGGGTCATGTCAGCGATGTCCGGCTCCGACACCGCCTGCACGAGTTCGGGAATCATCGTGAACGGGTCGGCGAGACGGTCCGCGAGCCAGCGCTGGTCGACGGTGCCGCGCAGCACGTCCTGCGCGTTCGGCACCAGCTTGAGCCCGTCGACCAGCGCGAGCCACATCGGCATGAAGCCGACGCCGAGGCCGCCTCCGGTGCCGACGATGTCGCGCAGCAGGTCGTTGCCCGGCTCGACCGGGAAGATCGCCTTCAATGCGGGCGGGCGGTGACCGGCGGCCTGCACCGAGTTGATGCCGGAGTAGGAGACGCCGCCCATCCCCACCGCGCCGTCCGACCACGGTTGCCTGCTCGCCCAGTCGATGATCTCGACGCTGTCCTGCTGTTCGCGCGGCCCGAGCACGTCCCACACCCCCTGCGAGAAGCCCGTGCCGCGGGCGTCGACGACGACCTGGGTGTAGCCGCTCTGCACCAGGGCGCGGTTGACGCCGAAGGCCTTCATGCCGCCGCTGGTGACGAGTCCGGTCAATTCGGTCACCCCGTCGAGCGGGGTTCCGGTGAGGTTCAGCTGATTGAGGAACGACACCAGGGTTGCCTCGACCCCGGGCAGCGCGAGGCCGGCGTCGGCGACGGCGCTGATCAGTTTCGTGTACGGGGTGATGTTGAGGACGGTGGGCAGCTTGTCCTCGATCGCGCGCCCCGCGGCGTCGGCGGGCCGGTAGACGTTCGCCCGCAACACCGTGCCGTCGCTCATCGTGATCGGCACGTCCCACTCGATCGCAATGCCCGGATACCGCGGTGCCTGGTCCGCGGTGAGCTGCCACTGCCGGGCGGCCGCACCCCCGGATGGGTCGCCCGCCGCGGGAGCGGCCGCGAACCCGACGCCGAGCGCCAGCACCGTCACCACCGAACCGAGAACCTTCGAACGCATCCGCACCGACTCCCCCTCGCGCGATGGGCTCCCGTGACGGGCGCCACAAAACCTACCGGAGAGTAGCCGCCGCCACGACCAGCGTCAACGACCGAACTGTGCGTGAACTTCACCCCCATCGGGGTAAAACTCGCGCACGGGCGGCGCAGCCGCATACGGTGGTCCGGTGCCCGCCGCTCCGCTTCCCGTGCGTGACGGCCTCAACCCGACGCGGTTGCGGCTGCCCGGCGACGGTGCCTGGCCGACGGTGCTCGACTACCTGCTCGCGCGATTCCCGGATGACGCGGCACGGCTGCGCAAGAAGGTCGATGCGGCCGAGGTGGTTGCCGGGGACGGCGCCCCGGTCACACCCGAAACCCCCTACCGGGCCCACACGTTCGTCTTCCTGTACCGCGATCCACCGGTCGAGTCTCCGGTGCCGTTCGAGGTCGAGATCCTGCACCGCGACGAGGACCTGCTCGTCGTCGACAAGCCACACTTCCTGGCCAGTACTCCGCGCGGGCGGCATGTGACGGAGTCGGCGCTGGTCCGGTTGCGCCGCGACCTGGATCTGCCGGACCTGACCCCGGCACACCGCCTCGACCGGGTCACCGCCGGCGTCCTCGTCTTCACCGTGCGGCCGTCGGCGCGACGGGACTATCAGGAGTTGTTCGCGCAGCGGCGGGTCGCCAAGGAGTACGAGGCGATCGCCCGATTCGACCCGGATCTGGCCCTACCGCGGACGGTGCGCAGTCGCATCGTCAAACCGGACGGCGATCTGCGCTGTGTCGAGGTCCCCGGCGACCCGAACGCGGAGACCCGGATCGAGCTGATCGAGTCGCGCGGCGGGATCGGACGGTATCGCCTGCTTCCCCGCACCGGCAAAATGCATCAGCTGCGGGTGCACCTCAACGGACTCGGCATCCCGATTATCGGGGACAACTTCTATCCAACACTGTATGACATTGCGCCCGATGACTATTCGAACCCACTGCAGCTACTGGCTCGCTCTGTTGCGTTCACCGACCCGCGGACCGGGCTGCCCCGCGAGTTCGCCAGTCGACGCCGCCTCACCACCTGGACCTGATTCCTACTACAGGCCGTCGTGGCCTGCGTCACACTATCTTGCATCTCAAATGCAAATTAAATAGCTTCGGATTATGAGCCTCTCAGCAGCGTCCACCGAAGTCATCCGCGCGACCCTCCCCGCCGTCGGTGCCGCCATCGGCGACATCACCCCCCTGTTCTACAAGAAGATGTTCGCCGCGCACCCCGAACTGGAGCGCGACCTGTTCAACCGAGGCAACCAGAAGCAGGGCGACCAGCAGCGGGCGCTGGCGGGTTCGATCGCCGCCTTCGCGATGCTCCAGGTCAGCGACGACGCCCCGAGCACCGATCTGATCATGTCCCGGATCGCGAACAAGCATGCGTCGCTCGGGATCACCGAGGATCAGTACCAGATCGTCCACACGTATCTCTTCGAGGCGATCGTCGAGGTGCTCGGCGCGGCCGTCACCCCCGAGGTCGCCGCGGCGTGGGACGAGCTGTACTGGCTGATGGCCAACACCCTAATCGCGATGGAGCGCGACCTCTACGCCGACGCGGGCGTCGAGCCCGGCCAGGTGTGGCGCGAGGTGAAGGTGACCCGCCGGGTGCTCGAATCCCCCGAAACCGTCTCCTTCGTCCTCGGCTCCGCGGACGGGACGCCGCTGCCGTCGTACCGCCCCGGGCAGTACATCTCGGTCGGTGTCACCCTGCCCGACGGCGCCCGCCAGATCCGCCAGTACAGCCTGGTCGGCTCCCCGACCGCGGCGGACTGGCAGATCAGCGTCAAGGCGATCCCCGGCGACGGCACCGACTCGCCGGCAGGCGAGGTCTCGAACTTCCTGTACCAGAACGTCTTCGAGGGCGACACCCTGTCCGTCACCACCCCCTTCGGCGACCTCGTCCTCGACGAGGGTGACGCGCCGCTGCTGCTGGTGTCCGCCGGGATCGGCTGCACCCCGATGATCGGCATGCTGAACCACCTCGCCGACACCGCCGCCGCCCGCCCGGTCGCGGTGCTGCATGCCGACCGCTCCCCCGCCCGGCACGCGCACCGCGCGGAGCTGGCCGAGCTGGTCGGGCAGATCCCGTCCGCCACCATGCACCGGTGGTACGAGGATCTCGGTCAGCGGGCACAGGACGAGCGCACGTTCGCCGGTCGCGCCGACCTGTCCGGTATCGAGATCATCGACGGCACCCAGGTCTACCTGTGCGGCCCGATGCCGTTCATGCAGTCCGTGCGCGCGAGCCTGCTCGAGCGGCAGGTCCCCGAGTCTGCGATCCACTACGAGGTCTTCGGCCCCGACAGCTGGACCCCGGCCAACTGAATCCCGACCCGCGGCGCGGCCCCGACTCGATCTCGAGTCGGGGCCGCGCCGTTTCCGTGACCTCCCACGGCAGGACCGTTCCGCTCCCGGCAGGGACGGCTGTTGACTGATTTCGGATAAGTGCCATTCTGACTAGGTATCCACAACGCTCGAAGGCCCCGCTCGCCTTCGTGAGCACGGGTCGATTCATCCGCTCCGGGAAGGAACGCCGTGTCCGAAGAACGCACGCCGAACGCCGAGGAACGCCGGTCCGAGGGTAGCGACAGCGAGAATCCGGTGATCGCCGCACCGACCCCCCGAGCACACCGCCCGTACACCAATCAGGACTGGTGGCCGAATCAGCTGGATCTGTCGGTCCTGCACGCGCATTCGTCCCGGTCGACCCCGCTGGGCGGGGACTTCGACTACGCGAGCGAGTTCGCGAAGCTCGACGTCGAGGCCCTCAAGCGCGACCTGTTCGATCTCATGACGACATCGCAGGAATGGTGGCCCGCCGACTACGGCCACTACGGTGGCCTGTTCATCCGGATGAGCTGGCACGGCGCGGGCACCTACCGCATCGCCGACGGCCGCGGCGGCGCCGGGCAGGGCGCCCAACGCTTCGCCCCGCTCAACAGCTGGCCCGACAACGCCAGCCTGGACAAGGCCCGGCGCCTGCTGTGGCCGGTCAAGCAGAAGTATGGACAGTCGATCTCCTGGGCCGACCTGCTCGTCTTCGCAGGCAACTGCGCGCTTGAGTCGATGGGGTTCGAGACGTTCGGCTTCGGGTTCGGTCGACCGGACATCTGGGAACCGGAGGAGGTCTTCTGGGGACTCGAGGACGAGTGGCTTGGCACCGACAAGCGCTACAGCGGTGAGCGGGAACTGGCGAAGCCGCTCGGCGCCACGACCATGGGCCTGATCTATGTGAATCCCGAAGGACCTGAGGGACAACCGGATCCGATTGCCGCAGCCCACGATATCCGCGAAACGTTCGGGCGGATGGCGATGGACGATGAGGAGACCGCGGCACTCATCGTCGGCGGCCACACCTTCGGCAAGACACACGGCGCTGGCGACCCGGACCTGATCGGGCCCGAGCCGGAGGCCGCCCCACTCGAGGAGCAGGGCCTCGGGTGGAAGAGCGCCTACGGCACCGGCTCAGGCGCGGACGCGATCACCAGCGGGCTCGAGGTGGTGTGGACACCAACCCCGACGACGTGGGACAACACCTTCCTTGACATTCTCTATCGGTACGAGTGGGAGCTGACGAAGAGCCCCGCGGGCGCGTGGCAGTACGTGGCGCGCGACGGTGCGGGCGCGGGCACGATCCCGGACCCCTTCGGCGGCCCGGGACGGGCCCCCACCATGCTGGTCACCGACATCTCGTTGCGGGAATCTCCGATCTACGCCGAGATCACCCGCCGGTGGCTCGATCATCCCGAGGAACTGGCCGTCGCCTTCGCGAAGGCCTGGTACAAGCTGCTGCACCGCGACATGGGGCCGGTCTCGCGCTACCTCGGGCCGTGGGTGCCCGAGCCGCAACTCTGGCAGGACCCGGTGCCCGCCGTCGACCACCCGCTGGTCGACGACGGGGACGTCGCCACGCTCAAGGCCGCCGTGCTGCAGTCGGGGCTGTCGGTGGACCGCCTGGTCCGGACGGCGTGGGCGGCGGCCGCGGGGTTCCGCAGCACCGACAAGCGCGGCGGCGCCAACGGGGCTCGGATTCGGCTGTCACCGCAGAAGGACTGGGACGTGAACCAGCCGACCGAGTTGGCCGAGGTGCTGCCGGTGCTCGACCGGATTCGACGGGACTTCAACGACTCGGCAGGCGGAGGACGGGCTGTGTCGCTGGCCGACCTGATCGTCCTCGCCGGATCCGCCGCCGTCGAGAAGGCGGCGAAGGACGCCGGTGTCGAGGTGACGGTGCCGTTTGCACCGGGGCGCACCGACGCCTCGCAGGCGGACACCGACGCGGCGTCGTTCGCGGTCCTCGAACCCCGTGCCGACGGGTTCCGCAACTACGCCCGCGACGACGAGAAGGCTCCGCTGGAGCAGTTGCTGCGGGAGCGCGCGTACATGCTCGATCTGACCGCGCCGGAGATGACGGTGCTCGTCGGTGGTCTCCGGGTCCTCGGCGCCAATCACGGCGGCGGCCCGCACGGCGTCCTCACCGACCGGCCCGGCGTGCTGACCACCGACTTCTTCGTCAACCTTCTCGACATGGGCACCGTCTGGACTCCGTCCGAGTCCGACGCGAACGTCTACGAGGGCCGGGATCGCGGGACCGGCGAGGCCCGGTGGTCGGCCACCACGGTCGACCTCGTCTTCGGTTCGCACTCTCAGCTGCGCGCCCTCGCGGAGGTCTACGCCTGCGACGATGCGGGACCGCGGTTCGTGCACGACTTCATCGACGCGTGGGTGAAGGTGATGAACCTGGACCGATTCGACCTTCACTGAGCGCGGACCAGCACCGTCCCGACAACGCAGAAACTCCCAACTCGGATGAGTTGGGAGTTTCATGGCCTGGTGGCCAGGGCCGGGATCGAACCGGCGACCTTCCGCTTTTCAGGCGGACGCTCGTACCAACTGAGCTACCTGGCCGGGCGGCACCCGAACCGAATGCCTTCGCTTACTAAGCGACCCTGACGGGACTCGAACCCGCGACCTCCGCCGTGACAGGGCGGCGCGCTAACCAACTGCGCCACAGGGCCTTGCTGTACCTCTTTATCGTGAGTGCCACTGGCTGTGGCCCTCGGTCTTGCTCGGATTGAAACCTAGCAGGCGAACCCGCTACTTCCCAAATCCGTACCCCCTACGGGATTCGAACCCGCGCTACCGCCTTGAAAGGGCGGCGTCCTAGGCCGCTAGACGAAGGGGGCCCGCCGAATCTCTCCGGCAAGTACCCTCAACGGCTGTTCCGTTGGGAGCTCGCATAGCTTAGGACACATCTTTCGGAGAACTCAAATCGGCTGGTCATCGCCGGTTTCCGAGGCGTTTTCGACCGTTGCGGCGGCGGTGGCGAGCGATGCGAGGTCCTGCCAGCCCTCCCTGCGCCATGCCTCAAGCCAGTCCTCGGCCGCCATCGCCTGCAGCAGCACCTCGAATGCCTCGTCGAACCGCTCCCGCAGGCCGGTGCTGTCCGTGGTCAGGTCGAGCATGTAGCGCTGACCGGCAAGGCAGGCCCCCAACACCCGGGAGAACACCACCGGATCCGCATCCGGCCGCAGCAGACCCTCCCGCTGGGCCCGCAGCACCAGCTCGTGCGCGGTGTGCCCCCACACCTGGCTGCCCCCGGCGCGCACGTCCGAGTAGAACTCCGGCTCGATGATGAGCCGGAACTCGGCCTGGACGATCACCTCGTCGGCGAATCGGTCCGCCAGTTCGGCGATGATCGCGTGCAGCACCTGAAGGGGGTCGGCATCGACGCGCTTCCACCGGTCGGTCGATTCGGTGTACCGCTCGAGCGCGGCAGCCATGACCGCGCGCGCGAGGTCCTCCTTCGAATCGAAGTGGAAGTACATCGCCCCCTTGGTCGCATGGGAGCCCTCAAGGATGGTGTTCACCGATGCCGCCGCGTATCCGCGTCGGGCGAACTCGACCGCCGCGGCCTCGACGATCGCCGCGCGGGTCCGCCGCGCGCGTTCCTGTTGACGTGCCATGTGAGCTTGTCCCGCCTCCGAAACCTGCAAGTCGAATGGTGCACCCCGACAGGCCACAGAAGACCTCGATCAACCCTAACCCCGGCAACGGCGATTTGGGCGCACCACCACACCGCCGACCGGGGACGCAAGATACTACCGGCAAGTAAGGTAGGCGCCCTGCCGTAACACACCAGGTGGTACGCTTTGGTTGGCTCGGGTGCGCCGGAGGGGGGTGCGCACCCGAGTTCTCCGCCCCCCGCGGCCCGTCACAGCCAGTCCCGCCGGCGAAAGTTCCACCACAGCCCCAACCCCAACACGAGCAGCAATGCCGCACTGAACCAGAATCCCGCGGTGTCGCCGTATCCCGGGAACGGGATGTTCTGTCCGAAGTAGCCGGTGACCCCCGTCGGGATCGCGATGATCGCCGCCCAGGCGGTCAGCTTCTTCATGATCTCGTTCAGCGAATTTCCCTGCATCGCAAGATGTGTCGCGAGAATCGACTCGATCGTGTCGCGCATCCCGTCGATCCGTTCGGTCGCGCGGAGCGTGTGGTCATACACGTCCTGGTAGTACGGCACCAGGTCCCCATCGAGTACATGCACCCCCTGCCGGAGCAGTGCGCTCAGCGCCTCGTTCATCGGCAACACCGCCCGCCCGAGGTGGGCGACCGCCTTGCGCAATACGAAACTGCGCAACTGGACCGCATTCTTCGGACCCTCCCCGAGCAGCAGCGCGTCCTCGAGATTCTGGATCTGGTCGTCAAGAAGGTCGATCGCGGCAAAGTACCCGTCGACCAGGTTGTCGAGCACACTGTGCAGCAGGAACCCGACCCCGTATGACGTCAGGTCCGGGTTGTCGTCCCAGTCGTCCAGGATCGGGTCGATCGCGAATCCGTCGTCGCCGCGGATCGTGATGAGGGCCCGCGGCAGGATGAAGATCGAGACGTCGGTTCCGGCAAGGTTGTCGGACCCGGCCTGCATGCGGACCGCGCGGGCGTGCAGCAGATTGTGATCGCGGAACCGCACCAGTCGGGGGCGCTGCCGACCCGACACCGCGCCCTCGACCGCGAGCGGATGCAACCCGACCTCCCCGCCGATCAACGGCGACAACGCCACAATGTCGGCGACCGACGGGGCGAGCAGGTCCACCCAGATCAGGGCGTTCTGCTCGGACCGGTGCGAGGCGAGATCCGCGAGCGGCAGGTCGACCCCGGCCAGCGCCCCGTCGACGTAGAGTCGATTGCGCACCCGACAGGACACCTGCACGCTCGCTGACGCCATCGCCACCTCCTCGACCCGACCATCTTGACCCCGGCCCGCCCCGAAGCCCCGGAGGCCGACCGCCCCCGCGCGCCAACTAGACTGCTGCAGCACTGCCCCTTTAGCTCAGTTGGTAGAGCTACGGACTTTTAATCCGCAGGTCCTCGGTTCGAGCCCGAGAGGGGGCACCACCCGCCCACCAGGAACCACGCCTGGTGGGATTTTTCGTTTTCGATGAACCTGCACGGCACCCCACCAGGCGGACTCGACTTGGTAACGCTTTCCTCAAGTTCCGCGGGCGGGGATGTCCGTATCCGGCGGGGTCTGATACCACTTGGTGGGCGGCGATCGGTGCGAAATGGCCAACTTGGCCATGAATCAACGAAATTCGCGGCCGAGACCGACGCGATTGCATGGGCACGGTCAGGGTTCGACAAGGGCAGAAGAAGGCGGTGAGCGGAGATGACGTCTCCTCACGGGCACATCGGCATCGACCACACCCGGCCCGCATCCGCGACCCGTCCGCGTTCGGCGACGCTGCACCGACCGTGCACCGGAGCGCGTATCGCCGATTCCGCCGCCACCCGCTCCAGCGACACCGACCTGGGGCACGCCACCTTCCGGACCCTGGAAGACGCGGCGGAGTCCCCGCTCACCGACGACCAGGCAGCATCACTCGGGCGCCTGGTCCGACTGGTGGTCCGCCGGACCGCCGGGCTGCCCGGGGGCTTCGACACCGTCGAGGACCTGTGCCGCGGCCACCTGCAGGCGCGCGCCTGCGCTCCGACGGCCGAGCAGACCCGAGCTGCCGCGCAGCGCACCCTCGATCGACTGCGCGCCCCGGCCTCCTGATCTTTCGGGCCCGGATCCGGCAATCCGGGCGACCCCGGCGAAGTGGGTCGACATCCCACACGCTGCGGGATCAGAATGGTCTCCAGAGGTCCGGATTCAGGGAGGCCGCCATGACCGTGGATGTCGCTGACGCGAACAACATGTACACGCGCACCCGGGACACCGCACACGCCAGCGAGGTGCGCAGGGACGTCTTTGTGGTGACGACGGGTGTAGCCCTCGTCCTGCTCAGCCTGTGGCTACCGACCCAGGGCGATCAGGCGGTCACCGGGACCATCCTGATCCTCGGGCTGATCGCCTATTCGGCGGGGTTGTGGGCGATGACGACCGAATCACGCACCAGCCACTGGGCTCTCGTGGTCCTCGGGCTGGCGCTGCTGGTGACCCCGCTCGCGATGGCCTTCCCCGACGGCACCACCGCGGCGACGGCCGTTGCCGTCGTCGCGGGCGCCGTCGTCCTCGCGGTCGGCGTGCTGGGGCTGCTCGCGCGCCGGGACGAGCCCGCCCCGGCGCGACACCGTCGTCGGTCCCCGATCGCCGACCCGTGGGTGCCGCGCGGGCGGTGAGTCGATCCGGCCGTCAGGCCGACGGCGGCGTCTCCTCGCGGTCCGCCCGCTCGCGCTCCTCCCGTTGCCGGGCGTCCTCGCGCAGCCGGGACAGCTGGTCACCGCGCCTGCGGTACCGCAGCGTCAACCAGACCAGGACACCGAAGACGAGCGCGCCGACCACAACCCCGACCAGCGTTGCCCCGCGGAAGCCAGGGGCGTCGACGTCGAGGATCCGTTCACCCGCATGCGCGGCGGAGTTGGTGCCGACCACGACCGACAACGTCAGCAGGTTCGGCGCGGCAATCAGCAGGGCGGCGACGAGGGCCGCGACCACCGTCACCTTTGCGTACCGCCACCGTCGGGATCGCCACGCCGCAGCGAACAGAGCCAGCGGCACCAGCGTGCACACGAACCCGAAGGTCAGGCCCCACAGAATCCCTCGGGTCATGCTTGCCGCGGCGAGCGACCCGGCCTGCTGCGCCCACCACCGGGGCAGGAACGCGGCAAGAACGAAGTAGGTGACGACAAGGACGACGACGAGCACTAGGCCCCAGATCGTCTTCCGCAACCACGGCGGCATGCCGGAGCGCGGGGCGGTCGGCACCTCATTCGTGCTCATCCGTCCATCCTCGCCCGCGGAACCGACACGCGCCACGCGACACGACGATCCACCTCTGCGCCGGATTCGTCCAATACGGTGCGTCGAGAAGGTTTGTCCATCGCGAACCCCAGCACGAAAGCGAGCACCATGGCCTCCCTCGACGAACTTCTCGCCCAGATCCCGATCGCGGACATCGCCGCCAAACTCGGCGTCGACGAGACGACCGCGACGGCGGCCGTGAAATCCGCGGTCCCGACGCTCCTCGGCGGCCTCGAAGCCAACGCACAGGACGCGAGCGGCGCCGCCTCCCTCGAGGCAGCCCTCGCCCAGCACCAGTCCAGCTCGCTGCTCGACGGCGGGGTCGATCTCGCTCAGGTCGACGAGGCCGACGGCGAGAAGATCGTCGGCCACGTCTTCGGCGACAACGCGAACCAGGTCGCCAGCACGCTCGGCGGCCTCGACGGGGCGGGCGGCAGTTCCCTGATGACCAAGCTGCTGCCCCTCCTCGCGCCGCTGGTCCTCACGTTCGTCGCCAAGCAGTTCGGTGGCGGCGGTGCGGGCGGGACGCAGGCGGCGTCCGCCGCACCGGGCGGCGGGCTCGGCGACCTGCTCGGCGGCCTGCTCGGCGGCGGAGGCAAGAGCGGCGGCGGGCTCGGCGACGTCCTCGGCGGCCTGCTCGGCGGCAGCGGCAAGAGCAGCGGCGGCCTCGGTGACCTGCTCGGCGGCCTGCTCGGCGGCGGTCGCCGATAGTCGCGCGTGGCCGGCGGCACCCGTGCTGCGCTGCCGTCGGCCACGTAACGAGACGCCGCTCCACCGCGATGGTTCGCAGGGTGGTCGACGTGACCTTGTAGCGCCATGAGCGGATCGATCGGATCTCAAACATGGTTACGGTCCCGTAGGCTAGGTTGAGCCGATTCCGCGACGCATGGAGGCAAGTGATGGCCAGAGTTTTGACCCAGCTCGAGTTGCTGCAGGAACTGGAGCCCGTGGCCGAAGCGAATCTCAACCGCCACCTGTCGATGGCCAAGGACTGGCATCCGCACGACTATGTCCCGTGGGACGAGGGCCGCAACTTCGCCGCGATGGGCGGTGACGACTGGGACGAGGAGCAGTCCCGGCTCGATCCGGTCGCCAAGGCGGCGATGATCACGAACCTGCTCACCGAGGACAACCTCCCCTCCTACCACCGCGAGATCGCCGAGAACTTCTCCAGGGACGGCGCATGGGGCACCTGGGTCGGACGGTGGACCGCCGAGGAGAATCGGCACGGCATCGTGCTGCGCGACTATCTGGTCGTGACCCGGGGCGTCGACCCGGTCGCGCTGGAAGAGGCGCGGATGATCCACATGACCAACGGGTACGCCTCCCCCGCCGACACCGGCGGCCTGCTCTCGTCGGTCGCCTACGTGACCTTCCAGGAACTGGCGACCCGGGTGTCGCACCGCAACACCGGCAAGGCGTGCAACGACGACATCGCCGACCGGATGCTCACCCGCATCGCTGCGGACGAGAACCTGCACATGATCTTCTACCGGAACATCTGCGAGGCCGCGCTCGATCTAGCTCCGGATCAGGCCATCGCCGCGATCACGGATGTCATCACGAAGTTCCAGATGCCCGGCGCTGGCATGCCGAACTTCCGGCGCAACGGTGTGCTGATGGCCAAGCACGGCATCTACGACCTGCGGCAGCACCTCGAGGAGGTGGTGATGCCGGTCCTGCGGAAGTGGCGGATCTTCGACCGCACCGACTTCTCCGGCGCAGGCGAGGCCGCCCGCGAGCAGCTGTCCTCGTTCGTCGATGACCTCGGCCTGCAGGCCGCCAAGTTCGAGGAGCAGCGGGACCGCATGCTGGCCCGTGAGGCGCGCAGGCGTGAACTGCAGGAACCGGCCTCCTGAGGTCGGCGACCCCGGGTCATCCCCGGCGGAGCGGCTATCCTGTGCCCGGCACCGAACCCCGGTGCCGGGCACAGACTTTTCCGAGGTAATCGATGTCTTCCGCTGACCAGCATCTGCGTATCGGCTCGCTGGAGCTGCGCAGTCCCGTCGTACTTGCGCCGATGGCGGGTATCACGAATGTGGCGTTCCGCACCCTCTGCCGGGAACTCGAGCTCGAACGGGCGGGCAGCACCTCCGGCCTGTACGTGTGTGAGATGGTGACCGCCCGCGCGCTGGTCGAACGCCAGCCGGGGACCCTGCACATGACAACCTTCGGCCCGACGGAGACGCCGCGGTCGCTGCAGCTGTACACGGTCGACCCGGACACCACCTACGCGGCAGCGAAGATGATCGTCGACGAGAACATGGCCGACCACATCGACATGAACTTCGGCTGCCCGGTCCCGAAGGTGACCCGCAAGGGCGGCGGCTCGGCGCTGCCGTACAAGCGGCGCCTGTTCGGGCAGATCGTCGCGGCCGCGGTGCGGGCCACCGAAGGCACCGACATCCCGGTGACCGTGAAGATGCGGGTCGGGATCGACGCCGACCACCACACCCACCTGGATGCCGGGCGCATCGCCGCCGGTGAGGGCGCTGCCGCCGTGGCGCTGCACGCACGGACGGCCGCGCAACGGTACTCGGGTACCGCCGACTGGAGCGAGATCGCCCGCCTGAAGGAGCACGTCACCGACGTCCCGGTGCTCGGCAACGGCGACATCTTCGCCGCCGAGGACGCGCAGCGGATGATGGCCGAGACCGGCTGCGACGGCGTCGTCGTCGGCCGTGGCTGCCTGGGCCGCCCGTGGCTGTTCGCCGAGCTCAGCGCCGCGCTGAACGGGACCGCGATGCCGACGCCGCCGACCCTCGGTGAGGTGGCCGCGATCATCCGCAGGCACGCCGAACTGCTCGCCGCGCACCACGGCGAGGACAAGGGCATGCGCGAGCTACGCAAGCACGTCGCCTGGTATCTGCGCGGGTTCCCCGCCGGATCCGACATGCGGGTGGCGATGGCGCTGGTGTCGACCCTCGAGGAGCTGGACGGCCTGCTCGCCGAGCTGCCCGCCGATGTCCCGTTCCCGAAGGACGCCGAGGGCCCCCGCGGACGGCAGGGGTCGCCGGGCACCGTCGCGCTCCCCGACGGGTGGCTCGACGACCCCGACGACTGCCTCGTTCCCGCGGGCGCCGACCTCATGCACTCGGGCGGCTGACCTGCATCGACTCGGCGCGGCTGGAACCCACAGGTTCGATCAGTATCATGTGTGCACCGCCGCGAGCCGACGGCGACGACGCGTGCGTGTAGCGCAGGAGAGGTAGGGGCACCCCGTTGGGCGACGATCACGAACCGGGCACCGCGCCCGAAGGTCGCGCTCCCTGGGAGAGACCGATCTCCCGCGTCGGCAGGCCGGTGCCCCGCCCCCGACCCGAGCCGAGCCCGCCCGAGCAGCAGCTCGGCAACCGCCCGGACCCTTCCGCACCGCCGGAACGGCCGCGGACTCCGCCGCCGAAGCCGCCGACCCCGCCGCAGCCCGGGCCGACACCGCCGGGTGACAGCGGCCGGATCCGCACCGACGGCGACCCGAGCGACCGACTCACTGTCGCCGAGCTGATGCAGCGGGTCGGCAAGGACGACGGGCCCACCGAGATCACCCCCGTCGCGGACAGCGCGTCGGAGGTCGAACCGAAGCCCGCGGGCACCAGTTGGCTGTATCGGGCGGCCCCGACCGCGGTCGCCCCCGAGGATCCGGCCGAGTCCGACGCGACCAGCCGGCTCGTGGCGAGCAAGCGCCGCAAGCAGCGTCGACTTCGGGTGGCCGGCCGGACCGGGACCGCGCTGCTCGCCGTGGTGGTGCTCGCCCTGACCGGCGTCGTCTGGGGCTACCTGCGGGCGACGGACAACGGATTCAGTCAGGTTGCCGCCCTCGATCTGGAGAGCAGCGACGTCGTCGACCCCGGCGGGCAGTACGGCGACGAGACGTACCTGATCGTCGGCACCGATACCCGGGCCGGCGCGAACGGCGGGTTGGGCGCCGGATCGGTTGCGGACGCCGAGGGCGCCCGCGCCGACACCGTCATCCTCGTCAACGTCCCCGCCGACCGCAGCAGGGTGGTCGCGGTGTCCTTCCCCAGGGATCTCGACATCGTCCGCCCGGACTGCCAGGCCTGGGACAACAGCGCGGGCAAGTACACCAGCGAGACCAACTACGGCGCCGACAACGACAAACTCAACTCCGCCTACGCCTACGGCGGACCGAAATGCCTGGTGAAGGTCATTCAGAAACTGTCCGGACTGAAGATCGGGCACTTCATCGGCATGGATTTCGCCGGGTTCGAGTCGATGGTCAACGAGATCGGCGGCGTCGAGGTCTGCACCACGGCCCCGCTGATCGACGGCGAGCTCGGGACCGTCCTCCCGCGCGCGGGCAAGCAGACCGTCGACGGCGCGACCGCCCTGAACTACGTGCGCGCCAGGAAGGTCGAGGCGGAGGGCAACGGCGACTACGGCCGCATCAAGCGTCAGCAGATGTTCCTGTCGTCGCTGCTGCGGGGGGCGATGTCGAACAAGGTGCTGTTCGATCCGGGCAAGCTCAACGGGTTCATCAACGCGTTCACCCGCGAGACGTTCGTGCAGAACGTGGACACGAAATCCCTGGTGACGCTTGGCCGGTCGCTGCAGAAGGTGGACGCCGGTGCGGTCACCTTCCTGACCGTGCCGACCGCGGGGACCAACGAGCTCGGCAACGAGATCCCCCGCCTCGACGACATCAAGTCGATCTTCCGGGCGATCATCGACGACGAGCCGCTACCCGGCGAGGAGCGGACCCCGGAACCGGCGGAGACGGAGGCGGCCGCCGCGCCGTCCACCGCGGTCACGCCCACCCCGGCCGCAGCGGTGCAGGCCCTCCACCCGTCGATGGTGTCGGTGCAGGTCTCCAACGCGTCCGGGGTGACCGGCATCGCCGCGCAGGCGGCGGAGGCCCTCGGCGCCAACGGCTTCTCCATCTACAGTGTCGGCAACTACAGCGGCACCAGTTCGTCGACGCTGGTGCGGTTCGGCCCCGGCGCGGAGGCGCAGGCCGCGACGGTGGCCGCGACGATTCCCGGCGCCCAGCTCCTCGAGGCGTACGACCTGGACGGCATCGTCGACGTCGTGCTCGGCTCCGACTTCGACGGCACCATCGTCGCGCCGCAGCAGGCGGGGGCGGCGCTGCACCCGAAGATCGCGCCGAAGTCGACGGTCATCTCGGGGACCACGATCGAGGAGCTGCCCGCCGACCTGGCCTTCACCAACGCGGGCGACGACGCCTGCGCGTGAGGCCCGACCGCAGGCCGTTTCACACCCTGACGTGCGTCGTCGTTCACCCCCCGTTCACCGGGAGCTCGTGACTTGGTCCCCTGCGCGAACTAGGCTGTGACCTCATGCGCGTGGCATACAACGAACAGATGACCGAACTCGCCGACACGCTCGGCGAGATGGCGGGTCTCGCGGGTGCGGCGATGGAGAAGGCGACGCAGTCGCTGCTGCAGGCCGACCTCTCCCTCGCCGAGCAGGTCATCAGCGACCACGACCAGATCACCGAGCTCAGCGTCGTCTGCGAGGAGCGGGCGTTCGCCCTGCTTGCGTTGCAGGCGCCGGTCGCCGGTGACCTGCGGCAGGTGGTCAGCGGAATCCAGATCGTCGCGGACATCGACCGGATGGGCGCGCTCGCCCTGCACGTCGCGAAGATCGCCCGTCGGCGACATCCGAACCACGTCCTCCCGGAGGAGGTCAACGGCTACTTCGCGGAGATGGGCAGGCTCGCCGTCGCGCTGGGTGCCGCGGCACGGGAGGTGCTTGAGACGCACGACCCGGAACGCGCCGCGCGACTCCAGGAGGAGGACGACGCGATGGACGACCTGCACCGGCACCTGTTCAGCGTGCTGATGGATCGGGAGTGGAAGCACGGCGTCGCCGCCGCGGTCGACGTCACCCTGCTCGGCCGCTTCTACGAGCGTTTCGCGGACCATGCCGTCGAGGTGGCGCGCCGCGTCATCTTCCTCGTCACCGGCAAGATGCCCGCCGAGCCCGAGGACGGCGGCGAACTGGCCTGACCGCACGACGCAACCACCGAACGGGCGGTTGCCGGGCCGCGCACCCGCGCGATGCCCCGGCAACCGCCCGTTCGCGTGACGGTGCCAAGATCGGTGCCGTGCCCCGCGACGACACCTACCGGTACGCGGCGGGCGTGTTCGCCGCCGGTTGCGGGCTGCTCGGCGGCGCGGGCCTGCTCGCGTCGGTGCTGACGGTCGAGGTTCGGATTCCGGTCCTGCTCGCGGGATGGACCCCGATGCTGCTCGTCGTCACGATGATCGGTGCGGTGGCCGCCACCCTCGCGCGGCGCTGGCTTGTTCAGGTCGGGTGCCTGCTGGTCTGCGCGCTCGGGGTGTGGCTGCTCGCGCCGCTCTACCTCGCCGGCCCGACCGTCACCGCGACCGGCCCGACGCTGCGCGTGCTGCAGGCCAACGTCAAGGTGGGGCAGGCCGATCCGGTCGCGCTGGTCGACACGATCCGGGACCGGGACGTGGACGTCGTCACCGTGCAGGAGGTGACGGACGAGTCGATCACCGGGCTGGCCGCAGCGGGCCTGGACGACCTGCTTCCGCACCGCTACCTGGTGCCGCTCGGTCCCGGCGGGCTCGGCGGCGGGATCTACAGCCGTTTCCCGCTATCGAACACCCGGATGCTCGACGGATACCTGTCGGCGAACCTGGCCGCCGATCTCGATGTCGGCCGCGCCGAACCGGTGGCCCTGTTCGCCGTCCACCCGGCGCCCGCCTACCTGTTCCCGGCGCCGATGTGGGCCGCCGAACTGCGAGCCCTCGGCCGGGAGTTCGCCGCCGCCGACCACGACACGGTCATCGCGGCAGGCGACTTCAACGCGAGTTGGACGCAACGCCAGTACCGGGACCTGCTCACCGGCGGCTACGTCGACGCCGCCGACCAGGCGGGGGCCGGGCTGCTGCCCACGATGCCCGCGCACCGCTGGTATCCCGCGGTCACCGGCATCGACCGAATCATCACGCGGGGCGCGGCCGTCACCCACCTCGAGCGGGTCCCGATCACCGGCTCCGACCATCACGGGCTGATCGCCGACATTCGCCTCCGCTAGTTTGCGACCGCCGACCGGGCGGATGTCGGACACCGCTCGCGGCTGATGTTCCGGTAACCACCCGGTCGACGTCAGCCGAAGCGGCCCGAGATGTAGTCCTCGGTCGCCTTCTGCGACGGGTTGGAGAAGATCCGCTCGGTGTCGTCGATCTCGACCAGCCTGCCGGGCTTGCCGGTGGCCTCGAGGTTGAAGAACGCGGTCTGGTCGCTGACCCGAGCGGCCTGCTGCATGTTGTGCGTGACGATCACGATGGTGAAGTCCTGCTTCAGCTCGGTGATCAGGTCCTCGATCGCGAGGGTGGAGATCGGGTCCAGCGCCGAGCAGGGCTCGTCCATCAGCAGCACGTCGGGCGAGACGGCGATGGCGCGGGCGATGCACAGTCGCTGCTGCTGACCGCCGGACAGGCCGCCGCCCGGCTTGTCGAGCCGGTCCTTGACCTCGTTCCACAGGTTGGCACCACGCAGCGACTTCTCCGCAACCTCGTCGAGTTCCTTCTTGTTGCGGACCCCCTGCAGCTTCAGGCCCGCGACGACATTGTCCCGGATCGACATGGTGGGGAACGGGTTCGGACGCTGGAACACCATGCCGATGGTCTTGCGCACACCGACCGGGTCGACCTGCGAGCCGTAGATGTCCTCGCCGTCGAGCAGGATGGCACCCTCGACACGCGCGCCCGGGGTGACCTCGTGCATCCGGTTGATCGACCGCAGCACGGTGGACTTGCCGCAACCGGACGGGCCGATGAACGCGGTCACGCTGCGCGGGTGCACCGACAGGCCGACGTCCGCGACGGCGTGGAACTTGCCGTAGTAGATGTTGACGTCCTTGAGATCAAGACGCTTGGCCATGATGGCTCCCTTGCATGGTGGTGACTCGAATGGCGGGAAGTCGGGGTGTCACTTGCGGACCCGGGACAGGTGCCCGATCAGCTTCGCGACGATGTTGAGGACCGCGATCAGCAGGATCAGGGTCAGCGCCGCGCCCCAGATCCGGTTGGATCCGGCCGCGGTGGGGTTGTTCATCTCCGCGACCATGACGCCGGGCAGCGACCCCATCTCCCCGCCCCACATGTCGAAGTTGATGAAGGACGCGTAGCCGACCAGGATCAGCAGCGGCGCGGTCTCACCGAGCACCCGGGCGAGGGCCAGCATCACGCCGGTGATGATGCCGGGCAGCGCGGTGGGGACGACGATCCGCATGATCGTCTTCCACTTCGGCACGCCGAGCGCGTACGACGCCTCCCGCAGGTCCTGCGGCACGATCCGCAGCATCTCCTCGGTGGAGCGCACCACCACCGGAACCATCAGCAGCACCAGCGACAGCGACACCGCGAACGCCGACTTCGGGAAGCCGAACGTCGCGATCCACAGCGCGAAGATGAACAGGGCCGCGACGATCGACGGGACGCCGGACAGGATGTCGACCATGAACGTGGTGAGCTTGCCGAGCTTCGAGCGGCCCGCGTACTCGACAAGGTAGATGGCGACGAACAGGCCGAGCGGGATCGAGATCGCCGCGCACACCAGTCCCTGCAGGATGGTACCGATCAGGGCGTGGTAGATGCCGCCGCCCGACGAGGACGCGGACAGGCCGTTGAGCGAATGCGTGAACCAGGTGGGGCTGGTGATCGCCGCGAAGCCCTTCTGGATCACCGTGAACAGCACCCACACCAGCGGCACCAGCGCCAGCAGCACCGACCCGGTGACCAGCACCCTGGCGATGAGGTCGCTGGTGCGTCGCCGCGCGCTGACGCCCTGGAAGGTCGGCGCCTTGACCGGTCGATCCATCGTGGTCGTCATGTCAGTCCTTCTTCCCGGCAACCGCGGCGCGGGCCGCGGCGTTGACCACGAAGGTCAGCACGAACAGCACCAGCCCGGCGGCGATGTAGGCGCCGGCCTGGATGTCGTTGTTGAATTCGGCGTATCCGAGGGCGATCTTCGACGCGATCGTCGAGCCGCCGTCGAACAGCGACCAGGTGGCGCTGGCCGCGGTGGTCCGCAGGATCATGTACAGGGCCATCGTCTCGCCAAGCGCCCGGCCGAGGCCGAGCATGGACCCGCTGATGTAGCCGGACTTACCGAACGGCAGGACCGCGGTCTTGACGACCTCCCACTTGGTTGCGCCGAGCGCCAGCGCCGCCTCCACGTGCGCGACCGGCGTCTGGTTGAAGACCTCGCGGGTGACGGCGGTGATCATCGGCAGGATCATCACCGCGAGCACGATGCCCGCGGTGAAGATCGTGCCGCCGCCCTGGATGGACCCGGACCCGTCGGAGAACAGCGGGATCCACGCCAGATTCTCGTTCAGCCACATCGCAAGCGGCCGGATCGCCGGCGCGAAGATCAGCAGACCCCACAGGCCGTAGACGATCGACGGGACCGCCGCGAGCAGGTCGATCACGTACGCGAGCGGCCGCGCGAGCCGCGTCGGCGCGTACTGGGTGAGGAAGATCGCGATGCCCAGCGCGACCGGCATCGCCAGTGCCAACGCGAACAGCGACACCAGGACCGTCACCTGCAGCAGGTCGAGCACACCGAACGCCAGGTGGTCGATGTCGGTCGTGACCCAGGACCGGCTGGTCAGGAAGTTGACCTCGTTGCGCGAGAGCGCGGGGACCGCACGCCAGATCAGGAAGACGCCGATCGCACCGATCAGCACCGAGATGAAGACCGCCGACCCCTTCGCGAGGGTGGTGAAGATCCGGTCGCCCGGACGGACCACCGCCTTGCCAGGTGTCGCGGACGGGGTACGGATCGGGTCCTCCGATGCTCCGAGCGGACCACCCGCCCCGGCCCCGGGGTCACCGGGGCCGGGTGCGGGCAGCGCCGACTGGGTTGGCGCGTCGCTCATCTGCGCTCGCAATCTGCTAGGTCCGAATATAGAGCGGTGCGGCGGTGGACCGCACTCAGGCGATCGCGGCGATCGACGCGTTCAGCTTGTCCTGCACCGTGCCGGGCAGCGGCACGTAGCCCTGCTCCGCCAGATTCGCCTGCCCCTCGTTCGCGGCGCTCGTGAGGAACGACTTGACCGCGGCCGAGGTGTCCGCGTCGTACCCGGTGGAGCATACGATCGAGTAGGTGGCGAGGACGATCGGGTACGCCCCGGCCTCGGTGGTCCCGTAGATCGAGTTCAGGTCCAGGGTCAGGTCGCCGACGCCCTCGGCCTTGAAGGTCGCGCCCTCGATGGCCTTGCCCGCGGACGCCTCGGTCAGCTCGACCGCACCGGCGCCGGAGTCGATCTTCGCCATGGCCAGCTTGTTCTGGTCGGCGAACGACTTCTCGACGTAGGTGATCGACCCCGACGACCCGGCGACGGCCTGGGACACGCCAGCCGACCCCTTCGCGCCCTCACCGACGCCGCCGACGAAGTCGGACCCGGCGCCCTTGGTCCAGACGCCGTTCGAGGCGGCGGTCAGGTACTGCTGGAAGTTGTCGGTGGTGCCGGAGGAATCCGACCGCACGATCGGGGTGATCTTCTGGTCCGGCAGGGCGGTGTCGCCGTTGAGCGCCGCGATCGCCGGGTCGTTCCAGTTGGTGATCACGCCGCTGAAGATCTTCGCGAGCACCTCGCCACTCAGCGTCAGGTCCGTCACGCCATCCAGGTTGTACGCGATCGCGACCGGCCCGAACACCAGCGGCAGGTTCCACGCGTCGCCGCCCGCGCAGCGGTCCTTCGCTGCGGCGGCCTGATCGCCCTTGATCGCCGAGTCGGAGCCGGCGAAGTCGATCTGCTCCGCGATGAACTGGGTGCGGCCGTCACCGGAGCCGGTCGGGTTGTAGGCGACCTTGACGTCCTTGCCCTTGTCCCGGCACACCGCGATGTAGGTGGCGACGAACTCGTCCATCGCGTTCTTCTGCGCGGACGACCCGGCCGCGGACAGCGATTCCTTGCCCTCGCAGGTCGCATTCGATGCGGCGCTGTTGACCGTGGTGCCGGACGACGACGAGTTGTCGTCGCTGCCGCACGCGACCAGGGTCATCGCCCCGACCGCAGCCACACCGAGCACGGCAGCATTGCGCTTGAAGTTCACGCTGGATCCCTCCGGGAGAATCGTCAGTCGGGCAGCACCGCGCCGCCCTGCCGTTGAAAGGTAGGGGCGGGGGGTGGACAGCCGGTCCCGAGGAGATGAACGGAAGGTGAACAGCTGCTGATGGCGTCGCCGCCGGTGCGTGATCTGCACCCCAGTGGTGGTGCACATCACGCACAGTTCGCGTCAGCCCGCCTTGGACTCCGGGGTACGGAAGTCGCGGACGACGTCGGCGTCCGCGGAGGCATTCTTCAGCGACGCGGCATACACGTCGACGTACTCCTGCCCGGACATGCGCATCAGCTCGTACATGATCTCGTCGGTGACGGTCCGCTCGACCCACCGATTGCCCGCCATCCCCTCGAAGCGGGAGAAGTCCAGCGGCGCGCCGTACGTGACCTGCACCCGCTTCCGACGCCAGCGGAACGGCCCGGGCGGGCAGATCTCGTCGGTGCCGACCACCGCGACCGGGATCACCGGGATCCCGGTGGCCAACGCGAGCCGGGCGGCACCCGTCTTGCCCTTGTAGAGCCTGCCGTCGGGCGAGCGGGTGCCCTCCGGGAACAGGCCGACCAGCTTGCCCTCGTCGAGCAGGCGGCGGGCGGTGTCCAGCGCGGCGTTCGCGGCGTTCGCGCCGCTGCGGTCGATCGGCACCTGGCCTGCCCCCGCGTAGAACGCCTTCTGCAGCGCACCCCGGAACCCGGGGGTGGTGAAGTACTCGCTCTTCGCCAGGTAGGTGATTCGCCGCGGGGAGGACAGCGGGGCGAACAGCCAGTCCGCGATCGACAGGTGGTTACCCGCGAGAATCGCGGGCCCGGAGGTCGGGATGTTCTCCAGCCCCTCGACCTTGGGACGGTTGTACAGCCGGATGAACGGACCGACGAACACGTACTTCAACAGCCAATAGAACATGCTTACCCTTCGTACCCTGCGTATGCGACGTCGACGTGGAACCGCTCGAAGGCGAGCCGGTCGTACGTGTGCAGCGCCGACGTGTTGTCCGCCTCGGTGTAGAGGAGCACCGAGCCGAGGCCCCGGTCCCGCAGGTATCGCAGACCCGCGACCGTCAGCAGGCGGCCGAGCCCGCGTCCCTGCGCGGACGGCGCGATCGCGACGACGTAGACCTCCCCGATCGCCGGGTCGGCACCCGACGCGTCGTGCACCTTCGTCCAGTGGAAGCCGAGCATCTCGCCCGTCACGGAGTCCGCGGCGACGAACAATCCGGCCGGATCGAACCAGGGTTCGGCGACCCGCTCGTCGATCTCCCGCTGCGTCCAGGAGCCCTGCTCCGGGTGCCAGTCGAACGCGGCCGCGTTGACGCGCAGCAGCCCCGCATCGTCCCCGGGTCCGGCATAGGTGCGCAGGGTGACCCCGTCGGGGACCGGGACGTCCGGCAGCGGCGGCGCGTCGAGCCGCCGACGCAGCTGCAGCAGCTCACGCGCCGGGGTCAACCCGAGCCTGCTGGCCACCGCACGAGCGGCGGGTAGGTCCCCGTGCGCCCAGACCCGGGTGCCGGGGCCGCCACGGCGCAGCGCCGCGGACACCAGCGCCCGGCCGATGCCGCGCCCGCGGTGACCGGGATCCACCACGGCCTCCACCATCGCGGGATGCTCACCGTGGGCGGGTTCCACGCCCGCGTACCCGACGACCGCGCCGTCGACGGTCCACAGCAGGTGCTCGGTGTCCGATCGCCCGGACAGCCTGTGCACCGCCTGCTCGGAGACCGGCTCGGTGCCGTCCACCCCGGCCGCCCGGTCGATCAGGTCGCGTATCTGCTTCTCCTGCAGCGAATCCAGGTGGTCGAATCCGCGCGGCGCCTCGTCTGTCATCTATCGAACCGACCCGTTCGTCGTGCTGAGCTCGCTGTCGTCGGGATCGTCACCGAGGTCGTCCTCGTCGTCGGGACGCGCCGCACCGGCGCCCGCCTTCCTGCTTGGCCGGACCGCCTTGTAGCCGACGTTGCGAACGGTGCCGATCAGCGACTCGTACTCCGGGCCGAGCTTCGCGCGCAGCCGCCGCACGTGCACGTCCACGGTCCGGGTGCCGCCGAAGAAGTCGTACCCCCACACCTCCTGCAGCAGCTGCGCTCGGGTGAACACCCGTCCCGCATGCTGCGCGAGGTACTTGAGCAGCTCGAATTCCTTGTAGGTCAGGTCGAGTGGCCTGCCCCGCAGCCGTGCCGTGTAGGTGCCCTCGTCGATCGTCAGCTCGCCGAGGGTGATTTTCCCCGACGCCTCCTGGCTCGCGTCACCGCCGCTGCGCCCGACGAGCAACCGCAGCCGGGCATCGAGTTCGGCCGGGCCGGTCCCGGGGAGGAGAATGTCGTCGAGACCCCAGTCGGAGTTCACCGCGACGAGTCCGCCCTCGGTGAGCACCGCAACGACGGGAATCGCCGATCCGGTGCTGCCGAGCAACCGGCACAGTCCGCGCGCCGAGGCGAGATCCGTCCTGGCGTCGACCAGCGCGACGTCCGCGGATCCGGCGTCGAGCAGGGACGAGACCTCGGTCGGTGCGGGGCGGACGGTGTGCGCCAGCAACGCGAGGGAGGGCAGCACCGACTCGGGATTGGGGTCGGAGGTCAGCAGGAGCAGCTCCACAGCCTCCCCTTCTTGCCGCTTTGCGTGCCGGAGCACGGCCGACAGTAACGTTCCGAGCCGGGGGCGACGCTGACACCGGACGTGACGTCAAGTACGCGGTACAGACTAGCGCGTCCCGGAACACACCCACCGCTACCTGCCCGCGGCCTGCGGCCGGGTCACCCCGGTCGGTCACAATGTCAGGGTGCGGAAACTGATACTCACCGTCGCGTGCCTGCTGGCGCTGGTCGTTGTCGTGGACTTCGGCGCGGCCGCGTACTCGGAGTACCGGGTGTCCCGGAGCCTGCGGGCCGGCGCGGGCCTGAACTCGGACCCCGACGTGACGATCACCGGATTCCCGTTCCTGGCGCAGGTCGCGGACGGCCGCTACCGGCATGTCGAGGTCCGGGCGCGGGGGGTGCCGAGCGCCGAACTCGGGGACGTCTCGATCGAGGCGGACCTGCACGGGGTGCAGATCCCGGCGTCGGACCTGCTCGGCGGTTCGGTGGGTACCGTCCCGGTCGAGCGGCTCGACGGACGAGTCAAGATCGAGGCAACCAGCCTCGGCGCCTACCTGGGCATCCCGGACCTCGAGGTATCTGCTCCGCCCGCCGACCGATCCGACGGCACCGGCGGGTCGGGCGGGTCCGGCATGAGCACCGGCGGGGGCATCGTGCTCACCGGAACCGTGCCGGTGGGCCCGGTGCGCGCGACCGTCAGCGTGACCGCCGACCTCGTCCTCGACGGCGAGAACGTCACGATCGTCGCCACCGACCTGTACTTCGGCCCGGAGGGGCAGGCCGACTTCACCGTTCCCGCACCGCTCAAGCCCGCCGTGCTCGGGCTGTTCACCCGGCAGATCGACGTCGAGAAGCTGCCGTTCGGGGTGCGCCCGACCAAGGTCTACGCGGAGGGATCCCAGGTCGCGATCGAGGGTTCCGGCGACAACGTGGTGATCAACCTCGACGAGATGGTGACCCAGTGACCGGGATCGTGGTGCTGGCGGTCGTGCTGGTCGCGGCGTTGGTGGTCGCGTTGATCCTGCGGTCGCGGTCGGGCACGGTCCGGGCAACCACCCCCGCCGTCGACCCAACCGACACCCGCGCCGCCCTGCTCGCCGCGGTCGGCGTCCCCGACGCAGGCCCGACCGTCCTGCACTTCTCGGCCGACTGGTGCGGCCCCTGCGCGGCGGTGCGCCGCGTCGTCGCCCAGACCCTCAGCGCGCTCGACGGGCGCCTTGCCCCCGATGTGCCCCGCCCCGTCGACCTCGAACTCGACATCGACGAGCACCCGGCCCTGGCGCGTGAGCTCGGCGTGCTGTCCCTTCCGACGACGTTCATCCTCGACGGGTCCGGCGAACAGCGGTTCCGGGTGTCGGGGGTGCCGACCGCGGCGGATCTGGAGGCCGCGCTGGTCCCACTCTGCGAACCGAAGGGTTCAGATTCCAGCGAAAACCGGTAAGCTCGCCGTCGTGCACACCGCCAAGGAGCTGCTGCTCACCCGACGCCGCGCAGTCGATCTGTGCCGCATCGGCGGTTGTTGCTGTCCCTGCTGTTGATCCGCACGTTCCCCCGGCCCGCCCCCGCCTGAGCGCCGCGAGGCCCCGATCGGATCGACACTCCCTGCCCTGGACCACACGTCCACGTCGCATGAATGCAGGAGCAACACGATGCCAACCCCCGTCACCACCCCCACCCCGCCCGGTTCCGCCGTCGACGCGCAGGTCGACGTCCGCGGCCCCCGATTCGCGGCCTGGGTCACCACCGCGGTACTGGTCGCCGTGCTCGTGGTGTCCGCCGCCTCCCCCGTCGCCGCGGGCCTGCTCCTCGCCGCGCAGGCGGCCGTCTTCGTGGTCGGCGCCGTCGTCGGGCCGCGCCGCAGCCCCTACGGCCGACTGTTCGCGCTGGCCGTCGCCCCGCGCCTCGGCGCGGTCACCGAACGCGAACCGGTCGCGCCGCTGAAGTTCGCGCAGCTCGTCGGCGGCGTCTTCGCAACGGTCGGGGTCGTCGGGTTCCTCACCGGACTGACCCTGCTCGGCACCGTCGCCACCGGGTTCGCCCTGTTCGCGGCGCTCCTCAATGCCGCCGTCGGTTTCTGCCTCGGCTGCCAGGTGTATCCCCTCGTCGCCCGGTTCCGCAGGCAGGCCCCGATCGTCTCGTAGCCGCACCGGTCCCGGGCAACGACACGGTCACCCCATCCGTTCCACGCAAGTCACGTACGAAAGGAAACCCATGGCACGCTCCGACGTTCTGGTCTCTGTCGACTGGGCCGAGCAGAACCTCGATGCGCCGAAGACGGTGTTCATCGAGGTCGACGAAGACACCTCGGCCTACGACATCGGCCACATCGAGGGCGCCATCCGCCTCGACTGGCGCAAGGACCTCCAGGACGGGGTCCGTCGCGACTTCCTCGACCGGGAGAAGTTCTCCGCACTGCTGTCCGCCAAGGGCGTCGCCAACGACGACACCGTCATCCTCTACGGCGGCAACAACAACTGGTTCGCGGCCTACGCGTACTGGTACTTCAAGATCTACGGCCACAAGGACGTCAAGCTGATCGACGGCGGCCGCAAGAAGTGGGAGCTCGACGGCCGTCCGCTGTCCAGCGCCGAGGTCGTCCGCCCGGCAACCGACTACAAGGCCGAGGAGGCCGACACCTCGATCCGCGCGTTCCGCGACGAGGTGATCAACGCGATCGGGGCGAAGAACCTGGTCGACGTCCGCTCCCCCGATGAGTTCGCGGGCAAGATCCTCGCTCCTGCGCACCTGCCGCAGGAGCAGGCGCAGCAGCGTGGCCACGTTCCGGGCGCCATCAACATCCCGTGGAGCACCACCGCCAACGAGGACGGCACCTTCAAGTCCGACGCGGACCTCACCAAGCTGTACGCCGACAAGGGCTTCGACGACAGCCGCGAGACCATCGCGTACTGCCGCATCGGCGAGCGCTCGAGCCACACCTGGTTCGTGCTGCAGGAGATCCTCGGCAAGCAGAACGTCAAGAACTACGACGGCAGCTGGGTCGAGTACGGCTCACTCGTCGGCGCACCGATCGAACTGGGAGCGTAGTCAATATGTGTGGAGCACCTGTTCAGGGTCAGACCCTGCCCGCCGGCGTCGACGCGTCGAAGGAAACCGTGATCACCGGCCGCGTGCTCGCCTCGGACGGGCAGCCCGTCGGCGGCGCGTTCGTCCGGCTGCTCGACGGCACCGGTGAATTCACCGCCGAGGTCGTCGCGTCGGGCACCGGCGACTTCCGGTTCTTCGCCGCCCCCGGCACCTGGACCGTCCGCGCCCTGTCGAGCACCGGCAACGGCGACAGCACCATCAGCCCCGAGGCCAACGGCATCCACAACGTGGACATCACCGTCAGCAAGTAGGGACGAATCGTGTCGGCCCCGCACCCCGTCCCGGGCTGCGGGGCCGACCTCGTTCCGCGGGGCATCCCGCCGTCACCACCCGAATGACGGCGGTCTAAACTGTTCTCGTGGTCATCTTCTTCGAGGTGCTGCTGGTTCTCGCAGCCATTCTGATTACCTGGTTCTCGCTGTACGTCGTGTACCGACTGGTCACCGACAAGCCGTGAGCCGGACCGGCGACGACGCCGACGGCGCCGTCGATCCCCAGGACGAGTCGCCCGCTCCGACGGTACGCCGCGGCAGCGGCGATCAGGCCGTGGCCGACGCGATCGAACGCGCCAAGGACACCGCGGCACTGAACGTACCCACCCTGCCCGGCCTCCCCCTGCCCGAGGACACCGCGAACCTGCGGCTCGGTCCGGACCTGAACGAGGAGCTGCTCGCGGTCCTGCCGCTGGTCGGCGTGTGGCGCGGCGAGGGCGAGGGGCACGACCCCGAGACCGGCGACGACTATCCGTTCGGCCAGCAGATCGTCGTCTCGCACGACGGCGGCAACTACCTGCACTGGGAATCCCGGTCGTGGGTGCTGGACTCCGACGGGAACTACGTCCGCCCCGGCCTGCGCGAAAGCGGATACTGGCGGGTCGCAGGCGACGGGATCCCCGGCAGCGTCGACGAGGAGGTCGTCGAGCTGCTCCTGACCCACGCGTCCGGTGTCGTCGAGCTGTACTACGGCACCGCGCTGACCCAGTCCAGCTGGGAACTGGCGACCGACGTCGTGATCCGCAGCAAGCACGGCGCCCTGGTCGGCGGCGCGAAGCGCCTGTACGGCATCGTCGAGGGCGGGGACCTCGCCTACGTCGAGGAACGCATTCTCGCCGACGGTGAACTCAAGCCGCACCTGTCGGCGCGGCTGTCCCGTTACATCGGCTGACGGCGGCTCCCCCGCCACCGCCGAGCTGGCGCCTGATCACCCCGCCGCGCTCCGCGCCCGTGCGCGAATTTCACCCTTGTCGGGGTACACATCACGCACAGTTCCGCGAGCATTCTTATCCACAGCCATCTGTGGATAACCCGGTCTTGTCGTCGAACCTGTCGGGCCGTCGCGGTGCCCTTGGCCGCATGATCACACCAACAGACGCCTCGCTCCAACGACTCCTCGACACCCAGCACGGACTCCTGTCGGCCCGGCAGGCCCGCCGCCACGGCTATACCCGCAAACACGTGCAGTACCTCGTCGAATCCGGCCAGTGGACCAATCCGCTGTTCGGCGTCTACGCGGCAACCACCGGACCACTGACCCGGCCGATGACGCTGCAGGCCGCGCTGCTGTTCGGTGGCGACGCCGCTGTCCTCAGCCACGACACCGCCGCCGAAGAGTGGGGCTTTCAGCCGGTCGCACCGGATGAACAGGTCCACATCACGGTGCCGTACGGGCGTTCGGCCGTCGGCCAGCTCCCCAGGCGGGTGTCGTGCCCGACGCGCGAACACGAACCGGTGCCCCGGATTGGCGACCAGCTGCATCCGGGGGTCGCGGTGCACCGGTCGCGGGCGTTCAACCACATCGCGGTGGCAACGTGTCCGCCACGGACGTCGCTCGCCGACACCGCACTCGACCTCGCGGTCGCGATGCCGACCGCGCAGCTGGCGTACGGGTCGGTGATCGCCAGCGTCACCAACGCGGGCATCAACCTGACCCGACTGCAGACGCGGATCATCGAGCGAAAGCCGCGACGTTACAACCGGGCCATCGCGGCGGCCTGCGTGATGATCGCGGACGGCATCCAGTCCGTCCTCGAGTTCCACTACGCCCTCGATGTCGAGGACGCGCACGGCCTGCCGCGCGGAACCAGGCAGGGCCCGGTCGTGGTGGACGGAGTGACGCTGTACGAGGACGTCGTGTACCGGTTCGGCCGTGGCGACCTCATCGTCCGGCTCGACGGTCACCGCTGGCACCGGACCCGAACGATTCGGCGTCGGGACCGGAGACGCATCAACGCCGCGACGCTCGCTGGCACCGATCAGCTGGTGTACGGGTGGGACGAGGTTCACGACGAATCCTGTACGGCGGCCGCCGAGGTCCGAGTCATGCTCGAGGAGCACGGATGGCGGGGTGCACATCCGTGCCCGAACTGTGCGCGATCCGTACCCCAGGTGGGGTGAAATTCGCGCACAGGCGCGAAGCGCAGCGGAGCCGCCCCTCGGCAGAGGCGCGGAGCGCACAGAACGGCCCCCGAGCCGTGTTCCACGATGGACGCTTGTCGTCGTGGACTCCCGATCGGACGGACCGGGGGCTCGGGGGCCGGGTGGCTGCTGGGATTCGCCCGCCGCGGGCGCGGTTGGGAACCCCCTCGGCGTCGTTGGCTAGCGGACAGCCACCTCACGCGTCCTGTAGTTCTTCAACTTCAGACCACCTCCTTCCTCGTGTACCGCCGAACGTACGCCGCTCCCCGACCGGGGGCAACGGAATTTGTTCGTTGGACGAGCGTCAGCAGGTGGACGGCGCCGGGACTCCGCGGAAGCGGGCATCGAGCCAGTCCAGGGCCTGCGGGAGGCCGAGGACAGCGGCCGACAGGTGGTCGGGGCTCGGCGTCAGCAATGTCTGCACCGGCACCCCGGCGTCGCAGTAGCGGCGCATCGTGTTCTCGATCGCGTCCACCGGGACAAGGGTGTCGGTGGGGCTGTGCCACTCGAAGATCGGGGTCTTCGGGATCCCGGGGTACAGCTCGAGGCTGTTCTCGTCCATCACCTGCCATGCCACCGGGTCGTCGAGGAAGTTCCGGTTGTCGGTCATCTCGTTCGCGGACCGTCCCAACCCCCAGAACATGATCTCGTTGGTGCAGCCGTTCCCGATCATCGACAGCAGCCACCGCCCGGTGTCGTTGAGCTGGTCGGTGACGTTCATCCGTTCCGGGTATTCCCGCTCCAGCCCGAGCGCCGCCGCCATCGCGAGACCGAACGCCGGATGCGGATTGGTCCCCAACGCGGTCGCCATCTTCCCCAGGTTCATCGGCGCGCCGCCCTCGGCGGCGCCGACGATGTTCAGCTCGGGCGCGTAGGTCGGGGCGAGCGCGGCCGCCCAGCTGGTCGCCATGCCGCCACCGGAGTAGCCACCGAGTCCGACGGGGCTGTCGGTCACCTGGAGTTCCGGCGTTCGCTGGATCGCCCGGATCCCGTCGAGCGTGATCTGGCCGCCGAGCTTCGCCGCCCCGTACGCCATCCTGGGACCGAGGTGGTCCGGCAGCGCCACCGCCCACCCCCTGGCGAGGGCGATGTTCAGCCCGGGAGCCTCGCGAATCTGGGTCAGCGGGTCGGTGGTGTACAGCTCGGTGGCGATCTTGCACTTGTGCCCGAGCGCGTTGATGATGTGCTGATACGACACCAGTGGACTGTTCGGCTGGTGGTTCGGCGGTTTCAGGAACGTCGTGTTGGCCGCGATCGGTTTGCCCTGCGAATCTGTTGTGCGGAACAGTAATTCCCACACCTCGCTGCCGGGGAAATACAGGTTGGGCGGCATCTTGCGGATCTTGAGCACATCGCCCGGCTGGTGATTCGCGACGTCCGGTGGCGCGGTGAAGAACGGGTCCGGATCCGACGCCGGGTACACCGGAAGGGCGGACGCGGTCACCGCGCCCGTAACCGCGGTGGTCACCGCGAGCACGCCGACCGCGACACCGGCGATAGACCTACGAATCCACGTTCCCATCAACAACTCCCGGAGTCGAATGGACGGTTGACCGCGCATACCGACGGATCACTATGCCAGCAGGCCGGACCACCTCAGCGGACCAACATGTCACCGCTTGGTTTCGACCTCGTCGGATTCGGTATCGACTTGGTAACGGCCTCCGTCGACCTCGACGACACGGTCGGCAGAGGTCCCCGGCGGCAGGTGGTGCGTGACCACCACAATGGTGCGATCCGGGTCGACGAGCCCGCCAGCCCGGTCGAGCAGGGCCCGCAGGACCCGCTCACCGGACCTGGCGTCGAGATGCTCGGTCGGTTCGTCGAGAAGCAGGACCCGGGCGGGCGACACCAGCGCCCTGGCGAGCAGGATTCGGCGCCGCTGCCCACCCGAGATCGACCGGCCGCCCGCCTCCAGGGTCGTGTGCAGACCCCTCGGCAGCGACGCCACCCACTCCCCCAATCCCACCGTGTCGAGCACGGCCGCCGCATCCCCCTCGTCGAGATCACCGCGCGCCACCCGGAGGTTCTCGAGCAGCGAGGTATCGAACAGGTGGGCGTCCTCGGCGAAGTAGCCGACCTCGCGACGCAGCGCATGCTGGTCGACCCCCGGGAGGTCGGTGCCGTTCGCCTGCACGGTGCCCGCCGCGGGTGGCAGCAGTCCGGCGAGGGTCATCAGCAGGGTGGACTTTCCCGCCCCGGACGGCCCGACGACGGCGGTGCGCAACCCCGAAACCAGGTCCAGGTCGAACGGTCCCGACACCGCGGAACCATCCCAGCCGCACCACAATTCGGATGCCGTCAGATGCACGGGTGCGCGCAGGTCGGTGGTGCCGAACGGGACGTGGTCCCCGGAACGGTCCAGGAGGTCCATGACCCGGGCGGCCGCAACCCGGCCACGGGTCAGCGCGATCGCGGCGGCAGGCAGCGACGAGGTCGCCTCGAAGGCGGACAGCGGCAACAGCACCAGGATGCCGAGGGCCATCGGCGTCATCCCACCCGGGCTGCCGCCGTCGGGTCCGTAGGCGACGATGCCGATCAGCAGCGCGCCGAGGACCGTTGCACCGATCGCGAGCGGGGTCGCGGCCGCGGCGAATGCCGACGGCGCCGCCGCCCGGTCGGTGGCCCGGACGGCCTCGGCATCGTATCCGCCTGCGCGCGTCACGACGCCGTCCAGACGCCCAGCGACCCGCAGCTCCGCCGCATGGTCGAGGGCAAGCACCGAGGTCGCCGCGTACCGGGCGGTGGCCTCCGCCCCAGCGGTCTCGGCCATCCGGGAGGCCCGGGCCGACAGCATCGGGGCGAGCACGCCGGACACCAGGAGCGCGACGGCCAGCACCCCGGCCGCGGCGGGCGAGATCAGCGCCAGACCGACCACCGCAGCACCGGACAGCACCAGCGCCACGGCGATCGGAACCAACGCGCGGATCACCACGTCACCCAGGGCGTCGATGTCGGATCCGGTGCGCGCCAGAAGATCTCCCCTTCGCAGACCTGCGGGAGCTGCGGGGTCACCGGTTGCGAGCCTGCGGTACAGGTTCGCCCGCGCCGAGACGGTGCCGCGCAGGGCGGCGTCGTGGGTGGCGAGCCGCTCCAGGTAGCGGAACAGCCCGCGCGAGATGCCCAACGCCCGCACCGCGACGACGGCGACGGTCAGGTCGAGCACCGGCGGCATCTGCCAGGCCCGGGTGATGAGCCACGCCGACAGTGCGGCGAGCGCCAACGCGCTGCCCAGGGTCGCGACCCCGGCCGCGACGGCGTACAGCACCCGCCGCGGGCTGAGTTCGAGCAGCGGCAGCGCGCGGCGCAGGGGGTCCCGGCTCATGCGGGCACCCCGGATTCGACGTGCACGACGCTGTCCGCGGCGGCCAGCACGGACTGTCGGTGCCCGACGAGCAGGACGGCGCGGCCCGCCGCGGCGAGGTTCCGGACGGCGGCGAGCACCCGGCGTTCCGACTCCGGGTCCAGATGCGCGGTCGGCTCATCCAGCAGGATCACCGGACTGTCGGTCACCAGCACCCGGGTGAGGGCCAGCCGCTGTCGCTGCCCGAGGGACAGGCCCAGACCTCCGACGCCGACCATGGTGTTCCAGCCGTCCGGCAGAGCGCACAAAACCGCGTCGAATCCTGTCTCGGCGCAGGCTCTTTCAAGACGTGCGGGATCGACGGTCACGGGCCCGGTGAGCTCCAGGTTCTCGCGGAGGGTGCCCGGGATCAACACCGGATGCTGGGGAAGCCACGCAACCGAACGCCACCACGCGTCCGGGTTCAGGTCGCGCACATCGGTACCACCGACCAGGACCCGCCCCTCGTCGGGGCGCGACAGCCCGAGGATCGCATGCAGCACAGTCGACTTGCCCGCACCGTTCGGTCCGGTCACGCCGGTGACCCGGCCGGGGGCGATCACCAGGTCCACCGCCCGTGGCGCCCACCCGGACCGACTGCGCATCCCGACGCCGTGCAGCGTGACCGGGCCGGACGGTACCGCCGACGTTCCGCCGACGCCCTCAGTCCGATCGTCGAGCACCCCGAATGCCTTGTCCGCGGCGGCCATCCCGTCCTCGGCCGCATGGAACTGCGCGCCGACCGTACGCAACGGCAGGTAGACCTCCGGGGCGAGGACGAGGGCGATCACCCCGGCCCGCAGGGCCATGTCGCCGTACACCAGGCGCAGGCCGATGCTGACGGCGATCAGGGCAACGCTGAGCGTCGCCAGCAGTTCGAGCACCATCGACGACAGGAACGCGATCCGCAGCGATGCCATCGCGGTGCGCCGGTGCTCGTCACCGAGTTCGCGCACCCGCGCTGCCGGACCGCGTTCCCCCGACTCGTCCGCGGTGCCGACCTCCCTGCCCAGCGCGCGCAGCGTCGGCAATCCCGCAATCAGGTCGAGCAGTTGCGCGGACAGGGTGGTCATCGTCCGCAGCGCGGCCGCCGCCTTCCCCTTGGTGAGCAGGCCGATCAGGATCATGAAGATCGGGATCAGCGGCAGGGTGATCACCACGACCACCGCGGACGTCAGATCGGTGAACAGGATGACCAGCAGGGTCAGCGGGGTGACCGTGACGGCGAGCAGCAACGCGGGCAGGTAGCCCGTCAGATACGCTCGCAGGCCCTCGATTCCGCGGGTGAGGACCGTCGCGGTGGCGTCCCGTCGCGGGTCGAGGTCACGCGGGGGCATGGTGGTCGCGGCGGCAAGAACCTCGCCGCGCAGTTCCCCGATCACCCGGGACGCGGACCGGTGCGCGTATCGGGCCTGCAGCCAGGTCGCCACCGCCCGCACCGCGACCGCGACGGCGAGGACCGCCAGTTCCCCGGCCCAGTGCCCGACGGTGCGGGCATCGGGGTCGGTGATCACGCCGGCGAGCACGGTGCCGATCATGATCGCCGACACGATGACGGTGGCCGCAATCACCACCGAGAACGCAACGGAGAGGACGAGATATCCACGCGCCGAACGCGAATAGCGCCAGAGTCGGGGGTCGACGGGACCGCGCCTGCCGGTGTCCGCTGCAGGCGCGGCCGGTGCGTCGCCGATCATCGGGTCCTGATCGGCAGACCGATCGAGGGCGGAATGTGCTTGGTGGAGATCCGCTGCCGGAACACCCAGTACGTCCAGCCCTGGTAGATCAGGACCACGGGGGTCATGATCGCCGCCGCCCACGTCATCACCTTCAGCGTGTACGGACTCGACGAGGCATTGTGGATCGTCAGGCTGTACGCATCGGAGATCGTCGACGGCATCACGTTCGGGTACAGCGACGCGAATAGCAGGACCACCGTTGCGATCACGGCGATGGTGGTAAGCACGAAGGCCCACCCCTCCCGCACCGCCGCGGTCAGCGCGACCACCCCGAGCAGTGCCGCGGCCGCGATCCCGACCAGGATCCAGGTCCAGCCCTTCCCGTAGGCGAGTTGGGTCCACAGCACGAACGCGCCAGCGACAACGACCGCCGGAATCGACAGTCGGGACGCAAGTTTGACGGCGTCCTCGTGTACCTCGTCGGCGGTCTTCAGTGCGATGAACACGGCACCGTGCAGCGCGAACACCAGCGCCGTTGTTGCCCCGCCGAGCAGCGCGTACGGGTTGAGCAGGTCGAAGAAGCCCGACACCACCTGTCGATTCTCATCGATCGCCACCCCCCGGACGATGTTCGCGAAGGCGACGCCCCACAGCACGGCAGGCACCCAGGAGCCGAGGATGATGCCCCAGTCCCAGCGTGACCGCCACGTTGCGTCGTCGATCTTCCCGCGGTACTCGATCGCGCAGACCCGCACAATCAGCGCGACCAGGATGAGCAGCAGTGGCAGGTAGAAGCCGGAGAACAGGGTCGCGTACCACTCGGGGAAGGCCGCGAACATGGCGCCGCCTGCGGTGAGTAGCCACACCTCGTTGCCGTCCCAGACGGGCCCGATCGTGTTGAGAACGGCCCGTCGACGGGTGTCGTTGTCGGCGGACCCGTTCTTGCTGCGCCCGAGCACCGGCATCAGCATCCCGACGCCGAAGTCGAAGCCCTCCAACACGAAGTACCCCACGAACAGCACCGCGATCAGGATGAACCAGAGTTCCTGAAGTCCCATCTCGTCCTCCTAGTACGCGAACGACAGCTGCTTGGGCTCACCGGAGTCGTCCGGCTCGTCGGGGCCCTCGCCCGGCGGGTGCGCGTCGTGCGGCAGCGGCCCCTCGATGGTGTAGCGGCGGATCAGCCAGAACCACACGACGCCCAGTGCCGCGTAGAGCAGGGTGAAAACGATCAGCGACGTCCACACCGTGGCCACCGAGTGATTGGAGACGCCCTGATCGACGGTCAGCCGAATCATGTCCACCCCGGTGGGATTCGGGTGCACGACCCACGGCTGACGACCCATCTCGGTGAAGATCCAGCCCGCGCTGTTCGCGAGGAACGGGGTCGGGATCGCGATCAGGCTGAGCAACGAGTACCACCGCTGGTCCGGCACGCGGCCGCCCCGGGTGACCCACAGCCCGGCCAGTGCCAGCGCGGCGGATCCGGCGGCGAGGCCGATCATCGCGCGGAACGACCAGTAGGTGACGAACAGGTTGGGACGGTAGTTGCCCGGGCCGAACTGCTCCTCGTACTGCACCTGCAGGTCCTCGACGCCCTGCAGGGTGACGCCGGAGAAGCTTCCCTCGGCGAGATAGCCGAGCACGTACGGCACCTCGATGACCCTGGTGACACTGTCACAGTTGTTCTGGGTGCCGATGGTGAGGATCGAGAAGCTGGGGTCGGTCTCGGTGTGGCACAGCGACTCCGCGGACGCCATCTTCATCGGCTGCTGCTCGAACATCAGCTTGGCCTGGATGTCTCCGGTGACGATCAGGCCGACGCCGGCGATGATCATCACCCACAGCCCGAGCCGGGCGGCAGGGCGGAACATGGTCCGCGCCTCGGACTCCATGCGCTCGGCCTCGGCGGGTGCGGATGCCTTGGCTCGCCGCATGTTTCGGACCATCCACCAGCCAGCGATGCCCGCGACGAAGGTTGCGGCGGTGAGCAGGGCCCCCGCGATCACGTGCGGGAACGCGGCCAGCGCGGTGTTGTTCGTCAGGAGTGTCCAGATGCTGGTCAGTTCCGCACGGCCGGTGTCCTCGTTGTAGATCGCGCCGACCGGATGCTGCATGAACGAGTTCGCCGAGATAATGAAGTAGGCGGATGCGTTGACGCCGATCGCAACGAGCCAAATACAGCCCAGGTGAACGAGTTTCGGCAATCGACCCCAGCCGAAGATCCACAGACCGAGGAAGGTCGACTCAAGGAAGAAGGCCACCAGGCCCTCCAGGGCGAGCGGGGCACCGAACACGTCACCGACGAAGCGGGAGTATTCGCTCCAGTTCATGCCGAACTGGAACTCTTGCACGATGCCGGTGGCGACGCCCAACGCGAAGTTGATCAGGAAGAGCTTGCCGAAGAACTTCGTCAGCCGGTACCAGTGGTCCTTCTTGGTGACCACCCACATCGTCTGCATGATCGCGATCAGGGGGGCGAGACCGATGGTGAGCGGGACGAGGATGAAGTGATAGACCGTCGTGATGCCGAATTGCCAGCGCGAGACGTCCAGTGCATCCATGGCTACTCCCTGTGCAGGGCCCGTGGGACAGGCGTGCCGGGACGTCCGACGTGGGCTGACGCCTGAAGTCCCGGTTCAAAAGGTAACCCCCACAGCGTCACGCCGCAGGCCTTCATCTACGACGGACAGTAGTAGATGAAGCCCGGTTCGCCCACCCGCCGCACCCAACCGTGCCGGGAGTCACACCGCGATCAGGCGGCGTCTTCCTCAACACCGACGGTGTCGACCGCGAGATCGACCAGGCCGGACAGTTCGGCGGCGATCTCCGGGACGGGCAACGCCAACCCGTCGAGGGTGTGCACCCGTGCTGCCAGGGTGACGCTGGACAGCAGCCAGATCCCGTCCGCGGCAATAAGGTCGGCGGGTCGCAGCGGCGCCGTCTCGCACCGGAACCGGTGCGCGCCTGCCACCTCGTACAGCGCCTGCTGCGTCGTGCCCGGCAGGATCCCGTGTTCGACCGGCGGCGTCACCAGGGTCCGTCCCCGCGAGATCAGCACGGTCGACCGCGGACCCTCGAGCACCAAACCCTCACTGCTGGTGAAGATCACGTCGTCGACACCGAGTCCGTGCGCGTGTCGCAGTGCGGCCATGTTCATCGCGTAGGACAGCGTCTTCGCCCCGTGCAGCAGCCACGGCGCCGTCTCGGTGACGTCCACCGAGAATCCCCGCTCCAGCGTGCACACCGAGATCCCGTCGCGCCGGGCGGAAGCAACCCGGCTGGCGACCGGGCCGACGGTGAGGTACGCCGTCGGCTCGCCCGCGCCCTCACGGCCCCGGCTGAGCACCAGCCGCAGCACGCCCTCCCGGCCGGAGTCCCATTCGCCGACCGCGACCGCGATCGCCGACCGCCACGCATCCAGGTCCGGCCGCGGCAGGTCCAGCGCCGCCGCCGAGGTGGTCAACCGCGCCAGGTGCAGCTCGACCGTGCGGGCCGCGCCGTCGCGGACCAGCAGGGTCTCGAAGACGCCGTCACCCCGCACCGCGGCGAGGTCGTCGGCGTGCAGGAACGGGACGTCCGCGTCATGCACCGCGCCGTCCAAGGTCACCAGCACCTGATCAGCCATGCCCCCACCCTACGGCGGCGGACCGAACCGAACCGGCTCCTACACTGGAACCGTGTCCGACTCCGTGCGCGCAACCCCCAGTCCGCTGCTCACCACGCCCGGGGCCGTTCCCTGCCCCGCCGATGCCCCCGACGCTGGCGTCGCCTGGCACTACGGCGACCCGCTCCGCGAGCAACGCAGCGCCGAACGCGCCGCCGCCATCGTGGACCGCTCGAACCGCGTCGTCCTCTCCATCACCGGAGCCGAACGGCTGAGCTGGCTGCACACCATCTCCAGCCAGCACATTGCGAACCTGGCCGACGGCGCGGGTGCCGAGAACCTCAGCCTCGACATCAACGGGCGCGTCGAACACCACTTCGTCCTCACCGACCTCGCCGACGTCACCTGGGTGGACACCGAACCTGGACGCGGCGCCGACCTGCTCGACTTCCTGCAGAAGATGGTGTTCTGGGCGAAGGCCGAACCGACGCCCGCCCCCGACATGGCCGTGCTCGGCCTGCTCGGCCCCGACGTCCGACGGCCCGCACTGCTGTCCGCGTTGGGCATTCCGGAACTGCCCGGCATGTACCACGCGGTCGCGCTGCCCGGCGGCGGATTCCTGCGCACGATGCCCTGGCCCGGCGAGCACGCGTGGGACCTGGTTGTCCCCCGCGAGCGGCTGGCGCACTGGTGGGCAACCCTGACCGAGGCGGGTGCGGCACCGGCGGGTACCTGGGCGTTCGAGGCGCTGCGGGTCGCGGCGCAGCGCCCGCGTCTCGGAATCGACACCGACGAACGGACCATCCCGCACGAGGTCGGCTGGATCGGCGGGATCACCGAGCACGGCGCCGTGCACCTCGACAAGGGCTGTTATCGCGGTCAGGAGACGGTCGCGCGGGTGCACAACCTGGGGAAGCCGCCACGCCACCTGGTGCTGCTGCACCTCGACGGGTCGGCCGACACTCGCCCGGCACCGGGCGAGGACGTCACCGCGGGCGGCCGCACCGTCGGCCGCCTCGGCACGGTGGTCGACCACCACGAACTCGGGCCGATCGCACTGGCGCTGGTCAAGCGGTCCGTCCCCGTCGACACGCCGCTCGCCGTTGGCGGTGCGGCCGCTGCGATCGACCCGGACTCGGTGCCCCGGCACGACGAGTACCAGGCGGGCCGGGCCGCCGTCGACCGGTTGCGCGGCCGGTGAGCGGGCCGGGCACGGTCGCCGCCGTCTGCGTCGTCCACACCGAACGGGATAGCGGCACCCGCCGGGTGCCGCGGACCGCGATCGACAAGCGGCCGGTCACCGGCCCGGTCGAGGTCGGCGCGCAGGGCCTGGCCGGCGATTACGTGTGCGACACCGAGCACCACGGGGGCGTGTTCAAGGCGGTCTACGCCTACCTGGACACGGAGGCCCTGCGCTGGGAGGCCGACCTCGGACGGGATCTGCCCGTCGGCTGGTTCGGCGAGAATCTGCGGGTGCGTGGGGTCGCGACGAGCGACGCCGTGATCGGCGCCCGGTGGCGGGTCGGTGCCACCCTCGAACTGGAGATCACCGGGCCGAGGACACCGTGCGGCACGTTCGGTGTGTGGGCGGCCGAACCGGGCTGGGTCAAGCGCTTCGCCGAACGCGGCGACACCGGCGCCTACCTGAAGGTGCTCACCCCCGGACCGGTCACGGCGGGCGACCCGATCACGGTCACGCACGTGCCGGAGCACGGTGTGACCGTGCGCGACCTGTTCACCGGGCGCGACCCCGATGGCCTCGCCGAGTTGCTCGCGCGCCAACCGGGACTGTCGCCTAGTGTCGAGGACAAGGCACGCAGACGCATCGCCGGGCTGAAGGTGCGGGTGGAGTATTGAGCGTCGAACTGGTCGAGGTGGTCCGGTCGGGCTTCCGCGAGTGCGTGCACCGCGGATCCCTGGTCGTGCTCGACCCGGCAGGCGCGACCCGCCTCGCGCTCGGCGAGGTGAACACCCCGATCTATCCCCGCTCGTCGAACAAGCCACTGCAGGCGGTCGCGCTGCTCCGCAACGGATTCGCCCCAGCGGACCCGAGGGAGCTCGCGATCGCCACCGCCTCCCACGAGGGCGAACCCGAGCACGTCGCGGTGGTGCTCAACCTGCTCCGGCGCCGGAACCTGTCCGAGCACGACCTGCTGTGCCCGCCGGACCTGCCCGCGAACGAGGCGGCCCGCGCGCGGGTCCTCACCTCCGGCGGGCACGCCCGCCGGGTCTTCATGAACTGCTCCGGCAAGCACGCCGCGATGCTCGCGGTGTGCGCGGAACGGGGCTGGCCGCTCGACACCTACACCGACCCGTCGCATCCGCTGCAGCACGAGATCCTCGCGACGATCGCGGAACTCTCCGGGGAGGACGACGAGAGCGAGGTCGGCATCGACGGCTGCGGCCTGCCGATCGTCCCGCTGTCGCTGACCGCGCTGGCGCGGGCGTTCACCACGCTGGTCACCGCGGCGCCGGGCAGCCCGGAGCGGGCGGTCGCCGATGCGGCCCGGGACCAACCGTGGCTGCTGTCCGGCACCGGCAGGGACGACGCGGTGTTGATGTCCACCGTCCCCGGTCTGCTGTGCAAGGCGGGCGCGGACGGGGTGCATGCGGGCGCGCTGCCGGACGGCACCGCGTTCGCCTTCAAGATCGATGACGGCCACGAGCGGGCCCGGCTGCCCCTGACCGCCGCGCTGCTGCACCGGATCGGCGTCGAGCGGACCGAGGAGCTCGCCGATCTCGCGTCCCGGCCGGTGCTCGGCGGCGGCGTCCGCGTCGGCACGATCCGGGCCGTTCCCGACGCGATGAGATGAACAAGACACCCCACCTGTGCAGGGGAAGGAGCGCCAGATCCATTCGCACGCTAGAGTGTCTGTCAGGAAGACATAAACACTCAAACGGGGCCGCCAAAAATTCCCAGGCCGCCCCGCTTAAAGCGCGAGGGGGTTGGCCATGGGCCGCGGCCGGGCTAAGGCAAAGCAGACCAAGGTTGCACGCGAGCTCAAATACAGCTCGCCCACGACGAACTTCGACAGCCTCCAACGCGAGCTGTCGGGTGGCTCGTCGAGCTCCCACCGGAACGGGTCCTACAGCGATCAAGGTTCCGAGGACGGCGCATCGCGCTGGGACGACGACGACTCCGACGACTGGCGCCGCTGACTCAGCTGAGCATCGAATGAGGGGGAGCCCCACGGCTCTCCCTCATTTTCCGCATGTGCACCCCACCGGGTGCCGCGCGGTGTCGACGAGGTTCGGAACAACGCGAACCGCCCGGATCCGATCGGATCCGGGCGGTTCGTCGTCTGTCGTGACTCGGCGTCAGAAGCGCGGGTGGTCGCCGACCAGTCGCACCAGCTCACCGTCCTGCTTGTCCGATGCCTTCGCGACGGTGCCGAGCGTCCAGCAGTCGATGTGGCGCGCCGTGAGCACCGCAAGGGCGCGGTCCACGTCCTCCGGAGCGACAATCGCGACCATGCCGACGCCCATGTTGAAGGTCGCCTCCATCTCGGCACGCTCGACCCGGCCACGCTGACCGATCATCGTGAACACCGGTGCGGGACTCCACGTTCCGCGATCCAGTTCGGCAACGAGACCCTTCGGCATCACCCGGGCCAGATTGTTCGCGAGGCCCCCGCCGGTGACATGGCAGAAGGTGCGCACGTCCGTCTCGGCGATCAGCGCGAGGCAGTCCTTGGCGTAGATCTTCGTCGGCTCAAGCAGTTCCTCGCCGAGCGTGCGGCCGAACTCCTCGACGTGCCCGGTCAGCGACATCCGGTCGATCTCGAGGAGCACCTTCCTGGCCAGCGAGTAGCCGTTCGAGTGCAGACCCGACGACCCCATGCCGATCACCACGTCACCGGGACGCACCCGGTCCGGGCCGAGCACCGCGTCCGCCTCGACGACGCCGACACCGGTGGCCGACAGGTCGTAGTCGCCGTCCGCCATCACCCCGGGATGCTCCGCGGTCTCGCCGCCGAGCAGGGCGCAGCCCGCCTGGATGCAGCCCTGCGCGATGCCGCCGACGATGTCCGCGACCCGCTCGGGGACGACCTTGCCGACCGCGATGTAGTCCTGCAGGAACAGCGGCTCGGCGCCGCACACGACGAGGTCGTCGACGACCATCGCGACCAGGTCGAGGCCGACGGTGTCGTGCTTGTCGAGGGCCTGCGCGACCGCGAGCTTGGTGCCGACGCCGTCGGTGGACGCCGCGAGCAGCGGCTCCCGGTAGCCGCCCTTGAGCGCGAACAGGCCGGCGAATCCGCCGAGCCCGCCGAGCACCTCGGGACGGCTGGCCTTCTTCGCGAGCGGGGCAAACAGCTCCACCGCCCGGTCACCTGCCTCGATGTCCACACCGGCGGCGGCGTAGGAGGCACCGGCGGGGCGGGCGTTCTGGTCGTCGGTCATCGGGTTTCTCAGCTCCAGCTGTGATCTCGCCAGTGCGCCTGGCACTGTCTGGGTGTACGGGGCGCCGGATGCACCGGCGCAAGTATGCGGCCTCGGCGGCCGATCAGGGGCGACTCAGCGCACTCGCGTTGTCGTTGTCGGACCTCGGCGCCGCTCCCGCGGTGCTGTCGAGCATGCCCTCAAGCACGTTCTTGCCGATCGACGTCTCCGTCGGCAGCGCGATCGGGTACTCGCCGTCGAAGCAGGCCATGCACAGCCGGGACGCGGGCTGCTCCGTCGCCGCCACCATGCCGTCGATCGAGATGTAGCCGAGCGAGTCGGCGCCGATCGAGCGGCGCACGCCCTCGACCATCTCCTCCACGTCGCCGGGCTCGTGGCTGGTGCCGCCCGCCCCGTTCGCGATCAGCTCCGCCGGTGACGCGAAGTCGATGCCGTAGAAGCAGGGCCACTTCACCGGCGGGGACGCGATCCGCACGTGGATCTCCAGTGCGCCCGCCTCCCGCAGCATCCGGATCAGTGCGCGCTGAGTGTTGCCGCGGACGATCGAGTCGTCGACGACGATCAGGCGCTTGCCGCGGATCACGTCGCGCAGCGGGTTCAGCTTCAGGCGGATGCCGAGCTGGCGGATGGTCTGCGACGGCTGGATGAAGGTGCGGCCCACGTAGGCGTTCTTCATCAGGCCCTGCCCGTAGGGGATGCCGGAACCCTGCGCGTAGCCGACCGCGGCGGGGGTCCCCGACTCCGGGACCGGGATCACCAGGTCGCCGTCGATCGGGTGTTCCTTCGCCAGGCGGCGGCCGATGTCGACGCGGGTCGCATGCACCGACCGTCCCGAGATCGTCGTGTCGGGGCGGGCCAGGTAGACGTACTCGAAGACGCAGCCCTTCGGCGTCGGGGCGGCGAACCGGGACGACCGCACGCCGTCCGCGTCGATCGCGAGGAGCTCACCCGGCTCGATCTCCCGGACGAACGAGGCGCCGACGATGTCGAGCGCGGCGGTCTCGGAGGCGACGACCCAGCCGCGGTCGAGACGGCCAAGCACCAGCGGCCGGACACCGTGCGGGTCGCGCGCCGCGTAGAGGGTGTGCTCGTCCATGAAGGTCAGGCAGAACGCGCCGCGCAGGGTCGGCAGCAGCTCCATCGCGGCCTGCTCGATCGTCCGGTCCCCCGCCGCGTGCGCGAGGAGCGCGCCGACGATGTCGGAGTCCGAGGTCGCACCGCCGGGCCGCTTGCTGTTCATCAGCCCGGCCGCCCGCGCCCGGTCGGCGAGCTCGGCGGTGTTGACCAGGTTGCCGTTGTGCCCGAGCGCGATGCCGGTGCCCGCGGTGGTGGTCCGGAAGATCGGCTGCGCGTTCTCCCAGGTGGTGGAGCCGGTGGTCGAGTAGCGACAGTGCCCGACGGCGACATGCCCGGGCATCGCGCCGAGGGTCTGCTCGTCGAACACCTGACTGACCAGGCCGAGGTCCTTGAACACCAGCACCTGCGCGCCGTCGGCGACGGCGATGCCCGCGGCCTCCTGGCCGCGGTGCTGTAGCGCGTACAGGCCGTAGTAGGTGAGCTTGGCCACATCCTCGCCGGGAGCCCAGACGCCGAAGACGCCACACTCCTCGCGGGGCGGCTGCTCATCCTGGTCGGACAGGTCTGCGGGTGCGAGAAGATTCGGGCTGTTGACCGACAGGTCGGCTGAAGTCACCGGGGTGCTCCCTTTGGGGGTGGGTGCGGGGGGCAGGCCCAGTCTACGGCCAACGAGAGGGTGCACCTACCACGGGTGCCGCGCTGTCGTGCCGGTCACAGCGTTCACCGCGGGCATCGTCACATCGGCAGCAGCGGCAGCCAGTGGCCGAGGTCACCGGCCCGGCTGCCCGACGCCGTCACCGTTCCCGCCGCAACCGCGTCCTCGAACGCGAGCGCGCCGGTGACGAGGCGCAGCCAGGTCCGCGGGTCGGTCTCGACGACGTTCGGCGGCGTGCCGCGCGTGTGGCGCGGACCCTCAAGGCACTGCACGGCAACGAACGGTGGAACCCGGACCTCGACGGAGGACCCGGGTGCGACGTTCTCCAGGGTGCGCGCGCTGAGCCGGACCGCGGCCGCGAGTTCCGGGCGGGGCGGCGGCGCGGCGTCCGCGTCGGTCAGCCAGTCCCGGACCGCGAGCACCGCGGTCCGCATTTCGGCGGGGTCGATCCTGCGGCGGGCGGTCACCGCACCACGCTACCGGCACGCCCGCGCACCGCCCGGCCCGCCGCCGCCTCCGCGGCGACGGCCCCGCCCGCGTTCACCGCGAGGTGCAGCAGGGCAGGCGCGAGCACGCTGCCGCTGCGCCCCCGCAGCAGGTCGAACAGCACTGAGGCCGCGGCCGTCAGCGCGACGGTCCCCGGCACCGAGTCGCCCGCGTGCCTGGCGGGGGTCACGTGCCACAGCCCGAACGCCGCGGCCCCGAACGCGGGCGCCCACCGGGGCGAGGCGCGGCGGGCCAGCGCGTACAGCACGGACCGGAACGCCAACTCCTCCGCGAGCACGGTGCCGACCGGGATGTGCACGAACACCCATTCGGTGTGGTCGGCGCGGCGCGCACCGGACGCCATCCGGGTCCGCACCGGCGGCGTGGCGAGCATCGCCGGGTAGGCCACCGCGGGGACGATCGAGGCCGCCGCCCCCCACCGCAGACCGGCCCCCGGCGCGCGCCAACCCAATTCACGATCATCGACGCCGCAGGCCCTGGCCGCCGCGGACAGCCCGACGGCGGCCAGCCCGTTTACCGCCGCACGACCACGGGCCCCCAGCCCGAGCCTCGGCAGGACCGCGGTGTTCCAGCCGACGAGCAGCGCCGCACACCCCACCGCGACCGCCCCGTCCCGCGCCCGCCGCCCGCCGAGTGAACGGAACCGTTCACTCGATCTAACCTGAATCCACCGGTGCGGCTCACGGGTCGGTGCGGGGTTGCGATTGTCGACCGTCACCGCACTGCGGGCACACCTCATCGACTGGCGTGATCC
>NZ_JBHXNU010000017.1:0-27495 GCF_042719255.1 Rhodococcus sp. NPDC058532
GCCGAATCCATCCCCCGCTCCTCCGCGAGGACCGCCAACTCCACCAACTCCCGCGGCCCGAACTGCTCCGCCGACGCCTTGTACCCGAGCTTGAGGGTCATGCGGGCACCCCAACGTGGCGGCGTGCGCGGCCGATCCGGTCCATCTGCATCGAGGCTCCTCGGTGTCCAGGTGAGGTTGCGTGAGTTCACGCACCGTTTGCGCGCTATCGCGCATTCAATGCCCGTAATCATGCAAATGATGGCGTTGCGTGTCAATAATGTGCGCGCACGGGTGGTTAGACTCCGGATGCGCGCCTCGCCATCGGACCGTCCGGTCATCACTCAAGGAGGAACCAGCGTGTCTGCGAGCACCCGACGACACGAGATTCTCGAGCGACTCGTCGCCGACGGCTACGTCGAGGCGAAGGCGTTGTCGCGCGACCTCGGCGTCGACGCGTCGACGATCCGCCGCGACCTGGACGCCCTGGTGCGCGGCGGGAAGGCCGAACGGACGCACGGCGGCGCGCGGCCCGTCGACGGCACCCATTCCGAAATCCCTTACGCCGTCAAGGAGAACGTCCGCAGGGCCGAGAAGGCGGCGATCGCACACGAGGCCGCCGGCCTGGTGCGCGACGGCGACAGCGTGATCCTCGACAGCGGATCCACCACCTACCAGGTCGCGACCGCACTGCGGCACCGGTCCGGGCTGACGGTCATCACCAACGACCTGCGCATCGGGAAGTACCTCGCCACCCTCCCCGAACTGCGACTGCTGGTGGCGGGCGGCGAACTGCTCGGCTCGGTGTTCACCCTGGTCGGTGAGCGCACCGTCGAGTTCCTCACCGACTACTCGGTCGACTGGACGTTCCTCGGCGCGGACGCGATCGACCCCGACGCGGGGATCACGAACAGCAACACCCTGGAGATACCGGTCAAACGGGCCATGATCGCCGCGGCAGCCCGCACCGCGGTACTCGCGGACAGTTCGAAGTTCGGGCAGCGTGCCCTCGCCCGCGTGGCAGCACTGACCGAGGTCGACACGATCATCACCGATTCGGGGGCCCGGACCGGCGAGGAGGACCGGTACGGAACCCGGCTACGGTGCGTCGACGCCGACGCCGACGCACCCTGACCGACCGGGCTACAGGCGAACGTGTGCCTGCGTCTTCCCGAGCACCGTCTGCCCACCGCACGTCACGGTGACGTCGAGCCGCGCGGTTCGGGTCTCCGGGTCGAGCCGAGCGACCTTCACCGCGACGACAAGGTCCGCGCCGTCGATCGGGTCGACCACCACGGGCCTGGTGAACCGGGTCTCGTAGGAGGTCACCGCGGTCGGGTCCCCGATCCAATCGATCACCACCTGCAGGGCGAGGCCGGCGGTGAGCATCCCGTGCGCGAGGACCCCCGGCAACCCGACGCTGGCGGCGACGGTGTCGTTGTAGTGGATCGGGTTGGTGTCCCCGGACGCACCGGAATAACGAACCAGATCCTCGCGGGTGACGGTCAGATCCGACTTGGCGACGATCGCGCCGATCTCCAGGCCCGCAAAGTCCACGGCGGTGCCGCTCATGCGTCGTCCCCCCGCACCAGCAGGGAGGACGTGACGGTCGCGACCGGCTCCCCCGCGGCGTCCCGGATCTCGAAGACGGTGGAAAGAATCGCGTTGCCCACCCGCTCGGTGACGTCGGTGATCGTCAGCGTGGTCGACAACTCGTCGCCGGCGACGATCGGCCGGTGCTGTTCGATCCGCTCCGACCCGTGCACGACGCGGCTGGGGATCACGCCGGTGTCGGGAGCCTCCACCAGCTGCAGGACGGCCCGACCCGCGGTCACCGTGGTGAACGTCGGCGGCGCGATGACGTCGGCAAATCCGGCCGCGCGCGCCGCGTCGACGTCGTGGTGCAGGGGGTTCGTGGACCGCACGGCGCGGGCAAACTCCCGGACCTTCTCGCGGCCGACCAGGTAGTTCGGCGGCGAGAAGACCCGGCCGGCAAGGGTCGGACTCAGTGATGACATCGGTCGAGCGTATCGGTGGGCGGGCAGCGGGCTAGTAGGAGTTCACCGATTCGGTGCACACCGTGAACCGACGATCCGGGTGGGTGAACCCGCCCTCCTCGCATCGTTCGACGTCGGTGACGTCCTCGACGATCGCGGTCACCCGCTCCACCCACGTCGCGGTCGGGTCGGTGCACTCGACCCGGAACGGCTCGTCCGAGCTGTCCGGCACGCTCATGCACCCACCGACGACCCAGTCAATGTCCAGGCACAGCGCTCCCTGCTCGACCGAGTCGTAGGTCTCGTAGTAGACCTGGTCCGCGTCCGACGGGCACTGGGCGTTCTCCGACGCCTTCCCAATGACCTTGTAGTTGGAGTCCATGCTCCCGCAGGTGGCGTGCTCGATCTCCGCGGCGTCCACCGAGCCGCCCAGGTTCACGCAGTCCCCCACCTCGGCCCGGAAGTCGGTGCTGCCGCCGCCGTCGCCGACGTCCTGCCCGGTGATCGCCGTGACCTGCGCGGATGCCGTTCCCTCCACGGTCGGTGCCGAGCAGGCCCCGACCGCGAACACCACTCCCGCGAGAATCCCCGCCACCCGCATCGGCGTCGTCCACCTCGTCATCGCGACCTCCACCCGTCGAATCCGTCACCGCTCCGGCGGCAACCGGACCAGCTGAATCCTGGTCGATGCGCCCTCGCGCGCCGCGGCCACCCCACCCGCATCCGCGGCGCGGCGCGTCTGCTATCCGCCCCGCCCGCTCGTGTTGAATGGGGGTTCATGTGCCATCCGCCAGCGAAACCCCGCACATGAACCCCCATTCAATGCCGGGCGAGGGGACGGGGCCGACGACGGGAATCGGCACAATGGAGGGCGAGCATCGACACGCGCCGCCCGACCCGGGCCCGCGCCCGCAGTGAGGAAGCACCCGTGAGCACGCACTTGTCCGGTGACGGCGTCGAGCCCGAACTGGCGATCCTGTCCGACCTGTTCCGCGACGTGACCGGCGGCGACGCGCCAACCGAGCCGACACTGGACTCGTTGCGGGAGATGCAGCAGCGGCTGACCCGTTTCCGCCTGAACTACAAGTTCGCGATCGACGCGACGCTGACGAAGATCACCATCCTCCGCGAGGAGTTCGAACTCGCCCACGACTACAGCCCGATCGAGCACGTCAACAGCAGGCTCAAGTCGATCGAGTCGCTGCTGCAGAAGGCGATCCGCATCGGCTGCCCACCGGACATCGAGTCGATCCGCGACCAGATCCGCGATATCGCGGGGATCCGGGTGACCTGCGCGTTCGTCTCGGACGCCTACTGGGTCGCGGAGATGCTGACCAGCCAGCCCGACGTGACGCTGATCGAGGTGAAGGACTACATCGCCGCCCCGAAACCGAACGGCTACCAGAGCCTGCACCTGATCGTGCAGGTGCCGGTGTACCTGTCGGACCGCACCGAGATGACGTACGTCGAGATCCAGATCCGCACCATCGCGATGGACTTCTGGGCCAGCCTCGAACACAAGATCTACTACAAGTACAACAAGGCCGTGCCGCAGCGGCTGCTCGAGGAGCTGAAGGAGGCCGCCGACGCCGCGACCGAGCTGGACCGGACGATGGCCCGGCTGCGTGACGAGGTCGCGGCGATCGAACGGGAGTCGACCAACTGACCCGCGCGGCCGCTGCTGTCCGCCGTACCGCGGTGATCACCGGCGGCCACCCGTTTCATGTGAAACCCTCCCCACCACAGGCGATGTCCGAATGACACCCGAGGAGCACCGCGTGAGGACCTTCGATTCCCTCGATGCGCTCGAGGCCGCGCTGGGGCAGGAGATCGGCCCCGGCGAATGGCTGACGGTCGACCAGGACCGGATCGACGCGTTCGCCGACGCCACCGGCGACCACCAGTGGATCCATGTCGACCCCGAGCGGGCCGCGTCCGGCCCCTACGGCGCGACGATCGCGCACGGCTACCTGACCCAGTCGCTGCTCCCCCTGCTCGCCGGTCGGCTGTACACGATCGACACCGGGTCGGCGCGGGTCAACTACGGCAGCAACAAGGTTCGGTTCCCCGCTCCGGTACGGGCGGGGTCGCGGATCCGGGCGACCACGACCCCGGTCGCCCTCGAACGCGCGGCGGCCGGAGCCTTCCTCGCCTCCGCCGTCACCATCGAGATCGAGGGCGCCGACAAACCGGCGTGCGTTGCCGAGGTCGTGACCCTCATCGTCGGCTGACCGTCGGCCCGTCCGGCCCTCCAGCCGAGACCACCACGGCTACCGTGAACTGCGAGCACAGGGAGGACGTCATGCGCACACCGCTGGTACCGGCCGCCACACCGCCGGATCCAGGAACGAGGGCCCTGCGGGCCGAGGTTCGCACGTTCCTGCGCGAGCAGATCGAGGCAGGCGCCTTCACTCCCGGCGTCGACACCTGGCTCACCCGCTGGGACCGCGCCTTCACCCGGGCGCTCGCGGACCGCGGCTGGGTCGGCATGACAATTCCGGTCGAGTACGGCGGGCACGGGCGCACGTTCATGGAACGGTTCGTCGTCACCGAGGAACTGCTCGCCGTCGGCGCACCGGTGGCCGCGCAGTGGGTCGCGGACCGGCAGGCGGCGCCATCCCTGCTCAACTACGGAACCGAAGACCAGAAGCGACGCTTCCTGCCCGGCATCGCACGCGGTGAAATCTGCTGGGCCATCGGCATGTCCGAGCCGGAGTCGGGCTCCGACCTGGCGAGCGTCCGAACCCGGGCCGCCCGGGTCGATGGCGGCTGGTCCCTGTCGGGCACCAAGCTGTGGACGTCCGGCGCGCACCACGCGGACGCGTTCTTCGCGCTCGCCCGCACCGCCCCGCCGGACCCCGCGCACCGACACGACGGGCTCGGACAGTTCATCGTCCCCCTCGACTCCCCCGGCGTGACGATCGAGCCGATCCTGTCGATGTCGGGCGATCACCATTTCAACGAGGTGCGACTCGAGGAGGTGTTCGTTCCGGACGAGCTGGTGCTCGGCGCCGTCGGTGACGGTTGGACGCAGGTGACGTCCGAACTCGGCTTCGAACGCAGCGGCCCGGAACGATTCCTGTCCACCTTCACCCTGCTCGCCGCGACCGCCGACGAGGTCGCGGCGGGGACGCTGCCCGCGGATCCGCGGATCGGGGCCCTGGTGGCCCGTCTCGTCGGGCTGCACCACATGTCGACGGCGGTGTCCGAGGCACTGGAGCGCCGCGAGAACGCGGAGGTCGCGGCCTCGGTGGTGAAGGTCCTCGGCACCGCCACCGAAGGCGACATCGCGGACCTGGCCGACGAACTGGCAGGAGAGGAGGCATCCCGGGAGTACGCGGGGTTGGTCGCCGCGGGTGCGCTGCAACGACCGGGCTTCACGCTGCGCGGTGGCACCAGCGAGATTCTGCGCGGCGTGATCGCGCGGGGACTGGGGATGCGGTGAGCGCCGACCTGGACGACCTGACCCGGCTGCTCGATCGGGTCTTCGACAAGGCCGGTGCCCGAACCGGTTTCGATCCGGCGTTGTGGTCAACCCTGTCCGACCTCGGGGTCACCCGGCTGACCGGCGCCGAGGCGGGCGGCGGCTGGCCGGAGGCCGCCGTGCTGCTCGCCGCGGCCGGGGCGAGTGCGGCACCGGTCCCGCTCGCCGAGAACGACCTGCTTGCCGGCTGGCTCGCCGACTCCGCGGAACTGCCGGGCGGCGACACCCCCATCCGGACCGCCGCGGTCGTGGACGGCAGCGGTGTCGCGCACCGGGTTCCGTGGGCCCGCCACGCCGACGCCCTGGTGGTGGTGTGGCCGGACGGGGACGGGCATCGGGTCGCGCAGGTGCCGCGCGCTGGCGTCAACGTGGTTCCCGGCGCGAACCTGGCCGGGGAACCGCGGGACCGGGTGACCGTCGACCCGTCCGGGCTGGCCGGCGTCGCGATACCCGGCACCGTGGTCCGGGAACTGCAGCTGCGGGGCGCGTTGGCGCGGGCGCTGGCGATGACCGGTGCGGCGGGCCGGGTCCTGGACATCGTCGTCGGGCACACCACCACCCGAACTCAGTTCGGCAGGCCGATCGCCGCTTTCCAGGCGGTGCAGCAGCTGGTCGCGGACATCGCGGCGGCCGACGCCCTCGCCCGGGCCGCGACCGAGGCCGCCGTTAGCACCGTGATGGAGAACGGGTTCGACGCGGCGGCAACGGAGTTCGCGATCGCGGCGGCCCGCTCCTGCGCCGGGCACGCGGCGGCCACGATTGTCCGGAACGCACATCAGGCAATGGGGGCGATCGGCTTCACCGCCGAGCACCCGCTGCACCGGTACACGAACCGGCTGCTGGCCTGGCGGGGCGAGTTCGGGTCGGTGCGGTCCTGGGACGACGCCGTGACCGGGGCGGCGGCCGGCGCGGGCGGCGCAGGCCTGTGGCCGTTGATCAGCGGCACCGGGGCGCCGTGAGCGCCGCGGATGACGGGCTCGTGACCTGTGTCAGGGACGACGGCGCCGGGTGCTTTACTGGGTCGACGCAACGACAAGGGCGAGGGAGACGACCGGTGGCCGACAAGACCTTCGCACCGGTCTTCCATGCCCCGAGCCTCGCGACCCGCCCGATCCGGACCCCGAAGACCGCCGAGATCGTGGCCCGCACCCTCCGCACGATGATCATCGAGGGCGCGCTGAAGGACGGCGACCACCTGCCCCACGAGGCGGACCTGATGGACCGGTTCGCGATCAGCCGCCCCACCCTGCGGGAGGCAATCCGGCTGCTTGAATCGGACGGGCTCGTCGAGGTGCGGCGCGGATCCCGGGCCGGTGCCCGGGTATGCGTCCCCGGCCCCGAGGTGGTTGCGCGGCCCGCATCGATGCTCCTCGAACTGTCCGGTGCCACGATCGCCGACCTGTTCGTCGCCCGCGAAGCCGTCGAACCGGACGCCGCCCGGGTGCTGGCAGCGGAGGGCAGCGAGGAGGATTTCGACGAGCTCGCGCGCATGGTCGAGGAGGACCTGCCCGCGTCGTATGCGTCGAAGACTCTGGTCGCCGGCCTGTCCGCGTTCCACCTGCGGGTGGTCCAGCTGTCCGGCAACGCGCCGCTCGCGATCATTGCCGGGATGCTGTACGAGCTGACCCGGCACGACACCGGCCCCGCCGTCCTGGAAACGGACGAGGACCGCGAACTGTACGCGGCAAACCTGAAACTGGCGGTCCGCTCCTGCAGGCGACTGATCCGGCTACTGCGCAGCCGGGACGCGGACGCCGCGTTCTCGCATTGGCGCAAGCACGTCGTCAACGCCCGCCCGTTCCTGATCGACGGGCGCGGCGCGGAATCGGCGCGCGGCCGCGTCGGCTGACGCCCCGACCACCGCCGGGGTGCCGCGGCCAGGGCCACGGCACCCGGCGCGGTCAGATGTCCGCGGCCACCGTGCCCGTCGTCAACGCCGGTGCACCGGCCAGCAGCGGCCCCAGGTCGGTGATCGCGCCCTCCCCGGCCCGGAACCTGCGGTAGGCGGCGTCATGCTCGGCCGACTCCCACCGCTCGATGAACCGCCAAGTGTTCGGGCTCGTCGCGTCGATCACCGCGTCCACCCCGAGGCACCCGTCGAAGGCGCGGGTCTCGGTCAGCACGCGGCCCATCACCGCACGCGCGGCGTCGAGGGCATCGGGTTTGAAGGTCAACTCGAGGACAGCGATCAGTGCCATGTTTTCTCCTACGGTTCGATCCGCCCGAAGGCGGCTGCGCCGCCCGTGAGTCCTTTCGGCCCGCCACGGGACCACAAGGACTCACGGGCGCGGAGCGCCTACTTGAGTTCGGCGAGGACGGTGCCCTGCGTGATCGCCGCACCCGGCTCCACCGCAAGACCGGTCACCACACCCGACTTGTGCGCGGTCACCGGGTTCTCCATCTTCATCGCCTCCAACACCACGATCAGGTCACCCTCGGCGACCTCCTGACCCTCCTCAACAGCGACCTTCACCACGGTCCCCTGCATCGGCGCGGTCACCGCATCACCCGACGCCGCAGCACCACCGGCACCGCCCCGCTTGCGGGACTTCGGCTTCCGGGTGATCGCCCCGACCGCAGGCGCCGCCGACCCGAGGGAGAACTGACCCGGCAGCGACACCTCCACCCGACGACCCCCGACCTCGACGACCACGTTCTGCCGCGGCAACGCCTCCTCACCGTCGGCGTCCACCTGCCCGGCACCGGTGTACGGCTCGATCGGGTTGTCCCACTCGTTCTCGATCCACTTCGTGTACACCTCGAACGAGGTCCCGTCACCGACGAACGCCGGGTTGGTCACGATGTGCCGGTGGAACGGCAGCACCGTCGCCAGCCCATCCACCTCGAACTCGGCAAGCGCGCGGGAGGCGCGCGCCAGCGCCTGCTCGCGGGTCTCGCCGGTGACGATCAGCTTGGCGAGCATCGAGTCGAACTGGCCGCCGATCACATCGCCCTGCACGACACCGGAGTCGACGCGCACACCGGGGCCGGTCGGCTCCTTGTACACCGAGATCGGGCCCGGCGCGGGCAGGAACCCGCGGCCAGCGTCCTCACCGTTGATCCGGAACTCGAAGGAGTGCCCGCGCGGGGTGGGGTCCTCGGTGATCTCAAGCTTCTCGCCGTTGGCGATGCGGAACTGCTGCCGCACCAGGTCGATGCCCGCGGTCTCCTCGGTGACCGGATGCTCGACCTGCAGGCGGGTGTTCACCTCGAGGAAGGAGACGGTGTCGCCCTGCACCAGGTATTCGACGGTGCCGGCACCGTAGTAGCCGGCTTCCTTGCAGATCGCCTTGGCGGAGTTGTGGATCCGGTCGCGCTGGTCGTCGGTGAGGAACGGGGCGGGGGCCTCCTCGACGAGCTTCTGGAAGCGGCGCTGCAGCGAGCAGTCGCGGGTGCCCGCGACGATGACGTTGCCGTGCTGGTCGGCGATGACCTGCGCCTCGACGTGCCGGGCCTTGTCGAGGTACTGCTCGACGAAGCATTCGCCGCGACCGAACGCGGCGATCGCCTCACGGGTCGCGGACTCGAACAGCTCCGGGATTTCCTCGATCGTGTGGGCGACCTTCATGCCGCGGCCACCGCCGCCGAACGCGGCCTTGATCGCGACCGGGACGCCGTACTGGCGGGCGAAGTCGACGACCTCGTCGGCGCCCTTGACGGGGTCCTTGGTGCCCGCGGCCATCGGGGCGTTGGCGCGTTCGGCGATGTGCCGGGCGGTGACCTTGTCGCCGAGGTCGCGGATGGACTGCGGGGACGGGCCGATCCAGATCAGTCCGGCGTCGAGGACGGCCTGCGCGAAGTCGGCGTTCTCGGAGAGGAACCCGTAGCCGGGGTGGATGGCGTCGGCGCCGGACTTCGCGGCGGCGTCGAGGATCTTGTCGAACACCAGGTACGACTCGGCGGAGGTTTGGCCGCCGAGGGCGAAGGCCTCGTCGGCGAGCTTGACGAACTGGGCGTCGGCGTCGGGTTCGGCGTAGACGGCGACGCTGCCGTAGCCGGCGTCCTTCGCTGCCCGGATCACCCGCACCGCGATCTCGCCGCGGTTGGCGACAAGCACCTTCGTGATCTTCTTGTGAGAGTTGGTCATGTCGTTCTTCCTTTACCGGGCAAAGCGTGCGTTGACGAAAGTGGTTGGCGCCACGGACAACCCGTAACGCATCAGCTGGGCGGGTGCCCCCCAGGTCTCCTCGGAGCGCGGTTCCTCAGCAGTCGGGACCGATCCGAGCGCCGAGAACACGGCGAGGACCGCCGCCACCTCCTCGTCGGTCGGGTTCCCCGCGAATCGGATCGGATCCTGCTGCGGCGCAGACGCGCCCAGCATTGCGACCTCGTCGAGCGCGACGGCGACGTCGGCCGACTCCAGCAGGGCCGTCACAGCGGAATGTTCCCATGCTTCTTCGGCGGCAACGTCACCATCTTGCGTTCAAGCAACCGCAACGCCGCCACAATCTGACCCCGCGTATGCGACGGCGGAATCACCGCATCCACATACCCACGCTCGGCAGCCACATACGGATTGACCAGCGTGTCCTCGTACTCGTTCTGCAACTGCAGACGCAACGCATCCACATCCTGACCGGCCGCCGCCGCGTCCTTGAGCTGCTTGCGGTACACAAACCCCACCGCACCCGAGGCACCCATCACCGCGATCTGCGCCGTCGGCCACGCCAGATTCACATCCGCACCCATGTGCTTGGACCCCATCACGTCGTACGCCCCGCCGTACGCCTTGCGGGTGATGACGGTGATCTTCCCGACCGTCGCCTCCCCATACGCGTACAGCAGCTTCGCACCGCGGCGGATGATGCCGTTGTACTCCTGCTCCGTCCCCGGCAAGAACCCCGGCACATCGACCAGGGTCACGATCGGCACATTGAACGCATCACAGGTCCGGACGAACCGGGCCGCCTTCTCCGAGGCGTCGATGTCCAGACACCCCGCGAACTGCGTCGGCTGGTTCGCCACGATGCCCACGGAGCGGCCGTCGATCCGACCGAACCCGACGATCACGTTCATCGCCCGCCCGGCCTGCACCTCAAGGAACTCGTCGTCGTCGAGCAGCCGGCGGATCACCTCGTGCATGTCGTACGGCTGATTCGCGCTGTCGGGGATGATCGTGTCCAGCTCGAGGTCCTCGTCGGTCAACGAGTCCGCGATCGCCCCGACGATCGGGTCGGTCGGCGCCAACCGGGGCGCGGCGGCCTGATTGTTGCTCGGCAGGTACGAGAGCAGGTCCTTGACGTAGTCGAGGGCGTCCTGCTCACCGGAGGCGACGTAGTGCGCGACACCGGACTTCGCCATGTGGGTGTGCGCGCCACCGAGATCCTCCATCGTGACGTCCTCACCGGTGACGGTCTTGATCACGTCGGGGCCGGTGACGAACATCTGCGAGGTCTGATCGACCATCACCACGAAGTCGGTCAACGCCGGGGAGTAGACGTGGCCGCCGGCGGCGGGGCCCATGATCAGCGAGATCTGCGGGATCACCCCGGACGCCTGGACGTTGCGGTGGAAGATCTCCCCGTACAGGCCGAGGGAGACCACACCCTCCTGGATGCGGGCGCCTGCGCCCTCGTTGATCCCGATCAGCGGGCGCCCGGTCTTCAACGCGAGGTCCATCACCTTGACGATCTTCTCGCCGTAGATTTCGCCGAGGGAGCCGCCGAAGACGGTGGCGTCCTGGGAGAAGACGCACACGTCGCGGCCGTCGACGGTGCCGTAGCCGGTGACGACGCCGTCGCCGGCGGGGCGGTTGTCGGCGAGCCCGAAGTTGGTGGAGCGGTGCCGGGCGAGGGCGTCGAGTTCGACGAACGATCCCTCGTCCAGGAGGGCCTCGATCCGTTCGCGGGCGGTCAGCTTGCCCTTGGCGTGCACCTTGTCGACGGCGGCTTCGCCGGTCGGGAAGTGTGCCTCGGCCTGACGGCGGTGCAGGTCCGCGAGCTTGCCCGCGGTGGTGTGGATATCGGGGGCCGCGGTCGCGGCCGGCTCCTGGACGGTGGTCACGATTGGAGTACCTCTCGACTTCGCTTTCAGGGGTGTGTACGACTCGATTCGGGGCCACACTACCCCGCGGCCTCATAGGTAACTAGGTGTGAATTGTTATCCCATGACGGACACGGAACCGCTGGCAGCGACCGACAGTAGACGACCTCGGTCGCCAATAACGGCAAACCGAGGTCGCACATTGACGCCACCCGACGCGGGTTCCGATCACCGCGTCCCGCGCGCCGAAACGAGCATCGGCGCGCGCATGTCGTAGTACGAAACCTCCCCCATCAATTCGGTCTCCTCCTCGAACAGCGACCGCAGGTCGTCGGGCACCTCGACGCTCTCGTGCAGCCGCGCGGCCGACTCGGAGGTGAAGTACACCGCCTCCACATATCCGTCCCCGCCGTCGCTGCACAGCGTCCCGCCGACGATCTCCGGGCGCAGGTCGTGCACACGGTCACCGACCCGCGACATCAGGTCCACCATCCGGTGCGGGTCGCTGGTGTGCCCCTCCAACACCTGGACGAAGCCGGCGGTGTCCGAGCCGCCGCCCATCCATTCGGTGACCTCCGCGCAGTCCATCACCGTCACCTGCCCGTCGAAGCAGCGCTCCGCCGCGGCCCACCACGCCCCCTGCTCCGGTCGTTCCGCATTGCGTCTGGCCGCGTCCGGCGACGCGAACCGGACCAGGCAGATGAAGGTGCCGTCCGCGCAGGTCCCGCTCGTCGAGCCGAGATACCCGGCCGCGCCCGCTGCCAGGTCGTCGTTCCATCGGTCCAGGCACCGCTGCAGCCCCGCCTGGTCGCCGACCCGACCCTGAATCACTTGAATGAACATCGCCCTCTCCTCACGCGGGCCCGGCCGGCGACCAGGCCTCTGCACCCTCGATCCTTCGCGGGAGCCGCGACCGGGGCAAGGCCCGCGACGCGCCGAAAGACCGGGAAGTATAGACCCGGCGTCGACAGGAGCGGCGCCAGCTGGCACGCTGTACCCGAGACCCGCACCTCGTCCTGAGGGCAGGCTCGCAGTAACAGGAGCAAAAAAGTGGCACAAGGCACCGTCAAGTGGTTCAACGCGGAAAAGGGATTCGGATTCATCGAGCAGGACGGTGACGGACCCGACGTCTTCGTCCACTACTCCGAGATCCAGACCAACGGCTTCAAGACCCTCGACGAGGGCGCACGCGTGGAGTTCGAGATCGGCCAGGGCCAGAAGGGCCCGCAGGCCACCGGCGTCCGCGCCATCTGAGCGAACCTCGCTTCCCGAAGGGCGTCTCCGCACGGCGGAGGCGCCCTTCGGCGTTCTCCGGGGTCCGGCACGGGATTATTCTGGGGTTCTCGACTGCGCCGCGAGGTGATCCATGGTGACGAGAACACGCGCACCGGGGCCGGACCGAAGCACGGGCCCCGATGCCTGAGCCGCAGCGCCCCGACCGCACGGCTCCCACCGGTGTGGCGGGCGACCTCGCAGCCGCGGGCTTCGTCGACGGCGAGGAGATCGGCCGCGGCGGCTTCGGCGTGGTGTATCGGTGCAGGCAGCCCGCCCTAGGCCGCACCGTCGCCGTCAAGGTCCTCAGCGGCGAGCTCGACGACGACAGCCGCGAACGCTTCCTGCGGGAGCAGCGCGCGATGGGAGCGGTGTCCGGGCACCCGCACATCTGCAACATCCTCCAGGTCGGGACCACCCGGTCGGGGCGGCCGTACATCGTGATGCCGTATCACCGGCACAACTCGCTGCAGGAGTCGATCCGCCGCGCGGGCCCGCTGGACTGGCCCGACGTGCTTGCACTCGGCGCGAAGATGGCGGGCGCGCTGGAGACGGCGCACCGCTCCGGGACCCTGCATCGCGATGTGAAGCCGGCGAACATCCTGCTCACCGAGTACGGCGAACCCCAACTGACCGACTTCGGCATCGCCCGCACCACCGGCGGCTTCGAGACCGCGACCGGGCAGATCACCGGGTCGCCCGCCTACACCGCCCCCGAGGTCCTCGAGGGGCGTTCGCCGAGTGTCCGCTCCGACGTCTACAGCCTCGGGGCCACCCTGTTCTGCGCGCTGACCGGGCATGCGGCGTTCGAGCGCCGCAATGGCGAGCAGGTCGTCGCCCAGTTCCTGCGGATCACCAGCCAACCGGCGCCCGACCTGGCAGGCGGCGACGTCCCCGCCGACGTGTGCGCGGCCATCGAGTCCGCGATGGCGCCGGACCCCGACGCCCGACCGCCGTCCGCCGCCGCGTTCGGCGCACTGCTCCAGGACCTCGCGGTCCGGCACGGCCTCGGCACGGTCGAGATGGCCCTTCCTGCACCAACGTCGGGTGCCGGATCACCCGAGGACACCCGGATCTCGGCGGCACCGCGCCGCACCGGACCGCTCCGGTCGGGCGGCGACGTCCCGCACACCCTGACCCGGCGGCCAACGCCGCCGGTGCCCGCCACCCGGTTCCGGCCGCCGGTCATCGGCCGTGTTCTGGTCACCCGCACGCGGCTGATCGACCGACTCCGCGCCGGGGAACGGCGGCGGCTCACCCTCATTCACGGTCCGGCCGGATTCGGCAAGAGCACCCTCGCCGCGCAGTGGAGCGGGACGCTGCACGACGCGGGCGTGACGGTCGCCTGGCTGACGGTTGCACCGGACGACGACAACGTCGCCTGGTTCCTCGCGCACCTGATCGAGGCAATCGGCCGGGCCGCCCCGCACCTGAGCGAGGAACTCGGCCAGGCGCTCGAGGACCACGGCCGCGACGCCGAGGCGTTCGTGCTGACCACCTTGATCAACCGGATCCATGACGCACGGGAGCAGCTGGTGCTCGTCATCGACGACTGGCACCGGGTCGGCGGCACCGAGTCGCACTCCGCATTGGCCTACCTGCTCACCAACGGTTGTCACCACCTCCAGGTCGTCGTCACCAGCCGCACCACCGCAGGCCTGCCACTCGGCCGCATGCGCGTACTCGACGAGCTGGTCGAAATAGATTCGGCGGCATTGCGATTCGTGGAGTCCGAATCAGCGGCGTTGCTGGTCGAGCTCGGCGGGCTGACCCTGACCCCGGACGAGGTGGTGGACCTGTGCCGGTCCACCGAGGGGTGGGTGGCCGCCCTCCAGTTGGCGTCGCTGTCGCTGCGCAACGAGGAACACCCCGACGAACTGATCGGGCATCTCGCCGAGCACCCCGCGGTCGGCGAATTCCTCGCCGAGAACGTCCTGAGCACCCTCGAACCCGACCTGCTCGACTTCCTGCTCGCCACCTCGGTGACCGAACGGATCACCGGAGCACTGGCCTCGGCGCTCGCGGGCGTCCCGGACGGGCGGTCCCGTCTCGACCAGGTCGCGGCGAGGGACTTGTTCCTGCTGCGGCTCGGCGATTCCGACGCGTCCCTCCCGACCGGTGGCGGCGCCGACACCTGGTACCGGTACCACCACCTGTTCGCCACGTACCTGCGCCGACGCCTCGCCCGCGACCACCCCGATCGGGTCGCGCGCCTGCACCGGATCGCCTCGGAATGGTTCGCCGGGCACCACCTGCTCAGCGAGGCCGTCGACCACGCCGTCCGGGCGGGCGATCCCGAGCTCGCGGTGACGCTCGTGGAGCGGGACGGCACCTACCTGATCGAGCATTCCCGGATGACAACCCTGCTCGGTTTGGTCGACAAGCTGCCGCCGCCGACCGTGTCCGCCCGGCCGCGACTGCAACTGATGCTCGGGTGGGCCGATGTCCTGCTGCAACGACCGGGGCAGAGTCGCCGCGCGCTGGCCAGGGCGCGCGCGGCGCTGGACGCGGCACCGGATCCGGCGCTGTCCGTCGAGTCGGATGTGCTCGAGGGGGTGATCGCCGCATTCTCCGACCACCCGGACGGCATTGAACGCCACTCGCTGGCCTGCCTGGCCCATCCGGAGCGGCACAGCCCGTGGGTGGTTGCCGCCGCAGCGAACACCCAACTGTTCGCCGCGCTGTACCGGTTCGACTTCCCCGATGCGGTCCGCTGGCAGGAATGGGCCACGCCGTACCACGAGGCGATGAGCGGGTCGTTCGCGACGATGTACTCGTACTGCATGGTGGGGATCGCCGAGAGCGAGCAGCTCGAGCTCGAGTCCGCGGAGGTGTGGTTCCGGCGGGGGTTGCGGGTGGCGAGTGAACAGTCCGGGGCCCGGTCCCACTCGGCGCGGCTGGCCGCGGCGCTGCTCGGGAACCTGCTGTACGAGCGGAACCAGCTCGCCGAGGCGGAGGAACTGCTCGACGAGGGATTCCAGCTCGGCGGGGAGGGCGGGATCGTCGACTTCATGATCAGCCGCTACGTGATCGGCGCCAGGATCAAGGTCCGGCGCGGCGACCCGAGGGCGGCAGCGACGCGGCTCGCGGAGGGTGCCCGTGCCGCCGATGCGCTCGACCTTCCGCGGCTTCGGGCCCGGATCGACAACGAACGGATCCGGCTCGGCTTCCCGATCACCACCCGCACACGGGCGCCGCGGTATCCGACGCTTCGCGCGGTCGACGCGGTCACCGACGGCAGCGCCGAGATCACCGCCCAGCTCGAGGACGCGACAACCGCCCGACTGCTCGCCCGCACCGGGACCGCGGCCAATACCGCGCGTGCCTGCGATATCGCGCAGGCGTGGGTGGACCGGCTGGCCGGCGGCGGCCGCGCCAGGGCCCGGCTGCAGGCGCAGCGACTGCTCACCGGGTGCCTGTTCGCGGCCGGGCGCGCCGACGAGTCGGTGCGGGTGCTGGCGGAGGTGGCCGCGACATGCGCGCCGCACTCGATGGTGCGCTATCTGATCGACGGCGGGACGGCCGCGGTGACCGGACTGACGGCGTTGCAGGCGGCCGCCCAGGCCGAGGCGTGGGATCCGACGTGGCCGCGGGTGCCGATCGAGTTCCTCGCCGACTGCCTCGCGGCGGTCGAGGCGGATGCCGCGGGACCCCCCACCGATCCCGGCCGGGAAACCGGCGAAGGCGCCGCCCGATGAGGGGCGACGCCTTCGCGGTCGGGGTTCGGCCGGTCAGCTGGCGAGCACCGGCATCGTGACGACCTGGCCTGCATAGGCGAGGCCCGCGCCGAACGCGAGCAGCAGGGTGGTGTCGCCCGGCTTCGCCTTGCCGGTACGCAGCATCTCCTCCATCGCCAGCGGGATCGACGCGGCGGAGGTGTTGCCGGTCTCGGCGATGTCGTTGGAGACGGCGACGGTCTCGGGCAGGTTCATGCTGCGGGCGATGACCTCGGTGATCCGGGCGTTGGCCTGGTGCGGGACGAACGCGTCGATGTCGTCGACGGTGAGGCCGGTGGTGTCGAGGGTCCGCTGGGCGACCTTGCCCATCTCGAACGCGGCCCAGCGGAACACGGAGGTGCCCTCCATGATGATCCAGGGCCGCTTCTGCTCCGGGTTGGTTGCGAAGTCGACCCAGTCCGGCTCCTGCCGGATCGCCCGGCCCTGCGCGCCGTCGGACCCCCACACGACGGGGCCGATGCCGGTCTCCTCGCTGCGACCGACGACGACCGCGCCCGCGCCGTCACCGAAGATGAACCGCACGCTGCGGTCGGTCGGCTCGGTGGAGTCGCTCATCCGCTCGACACCGATGACCAGCACGTGCTCCTCGGTGCCTGCGCGGACGAGGTCGGACGCAACGCCGAGCGCGTAGCAGAAACCGGCGCAGCCCGCGGCGATGTCGATCGCGCCAGCGCCTCCGGTGCCCAGTTCCTCGGCGACGAGCGCCGAACAGGCGGGAGTCTGCACCGGGTAGGTGGAGGTGGCGACGATGACGGTGCCGATCTGCTCACCGGTCAGGCCCGCGGCCTCGAGCGCCTTGCGGCCTGCCGCGATGGACATCTGCAGCACGCTCTCGTGCGGGCCCGCGAAGCGGCGGGTCCGGATGCCGGAGCGGGACTGGATCCACTCGTCGGTGGAGTCGATCTGCTCGCAGATCTCCTCGTTGGTCACGACCCGCTCGGGACGGTACACACCGAGCCCGAGGATCGCGGAGGGCCGAAGCTCCGTGGTGTTCGTGATCGCTGCACCCATTGACCTTGTTCTCCTTGCTTCGTCTCGGATGCTCGGGCGAAACCACGAACTCCTCGTCTGACACCGTACTGTGCCGACCTGACCGGGCCGCGACGTCCACTACGGACTGGACGGTCCACTCACGTCGACACAGGCGGTTCTTATCACCGCGACCCGCCCCGCAGGCGCGAAACCGACCAATGCGCTGGCAGATCCGCCACATCAGCAACACGCGACAACTCCCGCCCCACATATCCCGGCAGAGTGTCCGATCGGTCACTAGCATCGTCACCCGACGATCCCTTCGTCACATGGGACGTCCGGTCACATGGGTCGGGGCGCGACGCCTGCCCCACGCTCTACCGCACGACAGTTTCTTGCACACGGGTTTCCACAGCGCAAGTACAGCGACGGTCGAAGGGTGAACGCGACATGGGTGAACGGGTACCGGGTTGGCTCCGATCGGGCGGGCGGGGATCCACGGGACGACCAGTCGTCCGGGCCGGGGTACTGGCGGTCGCGGCCGCACTGGCGGTCGCCGCGCCTGCCGCCGCGAACCCCAACACGGTCAATCCGATCCCTGGCCTGAACGGCACCACCGCCCTCCCCGACCTCCGGGGCCGCACCAGCGCGGTTGCCCAGGCCACCGGGCTGCTCAGCGCGAACCGTACCCAGGACACCAACGTCCTCGGCACCGATCTCGGCATCATGTGGGACAACGGGAACGGCGAGATCCTCACCGCGTTCGGGGATTCCGCGGGGCTCGGCATCCCGAACCTGCTGAACGGGAGCCTGTGGTCGTGGCGGTCGAACGCCCTCTATCGCAGTGCCGATCGCAACCTCGCCGACGGCATGACGTTCGACAGCACGCCGCGTGACCTGCTCGGGCAGGCGAAGGAACTGGTGCCGAGCCCGAAGATCCCGTACGTCGAGATCAGCCGGATCCCGACGGCAGGCGTCGCGGTCGACGGCGTCCAGTACATGTCGCTGATGTCGGTGAACCACTGGGGCGAGCCTGGCAAGTGGGAGACGAACTTCTCCCGCCTCGCGGTCTCCACCGACAACGGCGAGAACTGGGTCGATGCGCCGGAGACGAGCAGGCCGAACGTCGACGGCAACCGGAACTTCCAGATGAGCGCCTTCATGAAGGACGGCGGGTACGTCTACCAGTACGGAACCCCGCCCGGACGCGGCGGGTTGGTCTATGTCGCGCGGGTGCCGGAGAAGCAGATCCGCGACCTCGGCGCGTACGAGTACTGGAACGGCGGGGAGTGGAAGCGGGGCGACGTCGGCGCGGCAGCACCGATCGTCTTCGGCGGGGTCGGCGAGTTGTCGGTGCAGTACAACCAGTTCCTCGGCCAGTACCTGATGCTCACCACCGACAACGCCAACTCGGTGGTGATGCGCCGGTCGCCGTCCCCGACCGGACCGTGGGGGCCGCCCGAGGTGCTGCTCGAGGCGCGGGAGCTGCCCACCGCCTACGGCGCCTACATGCACCCGTGGTCGAGCGGCCCGGACCTGTACTTCCTGACGACGGTGCACTCGAATTACAACGTCCTGCTCCTGCGCACCACCCTGCACCGCTGACGGGGGGAGACGCCTCCGGCCCGCTACCGTCGCGACATGGATGCAGACGCGTGGGATCGCCGGCACGAGCGGGGCGAATCGCCGTTCGGTTCGGTGCCGGATGCGGCGGTGGTGGAGCACGTGGCGGCGCTGGCCGCAGGCCGGGCCCTCGACCTGGGCTGCGGCACCGGGAGGCACACGCTGTGGTTGGCCCTGCGCGCCTGGGAGGTGACGGCGGTGGACTTCTCCACGGCCGCGCTGACGCGCGCGGTGCGCTCCGCTGCTGCGCTCCCCCGCGCGAGCCGCGACCGCGTGACCTGGGTGCATGCCGACGTGACGGACCTCGCGGTCCCGCAGGCGTACGACCTCGTCCTCGCCTGCCACCTGCAGCTGTCGGCGGAATCACGCCGACGGGTCCTGTCCCGGGCCGCCACCGCCCTCCGCCCGGGCGGAACCCTGCTGGCGCTCGAGCCGGAGCGATCCCCGTCGATCACCGACTCCGGTTGCACCCCAGAGGAACTCGCGAACGACCTCGCGGGCCATCTGACCATCACGACGGCGACACTGACGCTCGCCGACCACCCCGGCCGCGACGGCGACCCGGCCTCGGACGCGGACCCCCGACAGGCCCTGGTCGTCGGTTTTCGCGGTCCTGTTGGCACCTAACTGAATCGCGAGTAACATCGGCTAAGTTACTCACGAGTAGCCGTACCGCGGGAACGCGGGGCGGTACCTCGACGAAGACTGAACAAGGCCAGAACGTGGGCATCACCAGGGGCTGGACCGCACCATCTCAGGGAGATAAGAAGACATGGGGCATTACAAGAGCAACGTTCGTGACCTGGAGTTCAACCTCTTCGAGGTACTCGACCTCGAGAAGCCGCTGAGCGAGGGCACCTGGGGCGACCTCGACGCCGACACCATCAGGAACATGCTCAGCGAGGTCGCACGGCTGGCCGAGGGCCCGCTCGGCGAGGCATACGCCGACGCCGACCGGAACCCGCCGGTCTTCGATCCGGAGACCCACGAGGCGACCCTGCCCGAGTCGTTCAAGAAGTCCTTCAAGGCGATGTGGGACGCCGAGTGGTACCGGATGGGCCTCGACGAGGAGATCGGTGGCGTGCCGGTCCCCCGCTCCGTGGTGTGGGCGATCTCCGAGATGATGCTCGGCGCGCAGCCCGCCGCCTTCATGTACCAGGCGGGCCCGTCCTTCGCGAACGTGCTGTTCACCAACGGCACCGACGAACAGAAGCAGTGGGCGGCCACCTGCGTCGAGCGCGGCTGGGGCGCCACGATGGTGCTCACCGAGCCGGACGCGGGCTCCGATGTCGGCGCGGGCCGCACCAAGGCGATCAAGCAGGACGACGGCTCCTGGCACATCGAGGGCGTCAAGCGGTTCATCACCTCCGCCACCTCCGACGACCTGTTCGAGAACATCTTCCACCTGGTCCTCGCCCGCCCGGAGGGCGCGGGGCCCGGCACCAAGGGCCTGTCGCTGTTCTTCGTGCCGAAGTTCCACTTCGACTTCGAGAAGAACGAGCTCGGCGAGCGCAACGGCGCCTTCGTCACCAATGTCGAGCACAAGATGGGCCTCAAGGCGTCGGCGACCTGCGAGCTCACCTTCGGCGGCCACGGCGTGCCCGCCAAGGGCTGGCTGGTCGGCGAGGTGCACAACGGCATCGCGCAGATGTTCGACGTCATCGAGCATGCCCGCATGATGGTCGGCACCAAGGCGATCTCCACCCTGTCCACCGGCTACCTCAACGCCCTCGACTACGCCAAGCAGCGCGTCCAGGGCGCCGACCTGACCCAGATGACCGACAAGGCCGCGCCGCGCGTGACCATCACCCACCACCCGGACGTGCGCCGGGCGCTGGCGATGCAGAAGGCGTACGCGGAGGGCCTGCGCGCGGTGTACCTGTACACCGCGGCGCACCAGGACGTCGAGGTCGCCAAGCACGTCTCCGGCGCCGAGGGCGACCTCGTGCACCGGGTCAACGACCTGCTGCTGCCGATCGTCAAGGGCGTCGGCTCCGAGCGCGCGTACCAGTACCTGACCGATTCGCTGCAGACCCTCGGCGGCTCCGGCTTCCTGCAGGACTACCCGATCGAGCAGTACATCCGGGACGCGAAGATCGACTCGCTGTACGAGGGCACCACCGCGATCCAGGCGCAGGACTTCTTCTTCCGGAAGATCGCCCGCGACCGCGGCGTCGCGCTGGCGCACGTGGCGGGCCAGGTGAAGAAGTTCCTCGACCGCGAGGACGGCGACAACCGGCTCAAGACCGAGCGCGCGCTGCTCGCCACCGCACTCGAGGACGTGCAGGCGATGGTCGCGACCCTGACCGGCTTCCTGATGGGCGCCCAGGAGCAGCCGACCGAGCTGTACAAGGTCGGCCTCGGTTCGGTTCGCTTCCTGATATCGGTCGGCGACCTCCTGGTCGGCTGGCAGCTGCTCGAGGCGGCGGAGATCGCGCTCGGCAAGCTGGACGCGGGCGCCTCCGACAAGGACAAGCCGTTCTACGAGGGCAAGGTCGCGACCGCGTCCTTCTTCGCGAAGAACGTCCTGCCCGAGCTCACCGCGTCCCGCGGCATCGTCGCCAACGTGGACAACGACCTGATGGAGATGGACGAAGCCGCCTTCTGACGGCGCAGATCGGCTCCCGAAACGAGGCCGCACACCGGATTCCGGTGTGCGGCCTCGCCGCATTCCCTGCTGGATCCGGGGGCTATCCGGTCACTCGCCCTCCGCCTCGCCTGCCGATGCGGACGGGGCATCCTCCGCCGAGGCGGGCGGCGCAGCAGGCGCAGCCGCGTCAGCAGGCGCAGGCGGGGGCTCCGGGCTGATGCAGCGGACGATCGGCACCGGGTCGTACTTCACGGTCCGGGTGTTGCGGGACAGCTCCCGCCCGGACGCACGGTCGGTGATGACGCGGGTGTCCGAGGTGGTGAACCCCTGCGCGCCCGACGACGCGATGCAGCCGGACCCGGCGGGCAGCGTGACCGTGTTCGGCGACGTGTATGCGTACCGGTCGCCGGTGATCGACTCGACGTCGACCGTCTTGGTTCCCCACAGCCGGACCGTGATGTCGGAGCTCGTCCCGATCGTCTCGATGAGCACACCGGTGTCGGTGTCGTTGGTGAATCGCAGGTCGATCGCCCCCTCGTACACCGTCGCCTCCCGCGCCTCCGGGTAGCGGGAAATGTAGTAGCTGTGCTCGGTGTGCCCGGCGTCCTCCATCCCGGCAAAGTAGGCGGCGTTGTACAGCGTGGTCGCGAGCTGACTGATGCCGCCGCCCACCGCGGTGTCCGGGCGGCCGTTGTTGATGATTCCGGAGGAAACGTAGCCCTCCGCGCTGCCACGCGGTCCGGTGTAATCGTTGAGCGAGAACGTCTTTCCCGGCTGAACCAGTGCGCCATCGATCTCGGCGGCTGCCAACCGGATGTTCACCCCGGACGCGTACTCGAAGCCACCGGTCGTGTACTCGGCAATCACCTCGGTGATGCCGAGCTTGTTCGCGGCCTCGGTCGTCAGCGCGGGCTGTTTCGGCTCGTACACGGCGTCGAGGCTGCCGCGACCCGCGTCGGAGAACCCGGCGGGCAACGACTCGAGCGTCTTGTGCCACTCGATCGTCTCGCCGGTCACCGCGGGCACCACCTTCGGCGCCCCACCGGACAGCGCGAACGACGCGTCCTTCGGCTGGATCTCGGTGGCGGCCAACTGCGGCCCGAGCACCCCGATCGCCGCGTCCACGTCGAAGTGCGGGCTGAGACCGCCGTCGCCGTCCGGGGTGAACGACAGCACCGTTCCGATCCGGTCCCGCGGGAGCACCGCCTGTCCGCCGTCGCGCCCCGCGACCACCAGATCCGTTGCTGCCGCAGGCGTCGCGACCTCGCGCAATGCCCGGTCGACACCGGACTGGGTGACCGAGACGGGGTCGACGGTCACGGGGACCTCGACACCGTCGGCGGCCGCCCACCCGTCGGCGAGCGCCTCCGCGGCACCGGGCGCATCGAGCGTCTGCCCCTGCCGGGGGGACACCGCGACGGGTGTTGCGCCCTCGAACACGACCGAGCCCTCGACGGGCGCGCGGTCGGTTCGGGTGCGCAGCCCCTCGACCGCCGCCGCGAGGGCACCGTCGTCACGGGTGGCGGCGACCCCGACCTCACGATGCGTGAACAGGGATGCCAGCCGGGTGATCGGGTTGAGCGGTTGGTCCCCCGCGCGGTCGAGGGTGGCGTCCCAGTCGACACCGAGACCGGCCTCGGCGGGAACGAGTTCGGTGGTCACGTCGCCGGCCCGGACCACGACCGGGCTGCCGAGGCGCGGGTCGATCTCGGTACGCAGAACGGACTCGGCCTCGTCCGGTGACATTCCGCCGATGTCCACCCCGGCCACCGTCACGCCCCGCGGGACCTGGTCCGAGGAGAGCGCGACATCGGCGATGTATCCGGCAACACCCACCGCGAGGACCCCGGCGGCGGCCCCGATCACGAGGCGGCGCCTGCGCCGGGTGTCCGTGTCCGGATCGGGTGCCGCGGCGGAAGGCGGGGGTGCCTGCGGCGGGGTGGAGGCGGGCGGGGGCGGCGGCACGGCGACCGGGGTGGCGGCGGGCTGCACCGGCGGGGGTGTGGCGGCGCCCGGGGACGCGCCGGGAGTCATCTTCGGCAGCACCGTGGTCGGGACGTCCTCGGGGCGGATGTGCTCGGTGGGGGGCTCCGGATCGACGTCCGCCGGTCCGGTCGCATCGCCGCTGCCGCGGGCATCGCGCGGGTCGGCGGACGGCTCCGCGGTGGGTTCGCCGTCGGACGGGAGCGGAGGGCCGGGCACGTCACCGTCGGGGTGCACCGAATCGGGTGTCTCCCCGTCGGGCAGCCCCGATCCACGCTCCGCACCCGAGTGCTTGCCGATTCCGCCGGTCATCGTGCGGTCCTCCCGGTAGTGTCGTTCTGCTGGGCCAGGACCCGCTTCGACCCTCCAGGGTAGCGCGGCCGGACCGGGTACCCCGACGGCAGAGGTCCCGGCACGGGTGCGACACGCGAGTGTCCCGCGCTGCAACCGGGTCGGGGGTCTGGCTGCAACGCGGGACGACCTGACTATCGAGGTCCCGCGGCGGAGCGTTACACGGAATCCGAAAATTGTCGTGCATGATTGTGAGCGATCCCAGACGACCCCCGGTGAGCTGGGCAAACACCCGCGGCCACGCGGATCTCGGCCGTCAGGCGGGTGCGTCGGTCCGAGCTCGGGCGACGGTTCGATAGTTCTCGGCATCGAAGCGCCGCAGCCGCGACCGGTACCGCCAGGTGAACGTCGGCCACATCACCGAATTCCGGCCACGGGAATCCAGATACCAGCTGGCGCAGCCACCCCGGTTCCACACCGTCGACCGAAGCGCCGCCTCCATTCGGCCGCTGTACTCGTCCTGCGCCAGGGCCGACACGTCGACCGACACGAGCCCGGCCGCCGCCATGTGCGCCAGTGCCGCCGTGACGTAGGCGGCCTGGCTCTCGAGCATGTACACGATCGAACTGTGGCCGAGGTTGGTGTTCGGTCCGTACATGAGGAACAGGTTCGGGAAGCCGTGCACCGTCATGCCCCGATGCGCGCTGGGGCTGCCGTCCCAGTGCTCCGCGAGGGTTCGGCCGTCGGTGCCGCGGACACGGCGGGCCACCGGCGGTTCGGTGGGGGTGAACCCGGTGCCGAAAATGATGGTGTCCACCGCACGCTCGACGCCGTCCTCCCCGATCACCCCGGTAGGAGTGACCCTCGTCAATCCGGAGGCCACGACATCGACGTCGTCCCGATCCAGGGTCGCTAACCAGTCGTTGGAGAGGAGCATCCGCTTGCACCCGATCGTGAACGACGGCGTGAGGTTCCGCCGCAGCACCGGGTCCGATACCTGCCTCCGCAAATACCCCCGTGCGACCAACGCGAACAGCGGCAGCAGCCAGGTCAGGTACGCGAAGACGACGACGTACCCCTCCCGCTGAAGGTAGACGAGTCCGCGAGACATTTTCTGCGTCAACGGAAACCGTCGATACACCCGCTTTTCCGTCGCCCCGCGCCTTCGATTGGTCCGGGGTATCACCCAGGACGCGGTGCGCTGAAAGACGGTCACCCGCCGGACCCGGTCGACGATCCGGGGGACGAACTGCACCGCGGACGCGCCGGTGCCGACCACCGCGATCCGCTCCCCGGTCAGGTCATGGTCGTGATTCCACGACGCCGAGTGAAACACGGTGCCGCGGAACGACTCCAAACCGGCGATGGGCGGGATGTTCGGCGCCGAGAGCGCGCCGGTTGCGGCGACCACCACGTCGGCGGTGATGTCACCCCGACTGGTCCGGACCCGCCACACCGCGGCCCGATCATCCCAGTTCGCTTCCAGGAGTTCACAATCAACAACGGTGCGCGCTCGGACACCGGTGCGTGTCGCAACCTCCTTGAGATAGTCGAAGATCTCGGGCTGTTCCGCGAAGGTGTGGCTCCAGTCCGGACTCGGCGCGAACGACAGGGAGTACAGCGTGGTCGGGACGTCGCACGCGCAGCCGGGATAGGTATTCTGGCGCCAGGTTCCGCCGACCTCACCTGCCCGCTCGATGACGAGGACATCATCCGCCTGACCGTCCCGGACCAGGCCAGCGGCGACCGTCAGGCCGCCGAACCCGGCACCGACGACGAGAACCCTGGTGTGCGAGGGGAGCTCGAGGGTCATCGCTGGGCCACCGGCCCGTCCCGCGCCGCAGCCGAATACCGGATGTCGTGGCTCACACCGCGACGGTAACAACGAACGGACCGGGGCCGCCCGCACATCCCGGCGCCGACCGCTACGGGCGGATCAGCACGTCCAGACCGCGCTGGAAGTCCGCGATGCGGCGGGAGAGCGCGTGGTGGCCGCCGTTGACGAGCTCGGACACCCGCACGATGCCCGCGGTGTCCGCCACCTGGTTCAGGTTGCGGGACGTCCAGTACCAGGCCGCGGTGGTGAAGGCGTTCTCCGGTGCTGCGAGCAGTTCGGGGTGCGCGATGAAGTCAACACCGGTGTACTCGCTCACCTTCTCGTAGTTGTGGCGGCCGGTGATCTGAATGGCACCGCGCCCCTTGTAGCGCTCACCGTCGCCCGGCTGAGTGTTGCCGAGGTCGGCGCGACCCTCGTAGGCACGGCCGGAGGCGTACTCCTCGAAGGTACGGAACGAGTCGGACTCGACGGCGAGCTGCGCAATGAAGGCCGCCTGCCGGACCGGGTTATCGATGCCGCTGCGCGCCATCGCCTCGTTGAGCGGGGCGATGTATGCGGCGATCTTCTCGGCGGCGATGCCGGGCACGATCCGGGCCAGGTCCTCCGGGGTGACGCCGGCAGGCGGGGCTGGCGCGGGCTCCGGTGCGGGTTCGGCCGCGGGCTCGGCCGCCGACTCGGTCGCGGGTTCGGTCTCGGCGGCGGAGTCCGTCACGAACGCACTCAGGGCCGCGAAGGCACCCGTGGCCGAGCCGTCGGACGCCGCTGCGTCGGTCGCCGATTCCGCCGAGGCCGACTCCGGCTTGGGCAGCGCCTCGAAGCCGATCGTCGAGAACAGGGTGCCGCCCTCGAGGTACCGCGCGGGCGCGGAGATCGAGGGGCCTGCCGCGATGGCGGTGTCGGCGTTGGCGACCGCGGTGGCCCCGAGGCCCATGACGGAGGTGCCTGCGGTGATCAGTGCGGCGGCGGCAATGGCAGCGCGAACATGGCGCGAGTGTGAGACGTACATGGATGTGCTCCGGGTTGTCGGCCGGGAGAGACGATCGGCCTGGCGAACCTGCCGCAGGCGTTCCGGCGAGGACGTCCGTCCATCGCGGGTCACCATCACGCAGCAAGAAGGTCACAACCAGGTAACGTCGCAGGTCTCGAGGTTTTCAACCAAAAGTGATCAGCGCCACAACCCCTTGCTAATGCCCGGCAACACACACTCGGCACCTCGGCTCCGCGCCAGGGGTCGCAGACTCGGGCACGGACGGACGCCGGCCCGGCCGCACCGAGAACGCCAACGACACCCGATGCGCGGATCGGGAAGGCGACCGTCGAATCCCCTGCGCAAGACCCCTTTACCGCCCGAGCCCGGTGGATCCGCGGACACTAATGAGGCCGCGACTCCCCCTGCTTCGGCGCGTGATTCATACGGCGTCCGAATGACACACGGCGACAACGCATCATCCGGCGACCGCGGCACCGGAAATCCAGACCCGAACGGTCGGTATGTGTCCCACACAACACCGAAGGGTGCTTGCGCTCGAAAGTTCTGTACGGCATACGACACCGTGACAAACCACGTCTCGTGACAATCCCGAGACCAGAAGATCACGGAAGCACGCCCGCAAACGTCGGGCTACCCGCGGCCGCGGCCCGAACAGACAGAAGCGGGGGGGGGGGGGGGGGGAGAAAGGTCTGTCGTTGTGAGGGGGTGTTCCTGCTTTCTCGGCGCCGTGGCGGCGTGAAGAACCTACCCCCCGATC
>NZ_JBHXNU010000017.1:27505-46570 GCF_042719255.1 Rhodococcus sp. NPDC058532
GGGGGGGGCGGGGGGGGGAGGGGTGTGTGGTGGGGATGTGGGGAGAAACAAAAAGGAGAAACCAAACAGCGAGCGTCGTCCCCCGGTTCCCCCCCCCCCGCTTCTGTCGCGGGACGGGTCTGCTACCGCTCGATGATCGCGGTGACGCCCTGACCGCCCGCCGCGCAGATGGAGATCAGGCCGCGCCCCGACCCCTTCTCCGCGAGCATCTTCGCCAACGAGGCCACGATCCGCCCGCCCGTCGCGGCGAACGGGTGACCGGCCGCCAGCGAGGATCCGTTGACGTTGAGCTTGCTGCGGTCGATCTTGCCGAGCGCCCCGTCGAGACCGAGGCGGTCCTTGCAGTACTCGTCCGACTCCCACGCCTGCAGCGTCGCGAGAACCACGGACGCGAAGGCCTCGTGAATCTCGTAGTAGTCGAAGTCCTGCAGGGTGAGGCCGTTGCGCGCGAGCAGTCGCGGCACCGCGTAGGTCGGCGCCATCAGCAGCCCGTCCGGCCCGTGCACGTAGTCGACGGCCGCCGTCTCCGAGTCGACCAGATGGGCGAGCACCGGCAGGTTGCGCTGCGCGGCCCACTCGTCGGTGGACAGCAGCACCGCCGACGCGCCGTCGGTCAGCGGGGTGGAGTTGCCCGCCGTCATCGTCGCGTCACCGAGCTTGGTGCCGAACACCGGCTTGAGCGTGGCCAGCTTCTCCACCGTGGACCCCGGGCGCAGGTTGTCATCGCGAGTCAGGCCGAGGAAGGGGGTGACGAGGTCGTCGAAGAAGCCGCGGTCGTAGGCGGCGGCCATGTTCCGGTGGCTGGCGGCCGCCAGCTCGTCCTGGTCCTCGCGGCGGACCCCGAACTCCTTAGCCGTGATCGCGGCATGGTCACCCATCGACAGCCCGGTGCGCGGCTCGCCGTTGCGGGGGATCTCGATGCCGATCATCGACGGCCGGACGTTGCCGAGCAGCTTGACCCGGTCCGCGGTGGTCCGGGCGCGGTTCACGGAGAGCAGGAACTCGCGCAGCTCGTTGTTCACGCCGATCGGGGCGTCGGAGGTGGTGTCGGTGCCGCCGCCGATGCCCGCGTCGATCCGGCCTGCCGCGATGGCGTCACCCACGGCGACGACCGACTGCAGGCCGGTGCCGCAGGCCTGCTGCAGGTCGTAGGCCGGCGTGTAGGGGCTCAGCGCGCTGCCGAGCACGGACTCGCGGATCAGGTTGAAGTCGCGGCTGTGCTTGAGCACGGCGCCGCCGACGACCATGCCGAGCTGCTCGCCCTGCAGGTTGAACCGACTGACCAGGCCGTTCAGGGTGGCGGTGAACATGTCCTGGTTGGACGCCTGCGCGTACGCCTTGTCCGACCGCGCGAACGGGATACGGTTGCCGCCGACGATGGCGACGGGCCGCTGCTGACGGCCGCCGGCCTTCGGGGCGGCCGGCTTCTTGGTGGTGCGCGCTCTGGTGGTCACGGTGTCTCCATCTGGACTTCGGTCTCCGGCGGTCGAGGCTGCGCCTCGACACCAAACTTACTTCAGAGTAAGTTCGTTGTCGACACCGCACCCGGTGCCCGGGTGCACGAATTTCGACACGAAGGTGGACCCGTGGCATCCAGCAAGGGCGCTCCCGACCTCTACTCCCAGTTCCTCTCCTCCGCACCGGGCGCATTCATCGCCAAGCAGGCAGGCCTGCCGCAGCCGGAGAACCTGCGCCGCTACACGGCGGGCGAACCCGCGCTCGCAGGCCCGGTTCTGATCGGCGGTCAGGGTAGGCTCGTCGAGCCGCTCCGCGCCTTGCTCGCCGACTACCCGGCCGCGCAGCCGCACGATGACCGCTACGGCGCCCTCGTCTTCGACGCCACCGGGATCTCCCAGGTCACGGAGCTCGTGCAGCTGTTCGAGTTCTACCAGCCGGTGATCCGGAACCTGGCCCCGTCCGCTCGCGTCGTCGTCCTCGGCACCACCCCCGAGGAGACCGCTGGCGTGGACGAACACATCGCGCAGCGGGCCCTGGAAGGCTTCACCCGCAGCGTCGGCAAGGAGATCAAGCGCGGCGCAACCGCCCAGCTCGTCTATGTCTCCCCGAAGGCGTCGACCGGGCTGTCCGGTGTCGAGTCCACGCTGCGTTTCCTGCTGTCGGCCAAGTCCGCGTTCGTGTCCGGCCAGGTGATCCGGGTCGGCTCGGCCGACTCCGCCGCGCCGCAATCGTGGGACAAGCCGCTCGACGGCAAGGTCGCCGTGGTGACCGGCGCCGCCCGCGGCATCGGGGCGACGATCGCCGAGGTGCTCGCCCGCGACGGTGCGCACGTCGTGTGCGCGGACATCCCCGCCGCCGGTCAGGCACTGTCCGACACCGCGAACACGGTGGGCGGCACCGCCCTTGCGCTCGACGTCACCGCCGATGACGCCGCCGACAAGCTCGCCACCCACCTGCTCGAGCGGCACGGCGGCGCGGACATCATCGTGCACAACGCGGGCATCACCCGCGACAAGACCCTCGCCAACATGGACGAGTCCCGGTGGGACATGGTCATCGGGGTGAACCTGCTTGCGCCGCAGAAGATCACCGACCACCTCGTCGCCAAGGGGGCACTCAAGGAGGGCGGCCGGGTGGTCGACGTGTCCTCGATCGCAGGCATCGCGGGCAACCGTGGCCAGACCAACTACGGCACCTCCAAGGCCGGCGTCATCGGCCTGGTGCAGGCCACCGCACCGGTGCTGGCGGAGAAGAACATCACGATCAACGCCGTCGCCCCCGGATTCATCGAGACCGCGATGACCGCGGCGATCCCGTTCGCCACCCGCGAGGCGGGCCGCCGGATGTCGTCGCTGCTGCAGGGCGGCCAGACCGTCGACGTCGCCGAGACGGTCGCGTACTTCGCCAGCCCCGCATCGAACGCCGTTACCGGTCAGGTCGTCCGCGTCTGCGGCCAGTCCCTGCTGGGGGCGTGATGTCCGGGCGCACCGTCGAACTCACCCACCCGCCAAGCACCCTCGACGTCTACGCCAGGGCAGCGCTCGGCGCGCTGCCGGTGGTCGGCAAGGCGGGCGTCGGCACCCGCCTGCCGGCCGAGACGCTTGCCCTGCGCGGTCAGCGGGTCGACACCGGCAACCTGGCCGCCTACGCCCGCGTATGCGGGCTGCGGTTCGGCGACACCCTGCCGCTGACGTACCCGTTCACGCTTGTCTTCCCGACCGTGATGAAACTGATGGTCGGAGCGGAATTCCCCTTCCCGGCAATCGGTTCCGTTCATGTCGAGAACGTGATCGAGCGGTACCGGCCGACCTCGGTGAGCGAACCACTCGACATCGCGGTGCATGCGGAGAACCTGCGCCCGCACCCGAAGGGCACCCAGGTGGACCTCGTCAGCGAGATCAGCGTGGGCCGGGAACTGGTGTGGCGTCAGGTCAGCACCTTCCTGCGGATGCATCCGACCGACGCGCCGACGGAACCGCGGTCCGCGCACGCGGACGAGGTCCCGCCCGCGCCGATGCGAACCCTGCGCGTCGACCAGAGGGCGATCAGCCGGTACGCCGCGGTGTCCGGCGACCGCAACCCGATTCACGTCTCGTCGTTGGGCGCCAAGGCCTTCGGGTTCCCGCGGACCATCGCGCACGGCATGTGGAGCGCCGCGGCGATCCTCGGCGCGGTCGAGGGTCGGATCCCCGACGCGGTCACCTACCGGGTCCGGTTCGGCAAGCCGGTGGTCCTGCCAGCGACGGTCAACGTCTACGCCGACGAGGTGACCGGGAGCGGCCCGGGCAGCAGCGGCTGGGACCTGGCCCTGCGGCACCCGAAGAAGGGCTACCCGCACCTGACCGCGACCCTGCGGTAGGCGACTCCGCGCCTGTGAGTCCTTCTGGCCCCTCCTGGGACCAAAAGGACTCACGGGCGCGTCAGCGCTTCTTTCCGGCCAGGCCGCGCCAGGCGAGGTTCTCGAGCAGATCGGCGGCCTTCTCGACGGCGATCTCGCCGCCAGCGACCCGATCCGCGACCGCCTCGCCCGCACCGACAAGGGCGACGGCCATGATGCCGAAGTCGGTGTCCGGCTCGGGGTCCTTGGTGCTGGACTCGAGCAGCTTCGCGGTGAGCTCGATCAGCCGGTCCCGGCTGGTCCGCACCTGGGTCGCGAACGCCTGCTCACCCATCGACTGCCGGTACAGCACCATCCACGATGACCGGTGACTGTCGACGAAGCCGAGGAACCCGAGCAGCGCGGCCCGCAACTGTTCCCGCGGCGTCAGTGTCGGGTCCGCGGCCGGGGTGATGGCCTCGACGAACCGCTGCCCCTCGCGGGCGATGCACGCGGTGAACAGTTCGTCCTTCGACCCGTAGTACAGGTAGAGCATTGGCTTGGAGATCTCGGCAGCCGACGCGATCGAGTCCATCGACGTGTCGTGGAAACCCTTGGCGGAGAACACCTCCACCGCCGCATCGAGCATCTGCTGCTCACGCACCGCGCGTGGGAGTCGTTTCGTACCGCCGGCCATCGTTCCTCCAGAGTCCGCGGTCCGACCGCGGTCGGACCCCAGCGTCGATCTTACTCTAGAGTAAGAATGGGTGTGGTCCCCGATATTCTGCCCCGACACACCGGCGGCCGGGCACACCACCCCGGCGTCAGCAGCGCACGACACCCTTCGCGGTCGCCACCCGCAGCACCGACGCGTCCACCTGCGACTGCGGCAGCTGGCCCGCCGCCACCTCCGACTCCAGGTGGTCGAGCACCTGCGGGACCTCGGCCGTCGTCAACCACAACGCAACATCGGCGCCCGCCTCCAGCGCGGTGGACACCGCGTGCGCGATGTCCATCCGATCGGTGATCGCCCGCATCCCCGACAGGTCGTCGGTGAAGATCGGGCCGTCGAACGGCGGGGCGTCGTACCCGGTCCCGGTGCGCAGCAGCGACATCGCCGCCGGGCTGATGCTCGCCGGAACTCCCGGCTCGGTCAGCCCGGGCACGTCCAGATGGCCGACCATCACCCCGACCCCGGTGGTCACCAGGGTCCGGTATGGCACCAGGTCGATGGACTGCAGCTGATCGAGCGGCGGCGTGGTCACCGCACCGGTGTGCGAGTCGCCCGACCCCGACCCGTGCCCCGGGAAGTGCTTGATCACCGGCAGCACCCCGGCGTCGCGCAGTCCGCGCGCATATTCCCCGGCGTACTGCGTCACCACCTGCGGGTCGTCCGAGAACGAGCGGTCCCCGATCACCGTGTCCGCTGGCTGATCGCTCACGTCCACCACCGGCGCGAAGTCGACCGTGATGCCGAGGTCGTGCAGGCCGCGACCGCGCTCGAGCGCCATCTGATACGTCTGCTCCGGCGTCATCGTCTGCGCCACGGTCCGCGCCGCCGGGTCCGCGCCGAGCAGATCCGCAACCCGCGACACCCGGCCCCCCTCCTCGTCGATGCTCACCATCACCGGCACCTTCGCGACGGCCTGCACCTGCGGCACCTGTCCGGACGCCAGCATCGACTCGTCGGTCCAGCTGCCGACGAAGATGCCGCCGACCTGCTCGTCCCGGACCACCGCGACGGCGTCCGCGGTCCCCGTCACGCCGACATTGAGCAACTGCGCGAGGCGCTGCCGCGGGGTGAGCCCGGCGAGGAAGTCCGCACCGCACGGGGCGGGCTGCGTCTGATCGCGGGCACCGGTGACCTCGTCGATCGGCGGCGGCGCCGAGGACGACGGCGACGCGGTCGGGACGGACTCCGTCCCAGCGCCCCCACATCCGGCAACCAAGCCCAGGCCGAGCAGCAGGGGCAGGACACGGGCCGAGCGGGTGCGGGTCATGTCCTCGAGCCTAGCGACGTCACCGCTCCGGACGCCGGTCGACGGCAGAGCCACCCGTGGCCGCGGGCAGCGGGTAGCCTCGGAGACAGGATCGCTCCCGACCCGAGGAGGTCTCGATGCCCGCCGACCTGATGCTGATCGCGTACGACGGAACCGAGAATTCCAGGCGCGCAATCGAATACGCTGGCCGATTCCTCAGCGCCGGCCGTGCGATCGTGATCACCGCCTGGGAGCCGATGGTGCGGCAGGCCGCCCGCATGTCCGGCCTGTCCGGGGTCATGCAACCCGAATGGGTGCCCGACGAGGACACCGAGGACATCGCCCTCACCGACGCCAAGACCGTCAACGCCGAGGGGCTCGACCTGGCCCGCGACGCCGGACTGAACGCGGAGGGACGCACGATCGAATGCGTCAGCACCGTGTGGACCACCATCGTCGAGGCGGCCGACGAACTCGACGCCGACATCATCGTGACCGGCACCCGCGGCACCACCGGCCTGAAGTCGCTGCTGCAATCCTCGGTCGCCGACCACGTCCTGCGGCACAGCCACCGACCGGTCCTGGTCGTTCCGCCCGGCAAGTAGCGATCTGATCACGCCTGCCACCCCGAAACGGACCGGGTGGGTGATACCTTGGCGCGAACGTTTCCATCAGGCAGCAATTGGGAGATCCGAGATGAAGTTCCTTGTCCCCGGTGTGGCAAGTGCAGTGATCGGCGCGGTCCTCGGACTCGCCACGGTCTTCGGCGTCACCGCAGCCGCCTCGGACAACACCCGTCCGGACGTGGACCGGACCGGGAACGCGAACTCGTCGCTGCTGAACCAGGTGGAGTACGGCAGCCGTTAACAGCAGCACCACGGATGGGCGGCACGGTCGCCTGCCGGTCACGAACAGCCACGCCGCGATCACCGAGACGCCGAACACCGCACCGCTGAGCAGGCGGTGGCTGGTCGGCGCCTCGGTCGTCGCGTTTCTTCTCGCGTTCGCGCAGGCGCCGGGCCGCGTGGTCGCGGACACCAAGTACGACCTGACGCAGAATCCGCTCGGCTTCCTGGAGCGCGCCTCGCATCAGTGGTCGTCGCTGGCGCCGCTCGGCCAGGTGCAGAACCAGGCCTACGGCTACTTCTTCCCGCACGGCGCCTTCTTCGGTGTCGGACATGTGCTGCACATTCCGCCGTGGATCACCCAGCGGATCTGGTGGGCGCTGCTGCTGATCGCCGGTTTCTGGGGCATCGTCCGGCTCGCCGAGGCGCTCGGCATCGGATCCCGCAGTTCCCGGATCATCGCCGCGGTCGCGTTCGCGCTCTCGCCCCGCGTCCTGACCACCCTCGGCTCGATCTCCTCCGAGACGCTGCCGATGATGCTCGCGCCGTGGGTGCTGCTCCCGGTGGTCCTGGCCCTCGGCCCTGTGAGTCCTTTCGGCCCGCATGGGGACCAGAAGGACTCACGGGCTGCGCAGCTGCCTCTGCTGGCGGCGCGGTCGGCGGTGGCGGTCGCGCTGATGGGCGCGGTGAACGCGGTCGCGACGGGGGCGGCGTGCCTGGTCGCGGCGCTGTGGTGGGTCGCGCACCGCCCGAACCGTCGCTGGTGGGTGTTCACCGCATGGTGGCTGCCGCTGTGCCTGCTCGCGACGATCTGGTGGATCGTGCCGCTACTGCTGCTCGGCAGGGTCAGCCCACCGTTCCTCGACTACATCGAATCCTCCGGCGTCACGACGCAGTGGACCAGCCTCACCGAGGTGCTCCGCGGCACCGACAGCTGGACGCCGTTCGTCTCCCCGGAACGGATCGCGGGCGCCGTCCTGGTCACCCAGCCCGCCGCGGTCGTCGCGACGGGGGCGCTCGCCGCCGCCGGGCTGGCGGGCCTTGCCATGCGGTCGATGCCCGCGAAGGGCAGGCTGACGCTGATCCTGTTCGTCGGCCTCGCCGGTCTCGGCGCGGGCTATGTCGGCGAACTCGGGTCGCCGATCGCCGAGACGGTTCGCACCTTCCTCGACTCCGGCGGCGCGCCGCTGCGCAACGTGCACAAGCTCGAACCGCTGGTCCGTCTGCCGCTGGTGCTCGGTCTCGCGCACCTGCTCGCGAAGGTGCCGCTGCCCGGCTCGGTCCCGGCCCGGCGCTGGCGCAGCGCGTTCGCCCATCCCGAACGCGAACCGATGGTGGCACTGACCAGCCTGATCCTGGTCGCGCTCACCCTCGCCACCTCCCTCGCCTGGACCGGGAAGCTCGCCCCCCGCGGCGCGTACGACGAGGTGCCCGGGTACTGGCATGAGGCCGCCGACTGGCTCGGCGAGCACGCCGCAGGCTCCTCCCCCGACGGTTCCGACGCCGCCCGCGCGCTGGTGGTGCCCGGCGCCCCGTTCGCCGCGCAGGTGTGGGGCCTGACCCGAGACGAGCCGCTGCAGGCGCTCGCGACGACGCCGTGGGCGTCCAGGGACGCGGTGCCGCTGGTGCCGCCGGGCGCGATCCGCGCCCTCGACTCCGTGCAGCGGCTGATCGCCGACGGCAGCCCCTCCGCCGGGTTGGCCGCGACCCTGCGCGGACAGGGCATCGGGTTCGTCGTGGTCCGCAACGACCTCGACCCGGAGACGTCCCGCTCCACCCGCCCGCTGTTGGTGCACCGGGCGGTCGAGGGATCCCCCGGCCTGACCCGGGTCGCCGAGTTCGGCGAGGACGTCGGCCCCGGAGAGGTAGACGGCTTCGTCACCGACGGCGACCTGCGACCGAGGTACCCGGCGATCGAGATCTACCGCGTCGACGCCCCGGACGCCGCCCCCGCAGGCCCGTACAGCGTCGACCTGGGCGGGGTCCCGCTGGTGCAGGGCGGGCCGGAGTCGCTGCAGCGGCTCGCGGCCCGGCGCGCGCAGGACGGCGACGGCGACGGCGTGCGAGCGGGGCCGGTGCTGCTCGCGGCGGACGCCGCGCGGGCGGGGCTGCCGGTCGACGCGGTGACGGTCACCGACACCCCCACCGACCGGGAGACGGACTTCGGTCAGGTCGACAACCACAGTTCCGCGCTGCGCAGCCCCGACGACCCCCGGCGCACCCACAATCTGGTGCCGGACTACCCGGTCGAGGGCACCGACCTGGTCACCGGACGGTGGGAGGGCGCCCGGATCACGGTGTCGAGTTCCGCTGCCGACGCCACCCAGCTGGGTGGGACCGCACCGGGCAGCGGTCCGGCCGCCGTCGTCGACGGCGACCGGGCGACCGGCTGGTTCAGCAACGGCTTGGAAAGCGCGCTGGGGCAGTGGCTTCGACTGGACTTCGACACCCCGGTCACCAGCGGGCTACTGCACCTGCGCACCAGCGCGGCCGCGCTGGGCGTCCCGGTGAAACAGCTGGAGGTCACGACCGCGAACGGCAGCACCGCCATCCGGGTCTCCGAACCGGGCGAGCCGATCGCCGTCTCGCTGCCGCCTGGCCGCACCGACTGGGTGAAGATCACCGCCACCCACACCGAGGATGGGTCCGTCGGAACCCAGTTCGGCATCAGCGAGCTGTCGGTCGAGGACTTCACCGACCGGGACCACCCGGCCCCGGTGCCGATCCGACACCTGACGGTGCTGCCGCCGACGCCCGCCGGTGCCACCGTCACCGGATGGGATCTCGGCCAGGAACTCCCCGGCCGCACCGCCTGCGTCGAGGCACCGGACCGGGTGCGCTGCCACGCCGGGCTCGGCCTGCAACCGGAGGAACCCGGCGCCTTCGAACGCACCCTGTCCGTGCCCGCCGACACCGCGGTGACGCCGCGACTGCTGGTGCGGTCCCGGCAGGGCCCCGAGCTGGAGGCGCTGCTCGCCGACCCGGCCCGCCCCCGCGCGAGCGGAGACGCCGCGGTCGCCGACGTGCGCGGGTCCGCGGCGGCGGCCGTCGACGGCGACCCGCAAACCAGTTGGACCGCGTCCCGTGACGGGCTCACCGGCAAGGGGCCGAAACCGACCGTCACGCTGACACTTCCGGCGCCGGCGCGGGTCACCGGCCTCGAGCTGACGCCGAGCACCGGCCCACTGCCCGCCGCCGCGACCAGGGTCGCCGTCGATCTCGGCGCCGGACCGCAGGTGCGGGACCTGACCGACGGGGACCGAATCTCCTTGACCCCCACCGTCACCGACCGGATCGTGGTCAGCATCGTCGACTGGGACGATGTCCTCGACCAAACCCCGCTCGGGTTCGCGCAGCCGAAACCCCCGGGTTTCGCCGAGATCGGTGTGCTCACCACCGACGCGGGCGGCGAGACGACGACCGTCCCGGGAACCGGGATCGCCGCCGTACCGCCCGGCGACCGCACCGTCACCCTCGGCTGCGGGGACGGCCCCGTCGTCTCCTTCGCGGGCACCGTACTGCACACCTCGATCACCGCAACCGCGCTGCAGTTACGTTCCGGCGCACCGGTTCCCGCGACGGTGTGCGCCGTCGACGGCCCGTTCGGCCCGGTCGACACGACCCTCCCGGTCCCGCTGCCCGCCGGCGCACCGTCCGTCGTGGTGGCGCCCGGGCCGGCGTTCACCGTCGACGGTCTGCGCCTCGACGCCGCCGCCCCCGACTCGGCTCCGCAGCGGATCGACCCGGCGCCGACCAGCGCGTGGACCGCGAACCATCGCGAGCTGACGGTCGAGGCGTCCGACACCGATCGCCTGCTGGTGAACCCGGAGTCGGAGAACACCGGCTGGGTCGCCACCGCCCCGGACGGCAGCACCCTGACCCCGGTCACGGTGGACGGGTGGCAGCAGGGCTGGATCATCCCGGCGGGCACCGACGGCACCGTCACCCTCGCCTTCCCCACCGACCGCTGGTACCGGCTCGGCATCGCCGCCGGGCTGCTCGCACTGATTCCGCTGTTCGGCCTGGCGTTCTGGCCGCGCCGACGCCCCGGGGACCCCGGCCCGGCGCCGCGCACCTGGCACGGCACCGCCGCGGCAACGGTCGGGGTGTTGGCCACCGCGACCGTGCTCGCCGGGTGGGTGGGCGCGGTGGTTGCCATCGCGCTCGCCGCCGCCGCCGCCGCGGTCGGCCGGTCCCGGGGACGGATCGCCGCGACCCGCGTGCTCGTTGCGGTCGCCGGGATCGGCGCCGCCACCGGCGCGGCGCTGCTCTCGACCGGCCCGTGGCGGTTCCCCGACGGCTACGTCGGGCATGCCTGGCTGGTTCAGCTGGCGGCGTTGCTCGGGGTGATCGCGGTGGGGTGGTCGGCGGTGCCGCTCTCGGCCCGCGCGCGGCGCGCGCTCTCCCACCGGGCAAGGGCCCGGCGGGCCGGTTCCTCGATCAGCGCGTAGCTCGCCGACGCCACCGCCAGGCTCAGCACCACGGTCACCGCCAGCACGAACACGAAGTTGCCCGCGAACGGCAGGATGCCGAACACCGGGAACACGATCGACAGCACCAGCAGGTGCCAGATGAACACGCCGTACGACCACCGTCCGACCGCCAGCGCGGCGGGTCCCGCGAGCAGGCGATGCCGGGTGCCGTCGTCCACCACCAACGGGGCGAGCAGCGCGAACGCCAGGGTCGCGCCGAGGACGGTCTTGACCGCGTACTGCCACGGCTCGGCACGCACGAGGCCCTCGGGCCCGGCGAGGTCGGTGCACGAGAGCGCGAACGCGACGACCGCGATTCCCATCATCACCCCGCGGCGGCGGAGGAACCGGTGCACCGGACCGTCCGGCAGCATCACCAGTTCCGCGAGCAGCATGCCCGCGCCGAACCACGGCAGGTATCCGGGCAGCCAGTTGTCGGCGTGGATGCCGTCGGGAGTGGGGACGGGCAGGAACGACCACCCCAGGCTGACGGCGGACGCGGCGAGCAGAACGGGGATCCGCCATCGCGCCGCCGCACCCCGCAACCGGACCAGCGCGAACGCCAGCAGCGGCAGCAGCGCGTAGAACGCCACCTCCACCGAAAGACTCCACATCTGGGTCAGGCCGTCGGTCAGGGTCAGCGGCACGAACACCTGCACCAACCCCAGGTTCGCCGCCCAGACCTTCCACCCGCCGCCCGCCGCAGGCAGGAAGATCAGGACCACCACGACCACCACCCAGTAGGCGGGCAGGATCCGGACCGCGCGGTGCAGGAAGTACCGGCCGGTTCCTGGCCGGTCGCCGAGACCGCGCGCCGCGGCGGCATGGGGGCGCCACAACAGGAAACCGGACAGCGCGAAGAAGACGGCAACCGCGAGGTCGAACCGGCCCAACACCCGGCCAAGGACGGGGAGGTCCGTCGCGGCGGTTTGGAAGGCGACGTGGGTGACCAACACGCCGAGCGCGGCGAGTCCGCGCATGCCCTCGAGTGCGGGAACGAAGCCTCGGGTCGCCCGGTGCGGGGCGTCCGGGAGGGCGGGAACTGCGGCGCGTGTGGTGGTATCCATTTCGCGTCCAGTGTGCCCGGCGACCGGCGGATAGGCCGTACCGACGAGTTTCGTACGGCGCTCGAAATCTGGCGTGCCAGCGCAATCGGGGCCGTGACACTGTTACTGTCTGGGCTCACTGGGTGTCACGATTCGGGCACTCTGCGATCGATGCGGCGCCAGTCACCGCATCCAGGGGTGGCTCGGGAACGGGCCCAGCAGGAGACGAAGGAGATTCGGTATGGCGGAACGCTCAGGGCCGAGCAGGACACTCGCCTGCATTCTGGTGGGGCTCGGCGCATTCCTACTGGCAGCCGCCCTGCTGATCCCGACCTACACCGTCGGCAAGCTGAAGAAGACCCCGCTCGACCTGGAGGTCACCACGATCGCCGCGGGTAACGGCGACGTCCTCGACGCCAAGTCGCTGACCTCCGGCCGCGCCGTGGTCGACACGAATGTCCCGCTCGTCGCGCAGCGCTACGTCACGGTCGTCGATCCGTCCGACGCCGACCGGATCACGGTCCAGGCCGGTCAGACGCTCCGTCGCACCGACAAGCAGGGCGACACCGGCCTGCTGACCGCCACCGTCGACCGGGTCACCCTCGACCGCGTCACCTCCATGCCGATCCAGGACCCGATCGGCACCATCCAGACGGACGCCAACAAGCCCGCCGAAGAGGTGGAGCACACCGGCCTGCAGTACAAGTGGCCGTTCGACGCCGAGCAGAAGGCGTACCCGTACTTCGACCTGAACTCCCGCACGACGCAGGACATCGACTTCGTCGAGGAGACCGAGGTCAACGGGATGAAGGTGTACCACTACAGCCAGAAGGTCGGCCCCGTCGACCTGTCGAAGGTCGTCTCCTCCCCGACGAACAAGCTCGCCCTGCCCGCCGACACCTGGGGTGTCGAGGGTGGCGCCGCCCCCATCACGATGACCCGCTGGTACGAGAACGAGCGCGACGTGTGGGTCGACCCGGTCACCGGTGTCGTCGTCAAGGGCCAGGAGAAGCTGTTCCAGTACTACTCCCGCACCGCGGGCAAGCCGGAGGTCACCGTCCTCAAGGCGACGCTGCCGTTCGATGAGGAGACCATCGAGTACCAGGTCCAGCAGGCCAAGGACGGCCAGGACAAGCTCGCCGTCTTCGGTCGTACCGTGCCGATCGTCGCGGCGGTTCTCGGCGTGATCGCCCTCGCCGCGGGCCTGTTCCTGGGCACCCGCGGTGGACGGGGCGGCGCGAAGCCCGCCGTCGCGGGCGGAACGCCGGTCAACCCGGAGTCGGGCCGCGGCCCGGAGCCGGACACCTACCAGGGCGGCTACTCCGATCCGGACACCGAGATGATCCCGCGGCACGACTACTCCGGGGACGAGACGATGGAGATCCCGCAGGTGAAGCCGGATCAGGATCCGCCGACCACCCGCCTGTAGCGCACGCAGCACAGGGCCCGCACTCGCTCACCCGAGTGCGGGCCCTTCGCGTCCCTCGAGTCCTCGAGTACTCGGGTGCGGTCACCCGGAGGGGGCCGCCGCCCGCTCCTTCCCGAATGCGCCATTCGATCGGTCTAACTGACCGAATCCGCCATTCGGTCGGTCTGACTGACCGGATCCGCCATTCGATCGGTCTGACTGACCGAATCCGCCATTCGGGAAGGTGCACGGTGGGGTGACGAGGGCGCAGACCGGGGGGCGCCCGTCAGGACGGCGCAGGCGGGGCCGCGAGAGCGGCGGGGCGGCCCGCCCCGCGCAGGACCAGCAGGCTCGCCGCGACCGCGGTGACGGCGGCGACGGTGGCCGCGACCGCGATCAGCTGGGCGATGCCGGTGACGGCGGTGAGCACCACAACGACCTCGACTGCCAGCCCCAGCCAGGCGACCGCGGCAAGCGCGGTACGTTCGCGGGCGATCGCGGACAGCAGCGCGCCCTGCAGGACGGCCAGGCAGGCGCCGCTCAGCGCGAACGCCCACAGCAGTCCACGCACGGGCGCGTACGCCTCCCCCAGCAGCGCAGGCACCAGCGGCGCCGCGACCGCGGCCCCGGCGACGGTGACGGCGCCGATCCCGACCAGCACCCCGAGCGCGGACCGGACCGCGCCCGCCGAGTGCTCCGGGCTCGCCATCCTCGGATACAGCACCACCCCGACGGCGGCGGGCAGCCAGAACGCCACCTTGGTGGCGACCGCGCCGAGCGCGTACTGCCCGGCCTGCTCCTCCCCGAGCACCACCCGCGCAAGCAGGACGTCCACGGACGACAGCACGATCAGCGCCAGCTGCACCTGCGAGGCCCGCAGCACCGCCATCACGCCGATCGCCCGCCGCGCGTCGTCCGTGCCCCCGGCGATACCGGCCAGGACCCGGGCTCCGACCGCGACCGCCCCGGTCCCGACGGCCGACGCGGTCAGCGCGGTCCCCGGTCCGCCACCGAGCAGCAGGACCGCGATCGCGGGACCGACCTTCCCGATCCCGGCTACGGCCAGCAGGGCGGCGAGCACGCCGAACCGGCCGGTGCCCTGCAGCAGCCCCTGCTCCCCGGCGAGCAGCACCAGCATCGGTGCGGTGAGGAGGGCGGCGGCGGTCGCGGCGACGCCGGTGTCGAGGACGGTGGCGATCGGCACCACCAGCGCCGCGGCGACGACCGCGACGATTGCGGTGCATCGGATCCCGAGCCTGCGCAGCGTCGCCGCGTCCCTGCCGAGGACCGTGTCCCGCGCGACGACGGTCTGCAGGGCGAGGGCGGGCACCGCGAGGACGAGCTGGGCGGCGGTCAGCGCCGCGAACTCCCCGTAGCCGGCGGGCCCGAGCCACCGAGCGGCCAGCAGCGCGAGCAGGTAGGACAGGGCGTTCGCGGTCATCGAGCCCGCGGTCACCATCGTCATCCCGGCCACCGCGGAACCGGCAGCGGGGCGAGGTGTCATCCGCCCATGATCGCATCCGTTAGCGTGGCCCCATGATCGCGCGGCCCGTGTGGCTCCACCGGGTCGCCGAGCCCGGATACAGCCTGCTGTTGGCGCTGCTGATCCTCGGTCCCCTGCTCGGCCCCGGCTACCTGCTGCTGCGGGACGCGGTGAGCACACCGCGGTCGTATCTGACCGATTCGGCGTTGGGTCTGTCGGACGCGGCGGCGCGGGCGGTGCCGCAGGACGCGGCGGTCGCGGCGCTGTCGACGGTGCTGGACGGCGGGCTGGTGGTGAAGACGATCCTGCTGCTCGCGCTGGTCGCGGCGGGGTGGGGTGCGGCGCGGATGGTCGCCGCGACCCTGCCCACGGTCGGGCTCGGCGGCAGGCTGCTCGCGTCGACGGTGACGCTGTGGAACCCGTACGTCGCCGAGCGGCTGCTGCAGGGACACTGGAGCCTGCTGACCGGGTATGCGGCGTTGCCGTGGATCGTGGTGGCGGCGGTGCGGATCCGCGGCACCGCCCGCCTCCGGTCCGCCGCGGTGGTCGCGCCGCCCGCCCTGGCCCTGGCCGCGGCGGGACTCACCCCGACCGGTGCGGTGCTCGCGGCGACGCTGCTGCTGGTCCTGCTCGCGGTGCCGGGGGGTCGCAGCCGCCGCGGCCCGCGGGTGCTGGTCGGGGTGCTCCTCGCCGTCGCGGCGTCGGCGCCGTGGCTGACCGCGACCGTGCTGTCCGGTGCGGGCGCGCAGGGCGCGGACCCGGCCGGTGTCGCGGCGTTCGCGGCCCGTGCGGAACCGGGGCTCGCGACGCTCGGCAGCCTCGCCGGCCTCGGCGGCATCTGGAACGCGGCGGCGGTGCCCGGCAGCCGGGCCACCGGGTGGGCGCTGGTCGGCACCGTCATGCTGCTGGCCGTCGTCGCGTGTGGGCTGCCCGCGTTGGTGCGCCGCCGCGGCAACCCGGTGCTGGTCGCGGTGGCGGCGCTCGCGGCGGCGGCGGTGCTGCTGCCCGCGCTCGCCGCGACCGGGTGGGGGCTGGCGGCAGGCGAGTGGGCGGTCGTGCACGTGCCCGGCTACGGACTGCTGCGCGACGCCCAGAAGTGGGTGGCGCTTGCGGTGCCGTTCTACGCGCTGGCCGCGGCCGCCGGGGTCGGCGCACTCGCGCGGACGGCGGCGCGCGTCTTCGCCCCGGACCGGCCTGCGCACCGGCCACGGACCGGGGTGGCCGCCGCGGTCGCGATCGTCGCGGTGCTGGCGGCGCTGCCGGACCTGGCGTTGGGGGTCGGGGGCGCAGTGCGGCCGGTGCACTACCCGGCGTCGTGGCAGCGGGTGGCGGCACTGCTCGACGGGGCGGCCAGCGACGTCGCGGTGCTGCCCGCGGGGACGTTCCGCCGGTTTCCGTACTCCGGCCCCGCGCCGGTGCTGGATCCGGCGCCGCGGATGCTGCCGCTCGATGTCCCGCAGACCGGCCGGCTGCTCGTCCTGCCGCAGGAGCCGACGTTCACCGGGCCCAGCTTCGTCGAGATCACCGGGGAGGGCGGCCGGGCGGCGGAGATCGAACTGGTCCTCGTCGGCGGCGGCACCCCCGACGACCTCGCCCTGCTCGGCGTCGGGTGGGTTCTCGTCGAGAAGGACACCCCCGGGGTCCCCGGCGACACCGACCTGCTTGCCGACCTGGAGTTGGTGTACGACGACGACCACCTGGCGCTGTACCGGCTGCCCGGCTGGGTCGCGTTCGCGCCGGAATCGGCGACGCAGCGGCGGGTGCTGGTCGCCGCGCATCTGGTGTGGGCGGCGCTGCTAGCGGGCGGCGCCCTCGGGTGCGTACTCGGCGCCCGCCGCGCCAGCGTCGACTAGGACGTCCGGCCCGATCAGCCCGGACACGTAGCCGCCCGCCGCGGACGCGGCCAGCACCCGATGCACCCCGGCCGCGGTCTGCGCCCAGGAGAACTCACGCGAGCGTCCCCGGGCCTTCTCCCCCAGCTCGGCCCGCCGCGCGGCGTCCCCGAGCAACTCCGCAACGGCGGCGGTGAGGGCGGCGACGTCCTCCGCCGCGTCGACCGTGTCGCCGCCGACGACGACACCGGTGACCCCGTCGACGATGGAGTCGGTGAGGCCGCGGGAACTGCGGTAGCCGACCGTCGGGACGCCGTGCTGCGCCGCCTCGATCACCGCGAGCCCCCAGCCCTCCTTGCGGGACGGCATCACGTGCACCCAGGACCGAGACAGCAGTTCGTGCTTGCGCTGCTCGGGCACGTGGCCATGGAACGTGACGGCGTCTGCGATGCCGAGACCGGCCGCGCTCTCCCGCAGGTTCTGTTCCCACCACCCGCCGCCGACGACGTCGAGGTGCAGGCCGGGGATCCGGTCCCGCAGGGTCGCGACCGCGGCGAGCGCGTCCTCGATCTGCTTGTGCGGCACCAGCCGCGACAGCACGCAAATGCTCGGGTGGTCGGTGCGGGCGGCGGCGTCCCCGGTCGGGGCTGCCGCGGGCACGGGGTCGACGCCGTTGCGGACCACGGCGACCCGGTCCCGGTGGACGCCGAGCGCGTGGAGTTCCTCGGCGGACGGCAGCGACACCGTCAGGTACTGGTTCGTGCGGTGCAGTCGCGGGGACAGCCGGGACTCGACCCACCAGCCGATCTTCCCGACCAGTCGGCCGGCGACCGGCCACTGCTCGCGGTGGCAATGGTGCACGAGGACCGTGCTCGGCGCGCCGCTGACCAGGCGCGCGAAGAACGGGATGCCGTTCTGGGTGTCGATGACCGCGTCCGGGGCGATGCCCTTGAGCGGGCCGAACCCGAACCGGCCAGCGAGGATCGCGGCCAGCGCCCGCGGGTACACGGTGAACCTGCCGCCGCCGCGGCTGATCCGAATGCCGTCGACGACCTCCTCGCGGGGCGCGCCCGGATAGCCTGCGGTGCGCAGGGTGACGGTGATGCCGCGGGCGGCGAGCCCGGCGCCGACCTGCTCGAGGTAGCGCTCACTGCCGCCGCCCTGCGGGTGACCGGTGTCCCGCCAGCACAACAACAGAACCTCGCGCACGGCACTACTCCTGGACCCTCGGGCGTGTCGGCCGCGGCGGCGGCCGTTGCACACCTTATCGGCTCGGCAGCCGGTGATGGTGCGGTCCGCGCGAGGCGAGGCGGGGCCGATAGGCTGGCGCCCCGTGACCGCGCTCCCCGTGACCCGCCTCTTCGCCCGCCGGGCCACCCTGCGCCGATCGGTGCGCCTGCTGTCGGATTTCAAGTACGAGCAGACCGATCCGGACCTCTTCTACGGCGCCCTCGCCACCGATTCGCTGGAGCTGATCGGCGACCTGTACGCGGGCGCGACCGGCGGGTCGCTCGCGGGAACCACGGTCCTCGACGTCGGAGGTGGACCCGGCTACTTCGCGGACGCGTTCCGCGCGGCAGGCGCGACGTACGTGCCGGTGGAGCCGGATCCGTCCGAGATGCACGCGGCGGGCCTGCCCGCGCACGGTGGGCTGCGCGGGTCGGGGATGGCGTTGCCGGTGCGGGATGCGTCGGTCGACATCTGCTTCTCGTCGAACGTCGCCGAGCACGTCCCCGAGCCGTGGACGATGGCCGACGAGATGCTGCGGGTCACCAGGCCGGGCGGGCTGATGGTGCTCTCGTACACGCTGTGGTGGGGCCCGTTCGGCGGGCATGAGACCGGGCCGTGGCACGCGTTCGGCGGGGAGTACGCGGCCCGCCGGTACGCCAGCAAGCACGGCAAGGAGCCAAAGAACCGGTTCGGTGTGTCGCTGTTCGAGGTGGGCGCGGCCGACGGGCTGCGGTGGGCCCGCTCGGCCACGGACGGCGAGTTGCTCGCCGCGTTCCCCCGCTACCACCCGCGCTGGGCCTGGTGGCTGGTCAGGGTTCCCGTGGTCCGCGAGTTCCTGGTCTCCAATCTGGTCCTCGTCCTGCGCAGGCGCTGACCAGCAACCGTGGGTGGGGTGTGCCCCCAGGGGGGGGGGGAGACCACAAAGGGGGGGGAGACGAACAACCTGTCCGAGTGGGGGGTCTTTTTTTTGGGATCGATGGGAACAAACTCTCGAC
>NZ_JBHXNU010000017.1:46580-106759 GCF_042719255.1 Rhodococcus sp. NPDC058532
AGAATACGAACCACCCGTTTTTTGGGTTCCCCCCTCTGTGCGGCCCCCCCCCCCCCCACGGTCGGCGCAGCCGAATACGCTGCCCGGGTGGCGGCTCTCGCGTTGGACATCGGTGGCACCAAGTTCGCGGCGGCCCGCGTTCGGGCGGACGGCACGCTGGTCGCCGAGCAGCGCGTCGCGACGCCCGCCGTCGGCGTGTGGGAGGCGGCCGAGCGGCTGCTCGTTCAGGTCGCGGACGGCCGACGGGTGCGCCGGGTCGGGATCGGGGCTGCGGGGCCGGTGGACGTCGACGCCGGGGTGGTCGGGCCGCTGAACGTGCCGGAGTGGCGCACCGGATTCCCGCTCGTCGAGGCGGTCCGGTCGCTGTTCCCGGACGCCGAGATCACCCTCGCGATGGACGGCGCGTGTGCCGCGCTCGCCGAGTACCGGTTCGGTGCAGGCCGGGGGACACCGGACCAGATCGGGATGATCGTCTCGACCGGGGTCGGCGGCGGCGTCCTGCTCGGCGGGCGCATCGCGGGCGGGCGCACCGGCAACGCGGGCCACATCGGGCACGTGGTGGTGCCCGGCGCGGAGGACGTCGCGTGCGCGTGCGGCGGGGTCGGCTGCCTGGAGGCGGTCGCGTCTGGCCCGTCCGCGGTGCGGTGGGCGAACGCCCGCGGGTGGGCGGGGTCAACGGGGCTGGAGCTGTCGCGGGCCGCGGATGACCGCGAACCGACCGCCGTTGCGGCGCTGCACCGAGCCGGGACGGCGGTGGGGACCGCGATCGCGTCGTCGGCGGCGCTGCTGGATCTGGATCTGGCGGTGGTCGGCGGTGGTTTCGGGCAGGCCGGCCCGGCGCTGTGGGAGCCGATGCGGGCTGCGGCGGCGCGGCACGCGCGGTTGTCGTTCAGCCGCGGCCTGCGGATCGTGCCCGCGGCGCTCGGCGGTCGGGCGACGCTGATCGGTGCAGGCGCGTTGACGCTGGTCGACTAGCCCTTCCCAATTTCGTTACAGGTTCAACCGGAATGGGGGCTGATTTCGGCCCCGGAACTCTGTAACGTGTTCTAGTGTGCTGCTCACCACACTCTGCCTCGATGGCCGGGCGCCCCGCCTCGTCCGCGGGGACGACGGAACGAGGGCACCGTGAGCGCAGCAGAAACCCCGTTTGGCGACGGTGACGACTATTCGGAGGTCGCCCGCCCGCGGGACTCCCGACGCGACACCGACCACCTCCGCGCGGCCTTTCAGTCCTGGCTGACCGACAGGCTGCCCGACGACGCCGACGCCCTCGTGCGGGGAGTCCGTCTCCCCGACGCCAACGGGATGTCGAGCGAGACCGTCCTCGTCGACGCGGAGTGGACCGAGCACGGCAGCCGCGGCCGCCACCACCTGGTGGCCCGGATCGAGCCGGGCACCACGTCGATGCCGGTGTTCCCGAGCTACGACATGGACACCCAGTTCGCGGTGATGAAGGCCGTCGGCAACCTGTCCGCGGTCCCGGTGCCCGCCGTCTACTGGTCCGAACCGGACCCCAGCGCGCTGGGGGCGCCATTCTTCGTGATGGAGCGGGTCGACGGTGACGTCCCACCGGATGTCATGCCCTACAACTTCGGGCCCTCGTGGCTGTTCGACGCCAGCGCCGAACAGCGCCGCACGCTGCAGGACGCGTCCGTCGACATCCTCGCGCAGTTGCACGCGATCCCCGATCCCGCAACACACTTCGCGTTCCTCCGCCTGCACGACGCGGGCACCACCGCGGAGGAATCGTTTCGGGCGCACCTGGCCCGGCAACGCGGCTACTACCAGTGGGCGACCGCGCAGGGACCGCGGTCCCCCCTGATCGAGCGGGCCCTGGACTGGCTGGAGGCGAACGTGCCCGCCGACCCGTCCCCCGCGGTGCTGTGCTGGGGCGACTCGCGGATCGGCAACATCATGTACCGCGACTTCACCCCGGTTGCCGTCCTGGACTGGGAGATGGCCGCGCTCGGCCCGCGGGAGATGGACGTGGCGTGGATGGTGTTCCTGCACAGGTTCTTCGAGGACCTTGCCGGTGTCGCGGGGTTGCCGGGCCTGCCGGACTTCCTGCGCAGGGAGGACGTCGCGGCCCGGTACGCGGCAGCGACCGGGCACACCCCCGAGCACCTCGACTACTACAGCGTCTACGCGGCACTGCGGCACGCGACGATCATGTTCCGCGTGCAGTCCCGCGCGATCGCGTTCGGCCAGGCGGCGGCCCCCGGCGATCCGGACGACATGATCATGCACCGCAGGACCCTCGAGGACATGCTCGACGGCGCCTACTGGGAGCGGGTGCCGTGACCACCACCGACGCGGGGCACGCCCGCTCCGACAGCGCACCACCGACCACCGACCCGACACCAGCAAGGAAGTACTGATGACCGACTACGACAAGCTCTACATCGGCGGCCAGTGGGTGGCCCCTGCCACCTCCGAACGCCTCGATGTGTTCTCCCCCGCCACCGAGGAGCGGGTCGGCAGCGTGCCGGTCGCCGCCCCCGCCGACATCGACGCCGCGATCGGCGCCGCCCGCACCGCCCTCGAGTCGGGCCCGTGGCCGCAGACCTCGCCCGCGCAGCGCGCCGAGATCCTCACCAAGGTCGCCAAGCTGATCGAGGAGCGCACCGACGAACTGTGCACGGTGATCACCTCCGAGATGGGCGCCCCGCGCGCCGGTGTCGAGCTGATGCAGAAGACGCCGACCCTCGCCGCACTGAACGCCTATGCGGGACTGGTGGATTCGTTCCCCTGGGAGGAGGAGCGCACCGGCGTCTTCGGTACCACCAAGGTGTTCCGTGAGCCGGTCGGCGTCGTCGGTGCGGTCATCGCGTGGAATGTCCCGCTGTTCCTGATGATCAACAAGCTCGCGCCCGCGATCCTGGCCGGCTGCACGATGGTGCTCAAGCCCGCCCCCGAGACGCCGCTGAGCGCGAACGTCATCGCGGAGATCTTCACCGAGGCGGGTCTGCCCGAGGGCGTGCTGTCCATCGTGCCGGGCGGCGCCGCGACCGGTGAGTACCTGATCTCGCACCCGGACGTCGACAAGGTCACCTTCACCGGCAGCACCGCGGTCGGCCGCAAGATCGGTGCCATCGCCGCGCAGAACCTCAAGCGCTGCTCGCTCGAGCTCGGCGGCAAGTCGGCCGCGATCCTGCTCGAGGACATGGACGTCGCCGCGACCACCCCGATGCTGGTGCTGTCCGGCCTGATGAACTCCGGGCAGGCCTGCGTCGGCCAGACCCGGATCCTGGCGCCGCGCTCGCGCTACGACGAGATCGTCGAGGCGATGAAGAACTTCGTCGCGTTCCTGCCGATGGGCATGCCGGACGACCCGACCGCGCAGCTCGGCCCGATCATCACCGCCGCGCAGCGCGACAAGGTGCTCGGCTACATCGAGAAGGGCAAGGCGGAGGGCGCCCGCCTCGTCGTGGGCGGCGGCGTCCCGGCCGGGCTGGAGAAGGGCTACTTCGTCGAGCCGACCATCTTCGCCGACGTCGACAACTCGATGACCATCGCCCGCGAGGAGATCTTCGGGCCGGTCCTGTCGGTGATCGCGTACGACAGCCTCGACGAGGCCATCAAGATCGCCAACGACTCCGACTACGGCCTTGCCGGCTCGGTGTACACCACCGACATCGAGAAGGGCCTCGAGGTCGCCAAGCAGATCCGCACCGGAACCTTCGGAATCAACTGGTACGCCTTCGATCCCGGTTCCCCGTTCGGTGGCTACAAGAACTCCGGCATCGGCCGCGAGAACGGCCCCGAAGGTCTCGACGCGTACTGCGAGCTCAAGTCCGTGCTGATGCCCGCCGGCTACGGCGCCTGACGCACCCCTGACGCGAATGCGCGCCGCACCGCTCAGGTGCAGGCGCGCATTCGTCGTCTCGCCCGGCTCAGCTACCGAACGGGAGGGTCATCGCGGTGCTGCCGTCGCTGCTGCCGCCGGGCAGCAGCCCGACCTGCATCATCTGCGGCTCGCCGAGCACCGGATGAATCAGGTCGAATGCCCTTGCGCAGCCACCGATCACCCCGTAGACGCCGGGTTCGAGGTCGTTCACCGTGTTCGTCACGGTCGACTTCGGTGCGACGCCGAACATCGACAGCGGTGCGCTGAGCGCCGGGTAGACCAGCACACCCGGATCGAAGAGATGCGTCGGATCGTCCACGACCGCAGGCACCTCCGCGGCGTTCACGACAAACGCCTGGCACCACGGCACGTTGATGTCCCAGGCGTTGGTATTGGTGACCTTCATGGTGATGCTGGTGTCGCTCGAGGACGCGACGACGGTGGGCGGCTGCGTGGTCGGCGCGGCCGCGGCCGTCGCGGGCAGCGCGAACGCCAGCGCGGCTGCGGTCGCGGCGGCGACGGCTGCGCCGCCGACGATCCTGTTCGGGGTGGTACTGGGCATCGTGGCCCTTCCTGGGTGTAGGTACGGAGACGGCGCCGCACAGGGGGACGCGGCGCCGAGGGAACGGACAGAGGATAAGCGCCGGGGCACCGTCGAATCAGGCGGACCGCAGGATTGTCGCCGATCCCGTCCCGGCCCCCGCCGACCCGTGTCGGTCGGCCGAATGACCTCCCGCCGCCGTATCGTTCAACGATGACCGAACGCGACCCCGCGGTGGGCGGCGACCAGGAGAGCACGCTGACCGTGTTGCTGGCGTTCGGCGCGAACGCCGCGATCGCCGTCGCCAAGACGATCGCCGCCGTGGTGACCGGGTCGGCGTCGATGGTCGCCGAGGCCACCCACTCGTGGGCGGACACCGGCAACGAGGTGCTGCTGCTGATCGCGGGCAGGCGGTCGCGGCATCCCGCGGACCGGGCACACCCGCTCGGCTACGGACGGGAGGCGTACATCTGGTCGATGTTCGCCGCGCTCGGCCTGTTCGCGCTCGGTGCAGGCGTGTCAATCACGCACGGCATCCAGGAACTGATCACCCCGGAACCGGCGTCCGACTTCGGCGTCGCCTACGCGGTCCTGGGCATCGCGCTGGTGCTCGAGGGCATCTCGTTCGCCCAGGCATTCCGGCAGGTGCGGTCCGAGGCCGCGTCCGCCGACCGGGACGTCCTCGAGCACGCGCTGAAGACCTCGGATCCCACCGTCCGGGCGGTGTTCGCCGAGGACGCGGCCGCCCTGATCGGGCTGGTGATCGCCTTCGCGGGTGTGCTGCTGCACCAGCTGACCGGATCCCCCGTCCCGGACGCGATCGGCTCGATCCTGGTCGGCGTCCTGCTCGGGGTGATCGCGGTGATTCTCATTGACCGGAACCGGCGGTTCCTCGTCGGTGAGGAGGCCTCACCGCGGCTGCGTGCCGCCGGACTTGAGGCCCTGCTCGACCTGCCCGAGGTGGAGCGGGTGACGATGCTGCGGATGGAGTACCTCGGTCCGCGCCAGGTGTTCCTCGTCGGCGCGGTCGACCTGGTCGGAGACGTCGCCGAGCACACCGTCGCGGAGCTGCTCGACCACTGTGAGCGCAGCCTGGAGCGACACCCGAACATCCGCCGCGCCGTGCTGTCGCTGTCCACGCCCGGCGACCCGGCCCTCACCCCCGGCGACTGACCCTCCCGCCCGAGCGAACGGCACATTCATTCGATCTGATCGACTGAACGCTTCCGTTCACTCCGGAAGGCGGGTGGGGTTAACCGGTGAGCAGCGGCAGCAGGTCGGCGCTGCCGATGCCTGCGCCGAGGGCGGTGCCGCCGAAGTCAAGGACCGGGGCGATGCTGCCGATGCCGTCGGGGACGATAACCGGCAGGAACGAGACCCCGATGTTGTCGGGGTCGAGAACGGTATCGGTCCCGCCGCAGGTCCCGAGGTAGGCGTAAACGCCGTCGGCGACGTCGACGGTCCGCGATGCGCCGTTGGGTCCGGGTTCGAGCACCGAGTTGGTCGCGCTCGGGCCTGCCGTCAGACCCGGTTCGAGCATGATCCGGACCAGGCCTGCGTAGTCGCGGGTGTTGTACGCGATGAACGCCGCCAGCGCCTGCTGCCCGTTGAGCAACGCCGAGGTGCAGGTGCTGACGTCGAGGAGTCCGTTGACCCGGTTCGGGTTCGTCAGGTTCAGTTTCACGTTTTTGCCATCGATGTCGCCCTGGTCGACCGAGAGTTCGGGGCCGGAATAGCGGTCGGCCGCCGCGGCGGTGCCCGCACCGGCCAGCACCGCACCGGTCGCCATCACGGCCACCGCGGCACCCGCAACGGCCGTCTTCGTCGTCCTACCCACGTCCATGTCAACGCCTCCCGAAGTCACCGCCCGCGAGGCGCGGCCGGCCTCCGCGATCGTGACACCGCCGCGGCCGGACCGGCCCGCGCCACACCGGCGTCCGGCCCGGATCGTGATCGTTCGGAGACCGAACCGACTCAGATGTACATCGCCGGGTCGACATAGCTGTTCGGGTCGACGAGCTGCTCGTGCTGGCGTCCACTGCGGTGCCGCACGCTCGCCGGGATTCCGGTCGCGATCGAGTCGGCCGGAACATCGCGGGTGACAACGGCATTCGCCCCGACGGCGCTGTCGTCCCCGATCACGACCGGGCCGAGGACCTTCGCGCCAGCCCCGATCGTGACGCGGTTGCCGATCGTCGGGTGCCGCTTCGTCCGCGCCAGCGAGCGACCGCCGAGCGTGACGCCGTGATAGAGCATCACGTCGTCACCGATCTCGGTGGTCTCGCCGATCACCACACCCATGCCGTGATCGATGAAGAACCGCCGCCCGATCGTGGCACCGGGATGGATCTCGATGCCCGTCAGGAAGCGGGTGAACTGGGCCAGCACCCGCGCCGGACCGCGCAGCGCGGGCACCGCCCACATCCGGTGCGCGACCCGGTGCGACCAGATGGCGTGCAGCCCGGAGTAGACGAGCGCGTTCTCGGCGTTGCTGCGCGCGGCCGGATCCTGGCCGCGCGCGGCCTGCAGGTCCTCCCGAACCGTGCCCAGCACACCCATGCCCGTCAGTCCCGGATGTGCTCGAACAGCGGGGTGGAGATGTAGCGCTCGCCGAAGTCCGGCACGATCACGACGATCGTCTTGCCCGCATTCTCCGGGCGCTGCGCGAGCTGCAGGGCGGCCCACACGTTGGCGCCTGCGGAGATGCCGCCGAGGATGCCCTCGTCAGTGCCGAGGCTGCGCGCGGTGGCGACCGCATCGGGGAACTCGACGTCGATGATCTCGTTGTAGATCTCGCGGTCGAGGATGTCGGGCACGAAGTTGGCGCCGAGTCCCTGGATCTTGTGCGGGCCGGGCTGTCCCCCGGTGAGGATCGGCGAGTCGGCGGGCTCGACGCCGACGATGGTGACCTCGGGCTTGTACTTGCGCAGGGTGCGGCCCGCGCCGGTGAGGGTGCCGCCGGTGCCGATGCCCGCGACGAAGATGTCCACGGCGCCGTCGGTGTCGGCCCAGATCTCCTCGCCGGTGGTGCGCGAGTGGATCTCCGGGTTCGCGGGGTTGCCGAACTGGCGGGCGAGAACCGCGTTGTCGGTCTGCGCGACGATCTCCTCGGCCCTGCGCACGGCACCGGCCATGCCCTCGGCGCCGGGGGTGAGCACGATGTCCGCGCCGTACGCGCGCAGCATCACGCGGCGCTCGGTCGATGCCGTCTCCGGCATCGTGAAGATGGCCTTGTAGCCGCGGGCCGCCGCGACCATCGCGAGGGCGATGCCGGTGTTGCCGGAGGTGCCCTCCACGATGGTTCCGCCCGGCTTGAGCTCGCCGGACTTCTCGGCGGCGTCGATGATCGCGACACCGATCCGGTCCTTGACGCTGTTGGCCGGGTTGTAGAACTCCAGCTTGGCGACGACCTGCGCCTGCGCACCGTCGGTCAGGCGGTTCAGACGGACGAGCGGCGTGCGCCCGACCAGCTCGGTGACGTTGTTGTAGATCTGGCTCATAGCGGGTCCTCTCCCTTGCGTATACGCCGGGCGTCACTGTTCGTTAGGTGTATTCCACCACTGCCACTCCCGCCGCCCCACACCGCACCCCAGAAACGGGTGAAGGGCACCTGTGACCGGTCAGACCGATCACAGGTGCCCTTCACCCGAAACGGGGAGGTGGCTCAGCCGAGGCGCTGCTTGAGGGCCTCGAACTCGTCACGCACGCCGGACGGGACCTTCTCGCCGAGGAACTCGAACCACTCCTCGATCAGCGGCAGTTCCGCCTTCCACTCGTCGACGCTGACCGCGAGGGCCTCGTCGACGTCGGCGGCGACCACGTCGAGCCCGGTCAGCTCGAGATCCGCCGCGGTCGGCACGAAACCGATCGGGGTGCTCTGCGCGCCCGCCTTGTGCTCGATGCGGTCCACGATCCACTTGAGGACGCGGGAGTTCTCGCCGAACCCGGGCCACAGGAACCGGCCGTCCGCACCGCGACGGAACCAGTTCACGTAGAAGATCTTCGGCAGCTTCTCCGCGTCGGCGTTCTTGCCGAGGGTGATCCAGTGGTTGATGTAGTCGCCCGCGTTGTAGCCGATGAACGGGATCATCGCCATCGGGTCGCGGCGGACGGCGCCCACCTTGCCCTCGGCGGCGGCGGTCTGCTCGGACGACAGCGTCGCGCCGAGGAAGGTGCCGTGCTGCCAGTCGAACGACTCCGCAACCAGCGGGACCGTCGTCTTGCGGCGGCCGCCGAACAGGATCGCCGAGATCGGCACGCCCTGCGGGTCGTCCCACTCGGGGGCCAGGATCGGGCACTGCGACATCGGCGTGCAGTACCGCGAGTTCGGGTGGGCGGCCTTCTCGCCGGACTCGGGGGTCCAGTCGTTGCCCTTCCAGTCGATCAGGTGCTGCGGGTCGCCCTCAAGGCCCTCCCACCAGACGTCGCCGTCGTCGGTCAGCGCGACGTTGGTGTACAGCGTGTTGCCCGCCTCGACCGTCTTCATCGCGTTCGGGTTCGAGCCGTAGTTGGTTCCGGGCGCGACGCCGAAGAACCCGAACTCCGGGTTGACGGCGTACAGCCGGCCGTCCTCACCGAAACGCATCCAGGCGATGTCGTCGCCGAGGGTCTCGGCGCGCCAACCGGGGATGGTCGGCTGGATCATCGCGAGGTTCGTCTTGCCGCAGGCGGACGGGAACGCGGCCGCGATGTAGTAGTTCTTGTTCTCCGGCGAGATCAACTTGAGGATCAGCATGTGCTCGGCCAGCCAGCCCTCGTCGTGGGCCATCGCCGACGCGATGCGCAGCGAGTAGCACTTCTTGCCGAGGAGGGCGTTGCCGCCGTAGCCGGAACCGTAGGACCAGATCTCGCGGTCCTCCGGGAAGTGGGTGATGTACTTGGTGTCGTTGCACGGCCACGGCACGTCGGCCTGGCCCTCGGCGAGCGGCGCGCCGACGGAGTGCAGCGCCTTCACGAACGGCTTGTCCGTGCCGAGCTTGTCCAGGGCGGCCTGACCCATGCGGGTCATGATGCGCATCGACACGACAACGTACTCGGAGTCGGTGATCTCGACGCCCAGCTTCGGGTCGGCCGCACCGAGCGGGCCCATGCAGAACGGCACCACGTACATGGTGCGACCGCGCATGCTGCCGCGGTACAGGTCGGTCATGAGGCCGCGCATCTCGGCCGGGTCCATCCAGTTGTTGGTGGGGCCTGCGTCGATCTCGTTGCGCGAGCAGATGTAGGTGCGCGACTCGACGCGCGCCACGTCGGACGGGTCGGAGTTGCCGAGGAACGAGTTCGGCTTCTTCTCGTCGTTGAGACGGGTGAAGGTGCCGGCCTCGACCAGCTTGGTGGTCAGCCGGTCCCACTCCGCGTCCGAACCGTCGGCAAACACGACGCGGTCGGGCTGCGTCAGCTCGGCCACCTCGCGAACCCAGGCGAGAAGCTCGCCGTGCGAGGTGGGCGCGGGGTCGGTGCCATTCAGACCTGGAATGGTCGCTGAGGTCATCAAACTCTCCCTGGGGTGTTCCGGAATCGTGTCACCGCGCCCCGCCCTCCGACGGTGCTCGATGTCGCGCGATTGACCCCTCTCGGCGGGGCGCTACCCGCTGTTCCGTCTCCGTGTGCGAGTGGTTTCACACGGCCGACGACGACGCGGGCGCCGGGTGTCCTGCTATGAGGTTAGCGCTGTGTGTCCGTCTGATGGGAACCGGGTCGCGTCGGATCGCTCACAGGAACGATTCAGTGATCGGGCGAGGTCCCCGACACGACTGCGGCGGTGACGACAGGGTCGTCACCGCCGCAGTCGGGCGTCGTGCGCTCGAATCAGCTGAGGCTGCCCTCGATCACGTTCAGGATGGCGTCGCCGAGGACGTCACTGATCGAACCGGTGGAGCTGAGCTGGCCCTCCGCGGAGCCGAGCCCGGTCTCGTCCGCGACGGACAGCACCGACTCGCCCGCGTTGGGGATGCGCACCTTGAAGCAGGCGGTCAGGCCCGGCAGCTCGGTGCCGACGCCGACGGTGCCCGCGACGCCGACGCCGCCGGAGGTGACGGCCGAGCCGGGGACCGCGTTCTTCGGGACGAGGTAGGTGGTCTCGAGGGTGACCGGGTTACCGGAGTTCACGAACCAGCCGGTGCTGGTGAACTTCCAGCCGCCCGCGTTCGGCGTGGGGGTCACCGGCTCGGGCTGCTGGCCACCCACCGCGTTGTACGCGGTGATCGTCGACTCGATCGGGGCGTCGAAGCCCTCCGGCGCGAACTCGGTGATGGTGTTGACGTACGGGTTGCCGATGCCGGTGGTACCGATGACGGTCTTGTAGGTGACCTTGGTTCCGCCCGCGGCCTCGGACACGTTGACCGAGCGGTTGTAGGTGTGCGTGATGCCCCAGGTGCTGGCGTCGTTCTTGCTGGCACTGCTGGACTGGTTGCAATCGGCGGCGCTGGCGACGCCGGTTCCGAGGCCGAGGCCGACGACCGCGCCCGCGGCGACGAGGGCACCGGAGGCGGCGACTGCGGTGATGCGGCGCATCGAGGATCGGGACATGGAGATCTCCGTTTCGATCAGGTCAGGCCCCGCGCATCCCACCGCGGTCGGCCCGGTGAAGGTGTGACATGTGCGTGATCGGGGTCACGCACCCGACCTTTATACGGACATTCGTCCAGTTTGCTGTGCGTTTTCGGAAATTCGCTCAACAGCAGGTCCCGCGGTCACAACCGGCCCGCGTCGATCCGGCTCCAGTGCACGGTGCCGTCGGCCGCCCGCCGCGGCTCCCACGCCGCGTAGTCGCCGTCGCCCTCGACCCGGGTCAGGTGGTCGGCGCTGCCGTCACCGTCGAGGTCGGAGGCGACCGTCACCCCGCCCGAGTCGACGAACGTCGCGGTGTCGAGAACACCGTCGGAGTTCAGGTCGACGGTCGGGTCGGTGACCGCGAACTCGCCGAGCGGGCCCGCGTCCACGGTCACCGGAAGCGGGTCGCCAAATCCCATCGCCAGCATCTCGTCGTGCATCGTCGACCCCCTCGCTCCCGCCGGTCCGACCCGCAGACCGGTCACTGCCCGATTGGACGCGCCCGCGCCGCCTCCGGTTCCGCCAGCGCGCGGTCCAGGTCCGCGAGATCCCGCTCGATCGCCGACAGCCTGCCGGCCGCGCGGGTCGCGCTCTCCCGCAGCGCCCGGTCCACCGCGATCAGCACCGGTTCGGTCGCCGCCACCCGCGCGCGGTGCGCGGCGCCGATCGCCTCGATGAGCGTGGCCTCGGCCTCCACCAGCCGGGTCAGCGACCGCTGCTCGAGCCCGGACCGCACCTGCGCCATCGTCTCGGCCAGCCACTGCCGCAGATGCGCGCGATCCGCAGCGAGTCCGCGCAGCCGGGTCAGCCACCACGCAGCGACGCCGCCGATCAGCAGGCTCAGCGGGGCCACGATCAGGTCGAGGGCCGCGATCCCCGACAGCGGCGATGCCACCAACCGCCCCAACCCGACCCCGGCGGACGCCCCGACGACCACCACCATCCGGTCCTCGACACCCCGGTGCCGGGGTTCGGGATCCGCGACCGTCGGCGGCGGGCGATGCGGCCCCGGCGCCGGGTGCGCCGCGCCGAGCACCTGCGCCCCCAGCTCGGTCAGCACCGTGGTCGTTGCCGCGTCGAGTTCGACGGTCAGCGCCGCGACCTCCGCGCGCACCCGGTGCGCGAATCCGGCGAGACCGGGTCGATCCGCGCGATCGAGGGGCGACCGCAGCGCTGTCGCGGTCCCCCGGACCCGCTCCCCGACCTGATGCGCGAGATCCACCCTGGCCAGCGCCGTCAGCCGCCGCAGCGCCGCCGATGCCTGCGCCCGCGGCTCGTCGCGGCCCGCGATCAGCTCCGCCCGCCGGGCCCGCAGCCGCGGGGTGTCGTCGTCGCGGCGCAGGTCGTCCGCGGTCCCCCGCACCACCGACCGGGTGCGTTCCAGGGCGGCTCGTCTGCCACGACCGGGGTCGACCCGGGCCAGTGCCGCGACGACCGCGTCCCGCAGGCCCGGCAGACCGCGGCCCGTGCGCGCGGACACCGGCAGGATCGACGCGGGCACGACAACCGGCGCGTGGTCGGCGAGCAGGACGGTGTCGCGCTCGCGCACCACCGCCCAGTCCCGGTGCGCGTCGACCTTGGTCAGCGCGACCAGGACCGCACTCCCGCGCCCCGCAACGGCGCGGAGGAGGTCGAGGTCGTCCCGACCGATCGGGGCCGCGGCGGCGACGACGAACACGGTGACCGCCGCGACGCGGTCGTGGCCGTCCACGACGTCGACGTCCGGCAACACGGCCCGCAACCGGACCGCCAGGGCGCTGACCCCGCTGCCCGGTGGTCCGACGACGGCAACCACCGGGCCCGGCGGCTGCGGGTGCCAGCGGTCCAGCACGTGCGCGGCGTCCCGGTCAGGCACGGTGACCACCGTCCCGGACGGCCGCACGATGAAGGGCGAGGGCCGCGCGGGCGGACGCCGCGTCGGGCGCGGTGTTGCGCCGGACCCGCCACTGGCGGGCCCGATCCCGGTCGGACCCGGTCCCGACCGCATCGGGCCCGGCCGGATCGGGCACCGCCGCGGCGAGGGCAGCAAGCCGCACCCCGTCATCGGAGGCAAGGAAGCTCTCGACGTGGTCGCGGCGGCTCCCGTCCCGCGCCGACGCGCGCAGCAGGGCCAGCAGGGCGGCGGCCCGAGCGGTGCGGGCGGCGGCCATCCGCCGGACGAGCACCTCGCGGAGCGTCTCGACCCCGGCGATGTCGCCCACCGCGGTGACCGGCAGGCACTCGGTCCGGAACTCGGCGGACACCCGGGCCGCGGCCCCCGCCGCGTCGCCAACCGTGTCCGCCTTACCGAGCACCAGGACCGGGCGGGCGCCCGCCGCGGCCGCGCAGTCCCGGTCCGACCGGCGCGGTGGATCCAGCAGGACGAGGACAACGACGTCACCGGTGAGGACCGGGTCGGCGACGCCGGGTTTGTCCCACGCCGCGGTCGCACCGATGTCGGCGCCGGGAATCGTGCCGAGTGCGGCAACCAGCGCGGACCGGCCGACACCCGCCCGCCCGGTCACCTCGATCCGGATCGGGTCGGTGACCGCGGCCCAGCGGCGCGCCAGGTCGGCGGCGATCCCCGGATCGGGCGGGTCCATCCGCGCCCCGAAGCCGGCGATACCGGCACCTGTCGACGCCATCGCGTCACCCCCTGAACTGACACATCGCGCCCTCCCCCGGCGCGGGTCCATGATCGCAGCCCGACGCCGCACGCGGCGGCGATCGCTCGAATCGGCCGCCCGGTCAGGCCACCATCGCGCCGATCACGAGGAACCCGCAGATCAGGACCGCCAGGATCGCCAGCAGCGGCAGGATGAAACGGAGGTACCTGTTGTAGCCGACCTTCGCGAACGTCAAGCCGCCCATGATCACCGCGCTCGTCGGCACCCACAGGTTCATCCACCCATTCGACGCCGCCCACGCGGTCACGACCAGCGACCTCGGCACGTCCGCGAACGCCGCGAGCGGGGCCATGATGGGCATGACCAGGGTCGCGTGCCCGGACGTGCTGGGGATCAGGAAGGCCAGCGGCAGGTTGACGAGCCAGACCAGCACGACGAACACCCCGGACGTTGCGCCGCTGACCGCGCTCTCGAGCGAGTGCAGGACGGTGTCGGTGATCTTGGAGTTGTTCATGATGACGGTGATGCCGCGGGCGACGGCAACCACCAGGGCCGGGGCGATGAAGTCGCCCGCGCCCTGGATGAGCGTGGAGCTGACCTTCTGTTCCCCCATCCTGGCGACGCAGCCGACCACGATCGTCGCGACCAGGAACAGGGCCGCGAGCTGCGGGAACGACCACCCCAGCTCCCACCCGTACGGCTCCGCGTCGGGATTGCCGGTGAGCGCGCTCGACCACGGGATCACCGAGAAGATCATCAGCACGAACGTCGCGAGCAGCAGCCACAACACCACCTGCTGGGTCCGGGTCAGCGGCTCGACCTTCGCGGTCGCGGCCTGCTCGGCGATCTCCTTGTCCCCGGGAAGGAGCCCGACGAGGGAGCGCTCCGGGTCGCGGCGGACGCGGCGCGCGTACCGCATCACGTAGCCGATGGTGACGGTGGTGAGGACGATCAACATGACGACGCGGAGCACGATGCCGTCGCCGATCGAGACACCGGCGGCCGAGGAGGCGACGCCGATCGCGAACGGATTGACCGTCGAGCACAGCGTGCCGATCCCCGCACTGAGCAGGATCGCGGCGGCCGCGACCAGCCGATCGAAGCCGAGCGCCAGCATCAGCGGGACGATGAGCCCGAAGAAGCCGAGGGTTTCCTCCGCCCACCCCTCCACGGAGCCGAGCAGCGCGAACAGCGCCATGATCCCGACGACCATCAGCCCACCCCGGTCGCGCAGCCGGTGCGCGAGCCTGCCGATGCCGCGATCGAGGGCGCCGGTCGCGAACACCACCGTGATGAAGGCACCGATGGCGAGGACGAAGAAGAAGACCCCGACGCTGCCGTACAGGTCGCCGGTGTTGTCGGCCGCGACCTGCCCGGTCTCGGTGTCCTGGATGCCGTAGAGGCCGTTGACCGGCGACATCAGCAGGTCGCCGAGCCTGCCCCAGAAGTCGAGCGGCGGGTCGATCCGCTGATAGGACCCGGCGATCGGGTTCCCGTCCGGATCGCGCTGGTACTGCCCGCTCGGCACGACGAAGGCGATCAGCCACACCACGACCGCGACCAGCGCCAATACCGTCAGCGCGGAGGGGAAGGACCGCTGCCGCGCCTCGGTCCCGGTGTTCTCCTGGCCCGCCGCGTCTTCCGAATTCGACTGTGCCATCGCAGGACCCGTCCCTGTTGATGTGAGGTCGTCCCAGTAAAGCCGACGCCAGCGCCGCGCGCCCGCCGAGTGCGTCTCGGCGGGCGCGGACCTCCCCGCCGTGAGACGGTGGAGCCCGCAGAGTGTTCCCGTCGAGGAGGCGTGCCCATGTCGACCCCGATTCCGGCACCACGTCCGCACCATCCGGTCCGCGTCGAGCGCACTGCGTGGATCCCGATGCGGGACGGGGTGCGCCTGTCGGCACGCATCTGGTTTCCGGCGGACGTCACCGACCCGCAGCCCGCCGTGATGGAGTACATCCCCTACCGCAAGAACGACGGCACCGCCGCCCGCGACGTGAGCCTGCACGCCGCGTTCGCACAGGCAGGCTACGTCGCACTGCGGGTGGACAACCGGGGTAGCGGGGACTCGGAGGGCATCATGCTCGACGAGTACCACGCCACCGAACTCGACGACGCGGTGCAGATCCTGGAATGGCTTGCCGCGCAACCGTGGTGCGACGGGAACGTCGCGATGCTCGGCAAGTCGTGGGGCGGATTCAACGGACTGCAGGTCGCGGCGCTGGGCCCGCCGCAGCTCAAGGCCATCGTGACGGTGTGCTCCACCGACGACCGGTACGCCGACGACGTGCACTATCTGGGCGGGTCGCTGCTGGCGTCCGAGGCGCTGCCGTGGGCGTCGACCATGCTCTGCTACAACGCCCGCCCGCCGGACCCGGACGTGGTCGGGGACCGCTGGCGGGACGAGTGGTTCACCCGGATGGAGCAGACGCCGTCGTTCATCGGCACCTGGCTCACGCATCAGCGCAGGGACGCGTACTGGAAGCACGGCTCGGTGATCGAGAATCCGGGGGCGATCACCGCCGCCGTGCTGTCAATCAGCGGCTGGGCCGACCCCTACCGCGGCGCGGTGCTGCGCCTACTCGAGGAGCTCTCGTCACCGGTGAAGGGCCTGATCGGACCCTGGGCGCACACCTACCCGCATCAGGCGTCCCCCGGGCCGGCGATGGACTTCATCGGCGAATGCCTGCGCTGGTTCGACTGCCACCTGCGCGGCAGCGACGACGCGGCCACCCGGCTGCCCGCGCTGCGCGCCTGGATCCCGGACCCGGTCCCGCTCGGCAGCGACGAGGGCGAGCGGCCGGGGCGCTGGGTGACCGAGCCGGTCTGGCCGCCCGAGGGGCGGGCGCCGCACGAGTGCGCGCTCGCCGGCCGCGGCCTGCACCTGTCGGGCGTCGCGCCCGAACCCGGTGGCGCGGTCACCCGGCTGCGGTCCCCGCTGGCGATCGGCTCGGCGGCGGGCAACGTGCTGCAGTTCGGCGACCTCGCGGGCAGGCCCGGCGACCAGGCCGCCGACGACGGACGCTCGCACACCTTCGACTCGCCGCCGCTGACCGAGCGGCTCGAGATCCTCGGGCGGTCCGAGGTGGAGCTGTCGGTCTCGGCGGACCGACCGCAGGCGCAGCTGGCGGTGCGACTGTGCGAGGTGACCCCCGACGGCACGTCCCGGCTGGTGACGGCGGGCCTGCTCAATCTGACGCACCGGTCGGGTCACGAGCATCCCGAGCCCCTCGAGCCGGGGCGGGTGTACCGGGTGACGGTCCCGGTGTTCGCGACCGGTCACGCGTTCGGGGTCGGCAGCCGGGTCCGGGTCAGCGTCTCGGCCTCGTTCTGGCCGTGGGCGTGGCCGTCCCCGGAGCCGGTGACGGTGACCGTTGCCCCGGACCCGGGGGTGCTGCGGCTGCCGATCCGGCCGGTCGACGCGGCGCCGGACGGCGAACCGACCGCTCCGCCGCCACCGGACCCGCCCAGCTCGCTGGACGTCGTCGACGTGCCAGCAACCCGAACAATCAGCTGGGATCCGGTGACCCGCACACAGGTCGTCGAGATGACGTTCTCGGACGGCACCACCACCGACCGGGCCGACGGGCTGACCCGCACCGAAACCGAACTGAACCGCTTCCGCCTCCGGGAGGGCGATCCGACGGCAACCGTGGTCGAGTGCGAACGGTCGGACGCGATCGGCCGGGGCGACTGGAGCACGAAGGTGGCGACCTACAGCCGGATGACGTGCACGGCGACCGACTACTTCGTTGCCGACCGGCTGGTCGCGTACGAGAACGGTGTCGAAGTGTTCACAAAGAGTTGGTACACGACGGTGCCGAGGGACCAGTCGTAGCCGGGAACAAAGTCACAGGTCATGGCAATTTCTGTGGTCGAAGCGACGGTCGCGGCACCACCTCGGCGGTCCCGCGCCACGGTGCCGCCGACCCCGAAACCCTCAACCCATCCTTGAGGGCCTGCTGCAGGAAACGGCCTCCATGCGTGACAATGGTCCGGTGAATGACGCCGAACCCCGGGTGGAGGGTGCCGCCGACCGCGGCTCCCGCCTGTATCCCCGGGTGACCAGTTTCCGCTCCCGCCGCGGCTCCCTCACGGACCCCCAGCAACAGTGCTGGGACCGGACATGGCCGACGATCGGCGCCGATGTCTCGGACTCCCCCCTCGATCTCGACGGGTGGTTCGGCAGGCACGCGCCGACCGTCATCGAGATCGGCTGCGGAACCGGCACCGCCACCACCGCGATGGCGAAGGCCGAACCCGAGACCAACCTGCTGGCCGTTGAGGTGTACCGGCCGGGACTCGCCCAACTCCTGCAGTCGATCGAACGCGACGGCATCACCAACATCCGCGTCCTGCGCGGTGACGCGATGGACGTGCTGGAGAACATGCTGGCACCGCAGTCGCTGATCGGCGCCCGGGTCTTCTTCCCCGACCCGTGGCCGAAGGCCCGCCACCACAAGCGCAGGCTGCTGCAGCCGCCGACGTTCGCGCTGCTCGCGGACCGACTCGCGCCCGGCGGCCTGCTGCACGTGGCCACCGACCACGCCGACTATGCAGAATGGATAGCCGAGACAGGCGACGCCGAACCGCGGTTGACCCGACTCGACTGGGACGAGCTGGCCAGCGGCGTGATCGACTCCCCGATGACCCACGAACGTCCGGTCACGAAGTTCGAGGACAAGGCACACCGCGTCGGCCGTCCGATCACGGAGATGATCTGGGGAAAGGTCAACGGATGAGCGTCAGCGAACGATTACCTGAGTCGGTCGGGGCCCTCGACGAGACCGGTCGGGAACCCCGACCACCACGCCGGGTACTGCTGGTCTGGGACGCGCCGAACCTCGATATGGGGCTCGGCGCAATTCTGGGTGGCCGCCCCACCGCCGCGTACCGGCCCCGGTTCGACGCGCTCGGACGCTGGCTGCTCGGCCGGACCGCCGAACTGGCCGGAACGAGCCCGGTGCGGCTCGAGCCGGAGGCGACGGTGTTCACGAATATCGCGCCCGGCAGCGCCGACGTCGTGCGACCCTGGGTCGAGGCACTGCGGAACGTCGGTTTCGCGGTGTTCGCGAAACCGAAGATCGACGACGACAGCGACGTCGACGCCGACATGCTCGACCACATCGCGCTGCGCGCCCGCGATGGCGGGCTGGCCGGTGTCATGGTCGCGTCCGCCGACGGGCAGGCGTTCCGGGTTCCGCTCGAGGGCATCGCAGCAAGCGGTGTTCCCGTGCAGGTGCTCGGTTTCCGTGAGCATGCCAGCTGGGCGGTGTCCTCGGAGATCCTCGAGTTCGTCGATCTCGAGGACATACCCGGTGTGTTCCGCGAGCCGCTGCCCCGAGTCAGCCTGGACTCGCTGCCCGACGAGGGTGCCTGGCTGCAGCCGTTCCGTCCCCTGTCCGCCCTGCTCCTCGGACGTCAAGGAGTGCAATAGTGTTCGCTACCTGGGGTCGTCTCGTCTACCACCTCCGATTCTCGGTGATCGGGGTGATGGTCGCGCTGATGCTCGGCCTCGGCGCGTACGGCCTCGGCGTAGACAAGCACGTCAGTCAGAGCGGTCTCTTCGACCCCGACTCGGACTCCGTTGCTGCGGCCGAACTCGCCGACGGCACCTTCGGCCGCGACACCACCGCGGACGTGGTGCTCCTCTATACGGCGCCCGAGGGCAAGACCGTCGACGACCCGACGTTCGCGGCGAAGATCACCAAGAACCTCGAAGAGGTGGTCACGAACAATCCGGACCAGATCCTCAAGCTCAACGGCAGCTACTGGTCCACCAAGCTCGCGCAGCTGGCCGATGCCACCAAGGAGCACGCGGTCGCCAGCGTCGCGATCGCCGGTGCCAACGACACCGAGGTCGCGGCGAACTTCCGCGAGGTCCGGGACCAGTTCTATATCGACGGCATCGACGTGCAACTGGCCGGATTGCAGCCGGTCAGCGGCACGATCAACGACACGATGGCGAACGACCTCAAGCGGATGGAGATCCTCGCGATCCCCGCGGTCGGTGTGCTGCTGTTCTTCATCTTCGGCGGCATCGTCGCCGCCGCGCTGCCGCTGATCGTCGGCGGCCTGACGATCATCGCCGCGAACGGCGTGGTGAAGCTGTTCACCCAGTTCACCGAGGTGAACGCATTCGTCCTTTCCGTCGTCTCGCTGATCGGTCTCGGCCTGGCGATCGACTACGGCCTGTTCATGGTGAGCCGGTTCCGTGAGGAATTGGCCGAGGGCTACAACACCGGGGACGCGGTCCGCCGCACCGTGATGACCGCGGGCCGCACCGTCGTGTTCTCCGCGACGATGATCGTCGCGAGCCTCGGCGGCCTGATGCTGTTCCCACAGGGCTTCCTCAAGTCGATGGCATACGGTGCCATATCCGCAGTGCTGCTAGCCGCCCTGATCTCGGTGACGGTGCTGCCCGCGATCCTCGGCATTCTCGGTCGGCGGGTCGACGCGCTCGGCCTGAAATTCATGCGCAAGACCAAGACCGCCGAGGAGATTGAGAACAGCTACTGGGGCCGGACCACCCAGTGGGTGATGAAGAACCCGCTCAAGGTCGCGATCCCGATCGTGGTCGGCCTGCTGCTGCTGACCATCCCGATCTCCAACGTCAAACTCGGTGGCATCAACGAGACCTATCTACCGCCCGACAACCCGACCCGGGTCGCGCAGGAACAGTTCGACGAGCTGTTCCCGAACAACCGCACCGAGCCGATCAAGCTGGTGATCGAGGGCGCGCAGGGCGCGCAGCTGACCCAGATCGTCAAGGAGGCCAGCGAGGCGCCCGGCCTGGTCGAGAAGTTCACGATCAATAACCCGACCAAGGACGGCGTCACCGTCTTCAAGGCGGGCCTCGTCGACCGGAACGACGCGGAAGCGACCGTCGACCACCTGCGATCGATGGACGTTCCCGACGGGGTGACGGTGCTGGTCGGCGGCACCCCGGTGCTTGAGCACGACTCGATCGCCGCGCTGCTCGACAACCTGCCGCTGATGGTGATCACGGTCCTCCTGCTGACCACACTGCTGATGTTCCTGGCGTTCGGATCGCTGGTGCTGCCGATCAAGGCCGTGCTGATGACCGCGCTGGGTCTCGGCGCCACCCTCGGCATCCTGACCTGGATCTTCATCGACGGGCACGGCGCCGGGCTGATGAACTTCACTCCGGGCCCGATCATGGCGCCGGTACTGGTGCTGATCATGGCGATCATCTACGGCCTGTCCACCGACTACGAGGTGTTCCTACTGTCCCGGATGGTGGAGGCCCGCGCGCAGGGCGCCAGCACCACCGAGGCCGTCCGCGTCGGCACCGCGCACACCGGCCGCCTCATCACCGCCGCCGCACTGATCCTGATCGTCGTCACCGGCGCGTTCGCGTTCTCCGAACTGGTGATGATGAAGTACATCGCCTACGGCATGATCGCCGCGCTGATCATCGACGCCACCCTGATCCGGATGGGCCTGGTGCCCGCGGTGATGAAGCTGCTCGGCGACGACTGCTGGTGGGCGCCGGCCTGGATGAAGCGCATCCAGGAGCGCCTCGGCCTCGGCGAGCCGGTCCTCGACGACGAGCGGATGCCCGACGACGTCCCCGAGATCGAGGCGGTCGGCGTCCCAGCGCCGCAACCGGCGACCGGTGCCCGCCGACGGACCACGCCGCTGACCCGCGAGGCGGTCGAGCGGGTGCTGCCGCCGCGGACCGCCGCCGCGTCCCGGATCGCGGCGACCGCGGAGCCGCTGGTCGGCGAGCCGATGACCGAGCCGATTCCCCAGGTACGGCCGCAGCCCAAGCCGGGTCCCGGCCCGGCAGCGCCCGCTCCCGGCCCGGCAGCGCCCGGTCCGGCGCCGCAGGCCCGCGATGCCCGTCCGGCACCGCCGCAACCGGCACCGCGGCCTACCGCACCGGCGCCTCGGCCCACACCCACGCCGCCGCCCACCTCGACGGATCGACCGATCGAGAGTTGGCTGTCGAGCCTGCGGACGCCGACGGCCGCCCCCGCCGCGGGTGGGGCGCCCGGATCGGCGGCGGCGAACGGCGCGACGCCCGCCCCCCAGGCGCGCCCGACGCCGCCTGCTCCCGCGCCCACCCCGCCCCCGGCACCCGCGCCGCGGCCCGCCGCGGCACCACGACCCGTCGAGGCACCGCGCCCGCCTGCCCCGCGACCGGCCGAGGCACCGCGTCCCGCGCCAGCGGCTCCTGCCCCGGCGACGGCGCCGTGGCCTGCCCCCGCACCCGCGCCGACCCCGACCCCGCCGCCGAGCGCGACATCGGACCCGGCGCCGTCCGCGGCGGGTGACGACGCGAACGCGGGCAGGCATCGGCGCACCGACGGGACGCCGACCGTCAGCGTCCGGGAACTGCTCGCCAGGCAGCGTCGGGACTGACGGCGCCGCCAAACGCGCTCAGCCGAGCAGGCGCTTGAGGCCGGTGCCGAACGGGTTCTTCGCGGTGACCGACCCAAACCGGACCCGACCGCGGACAACGAGGTGCAGCGGCCCGAACTGCGGGCCGCTGCGCACCTTGTTGGTTGCGCTGCCGCCGACCGTGTCGACGCCGTTGAGGTCGACGGTCGCCTCGACCGGAACGATCAGGTTGATCGACCCGCAGAAGCCGTCGACGGTCACGTCCACCACCTGCGACTGCATCACCGCCGACGTGAAATCAAGGGTGACGTCGGACAGCCAGTTCTCGACCCTCAGCGTCGGGGGCACATGCCAGACGCCCTTCCTGGTGACGCTCGACATCTTCGCGCGGATCACGTTCTGCGGCGGGATGACCTGCGGCGCGGCGGCGGCGTAGGCGGGCGCGGCCGGGGCGGTGGGCGCGGCCGCGGGTTCCTCCCCCACCGCGCGGATGCCCGGCAGGTCGTAGAGCACCGCGTTCAGCTCCCCGCGGGTGCGGGCGGCGAGCGCGGTGTCCATCCGCTCGCTGAACTCGCCGAGGGACAGCATCCCCTGCCCCACCGCCCGCTGGAGCAGTTGCCCCACGTACTCGCGTTCCGCATCCGACACCCGCAGATCCCTGGCCTCCATACCGGACAGGATATGCACCGCCCCCGGTGCCCGTCAGGACCCGGGCCGAGGTCCGGTCGCGAACGCGCGTGCGTACCGGGCGCCCGCCGCCAACAGCAGCAGTCCGACACCGATGAACGCGAGCACCCGGAACACCCCGTCGAGGGTCGCGAGGTCGAAGAGGAACAGCTTGGTCAGCGCCGCACCGGCGAGGGCGAGCCCGGAACCGAGCGCCAGGTGGGCGCGATCCGGACGGGTCAGGCCCCAACGCAGCAGGGCCGACGCCAGCACCATCCAGGCCACCGTCGCGGCGCACTGGCCCGCAACGAAGCCCGGGTCGGTGCCGAGGATCGCGACCGCGCCGGTCGCCACGACGGCCGTGCCCGCGTACACGATCACCACACCGCACCCGATCCACGCGGCGTCCACCCGGTCACCGCCGAGCAGGCCGAGAGATCGGGCGGTGACCGTCAGCAGGACCGCGACCACCGACAGCAACACTCCCGCGACGAGCACCGGGAACGAGCTGGTCACGCCGTCCGCGCTCACCAGCGCGGTGAGCGGCAGCTCGGCGTGGAACTGCGCCGCGCCGAGGATCCCGAACCCCGCCGCCGCGGCGAACGCGATCCGGGATCCGGCACGACCGGCGATCGTGACCAGGCCGAGCGCCAACACCAACAGCGTCACCGGCAACGCATCGTCCGGCGTTGCACCGACACTCGCCTGCAGCGTCGCCGCCGCCGCCACCGCAGCAATGGCTGCGCGGGTGTGGCCGGGCAGTCGGGGCGCGGCAACGAGGAGGGCGAGCAGTGCGGCGGCGAGGGAGCACTGCACAGCCACCTCGGGCCAGCGTGCCAGCACCCCACCGGACAACAACAGCGGAACCGTCGACGTCGCCAGCATCGCGGTCGCGGTCCCGTCACCGGCGCGGCGGCGGACCATCGACAGTGCCGTGCCGACACCGACAACGGCGACCGCCACGGCAAGCGCAACGAGCGTCGACGCGGCAACCCCGCCGTGCTGGCCGATCGGATCGGAGCCGACGGCAGCGGCGGCGAACGCGGCGAGGAGGGCGAATACCACCGGAAGGGTGCGCGCCGCATGCAGATACGGCCAGTCCCTGCCGAGTTGCGGAACGAAACCGGCGATCTGCACCAGCAGCAGGAAGGCGAGCAGTGTCGGCGTCACACCGTCCGCGAGGACCGGCGCAAGGACCGCCACCGCCAGCACGACGAGCGCCGCCATCGGCTGCGAATCCCACCGCGTCGCAATGACCATGCCGCCGCAGGCGATCACCGCCGCCACCGCGAGGCCCATCGCGGGCGGCAGCCACCCGTAGTACGACGTCGCGGCGACGACGTCCAGGAATCCGCCCGCGATGCCGGTGCCGACCGCCGCGACCGCGCCGACCCGGCCGCCGCGGCGACCGGACATCCGCAGACCCGCCGCGATCAACGCCGCGGAGAACACCCCACCCGCCACCACCCGCGCGGCCGGCCCGAAATACCCGGCATGCGCGGCGAGCACCAGCAGCATCACGACACCGATCACGGTGACCGCGCCGCCCGCGACCGCCAGCACCCGACTCACCAGTCCGTCACGCTGCCACCAGGGTTCCCGCGCGGGCGCGGGTTGCGCTGCCGGCACTGCTGGCAGTGGCGGCGCCGAGTGCCACGCATGCGGGTACCCCGGCGGATGCGGGTACACCGGTTGCGCTGGTGCGGCCGGAGGCACCTGCCCCGCCGCGCCCCACGCATCCACCTGCGCCCTGAACCGGGCCAGGTCCGCTGCGACCTCGTGCATCCGCTGCCCGAGCGTGGCAAGCTCGCCGGGCAACCGACCCATCAACTGCGGATCGATCTGGGAACCACCGTCATTGACCATGATCCGAGCATCGTCGCGTCGGCACGCCATGCGCATGAGTAGTTCCCCCCGGCCCGGCCGGGGGTTTTCCTGATGCACCCGGCGGTGCGCTCAGTCCAGTCCCCGCTCGATGGCATACCTGGTCAATTCGACCCGGTTCGCCAGCTGCAGTTTCCGGAGGGTGGCCTGAACGTGGTTCTCCACCGTCCGGTGACTCAACGAGAGCCGGGTGGCGATCTGCTTGGCGCTCAACCCCTTCGCCACCAGCCGCAGGACCTCGGTCTCCCGGTCGGTCAGCCGGGGGACGCCGGAATCGGGTCCGGCGGCGTGCGCGCTCGCCATGCGTCGATACTCCCCCAACACCAGGCCAGCCAGCCCCGGCGTGAACACGGCCTGCCCGGCCGCGGTTGCCTCGACGGCCGCGACCAATTCGGCAACGGACGCGCTCTTGACCAGGTAGCCGACGGCACCGGCCTTGACCGCATCGAGCACGTCCGCCCGCTCCGCCGACGCGGAGAGCACCAGCACCCGCGACGCGGGCGAGACCGTCAGCACCGCCGCCGTCGCCTCGGCCCCGTTGCCGTCAGGCAACTGCATGTCCATCAGCACAACCGCGGGCCGGACCGCCCCGGCGCGGGTGCGCGCGGCGTCCACCCCGTCCGCGGTGGCGACCACCTCGAACCCATGCTCGGCCAGGTCCCGCGCGACCCCGTCCCGCCAGATCGGGTGATCGTCGACCACCATCACCGTCACCGACTCCGTCACGCCAGCCCCTCCTTGCTCACCCGGATCTCCCATTCGACGCCCTCCCCCTCCGCGGTGTCCAGCGTGGCGGTCCCGCCAAGCGCAGCCACCCGGCCCCGGATCGACCGGGACACCCCCATCCGGCCCTCCGACGCCGCCACCTCGAGTCTCCCCGGCGCGATCCCGACACCGTCGTCCCGCACCGACACGATCACCTCGACACCCAGATCTTCCAGCAGGACATACGCTTTCGCGCTCGCGCCGGCGTGCAGCTCCACATTCGACAGTGCGGTCCGCACCACCGCCGCCACCTCCTCCGCCCGCCGACGCGGCATCACCACCGGCTCGGCGGGCGCCGACACCGACACGGCGGTGCTGGATTCGACGCGCAGCAGCGCGCGCAGGTCCACCTCTGCGGTATCGCCCGCGAGGGACGGTGCCGCCTGCTCCGAGATCAGCTCCCGCAACGCCACCTCCTGCTCACCGGCCAGGGTCGCTAATTCCGCTGCCGGACCACCGATTTCACTTCCCCGGCGGCGCACATACGCGAGCACCTGCAGCACCCCGTCGTGCACCTCCCGACCGAGCCGCTCCCGTTCCTCGGTCGCCGCGGCAAGATGGGCGGCCCGCTCCAGTTGCGCCTGCGCCCGCCGCGCCGTGTTCGCCGCCATCCCGACCGCCAGCCCCACCGACACCAGCACCGGGGCCGTCGCGTCCCGCGCCAGATCCAGGTCGAATCGTCCGCTGACCACCGCATCCGTCACCGCAACGAGCAACCCCGCGACCACCCCGACCACCGGGCCACGCAGGATCGCCGCCGAGATCACCGCATTCGTCGCCCACAGCGTCGTCGGAAGGGTCTGATGGGTGGAGTACCAGCCCGGGTCCGCCACCAGCCGCGTCGCCCCCATCACCGCGAGCACCACCACGAGATCCGCGATCACCCAGCCGCGCCGCGCGCCCGTGTCCCGCGACAGCGCGACCGCCGCCACCCCCGACCAGACAGCCATCGACGCGACCAGCACCCAGCTGAGGGTCGGGCGGGTGTACTCGGCGACCGCGGTCAGCTGATAGCCGACCGCGTATGCCAGCGTCGCCAGCCGGAACACCTGCGCCGCCCGCCACAGTGGAGCCGTCGGTCGGCTCCGCTCCGCTGCGCGCCCGGGTGGAGCCGTCGGTCGGCTCCGCTCCGCTGCGCGCCCGGGTGGAGCCGTCGGTCGGCTCTGCCCCGTCGGTCGGCTCACGGCTGCGGGTCCGGGCTGGCCGGGAACAGCGGCAGCGCCGGATCGTCGACATCCACCTCACCGGGAACCTCGATCGGGTCCCGCGCCAGCAGGGACCGGATCGCGGTGTTGAGAACGGCAACGATCGGGACGGCGAGCAGGCCCCCGACAATGCCCGCCAGCACGATGCCGGTGGTGATGGCCAGCACCACCGCCACCGGATGCAGCCGCACCGCCCGACCGAGCAGCAGCGGCTGCAGCACGTGGCCCTCAAGCTGCATGATGCCGATGATGATGCCGAGCGTGATCAGGGCCGTCACCAGCCCCTTGGTGACGAGGGCGACGAGCACCGCGACGAAGCCGGTGACGAAGGCACCGACGATCGGGATGAACGCGCCGATGAACACCAGTGACGCGAGCGGCAGCGCCAGCGGGACACCGAGGATCGCGAGTCCGGCGCCGATCCCGATGGCGTCGGCCGCCGCAACGACAACGGTCGCGCGAACGTACCCGACGAGCGAACCGAATCCCTGGCTCCCGGCGAGCCGGACCCGCGCCCGTGACCCCGTCGGCACGAGCCGGGTGACGAACTCCCAGATCTGGGCGCCGCCGTAGAGGAAGAAGACGAGCGTAAACAGCGTCAGCGCGGCACCGGTAAACAGTTCGCCGATCACCCGGCCGGTCGCGACGGCGCCGCTGGTGACGGCCTCCCGGTTGTCCTGGATCGTCTCGACGATCGAGTCGCCTGCGCGGCGGATCTGGTCCTCGGAGAAGTGGAAGGGGCCGACGGTGAGCCAGTCCTGAATCTGATGAACGGACGCGGTGAACTGGTCGGTCAGCTCGGGTAGCCCGACCACGAACTGCTCGACGACGAAGGTCATGATGCCCGCGACGATGCCGATCGCGGCGACCAGCACCACAACGACCGCCGCCCCGCGCGGCACTCCCTTGCCGTGCATCCAGTCGACCACGGGATGCAGTAGCGCGGCCGCGAGCAGCGCCAACGCGACCGGGATGACGACGGTGTCGAGTTTCGCGACGATCCAGGCGAGCGCGAGGACCCCGGCGAACAGCACCAGCAGCCGCCACGTCCACTCGGTGGCGGCGCGCAGCAGCGGGGGCACCGGGACGGCCCGCTCCGGGTCGTTCGAGGTCACCTCGGCGAGCCTACGGCGCACCGCCCCGATTCGCGGGACGAGCCGCGCGACGCGACGCGGTGGGCCCTCCGACTCTGCTGCGGTGCGGGCATCACCGCTAAATTGGTCGCTGTGCTGGCATCTTCCTATCGAGCGGTCGCGCTGACCATGCGCAGTCGTTGGCCGCTCTACATGGGGTCAATGATTCTGGCCAACTTCATCGGCGCGGTTCTGGTGCTGGCCTTCATCCGGTACGGGCTGCCGATCAGCGAATCGCAGGAGATTCTCGACGACCGGGTCCGCAATGTCGTCATTTTCGGGATCTACCTGGCGCTGGCCGGCGTGGTCAGCCTCGGCGCCGCGGCAATGATGCTGCGATCGGTGATCCGCTGGCAACTGCGCGGCGGGCCACCGACCCGCACCGAGCAGATGGCTGCGCTGCACGCTCCGCTGCGCCAGGCGATCGTGCACCTGATCCTGTGGATCATCGGCGGCGTCCTGTTCGTGATCCTCACCGTCGCGGAGATGCCGGAGCTCGCGGTCGCGGTGATCGTCACCGTGTGCATGGCCGCGACCACCACGTTCGGGTTCACCTACATGCTCGGCGAACGGATCCTGCGACCGGTCGCGGCGCGCGCGCTGTCCGAGGGCCGCTTCGACCGCACCCTCGCGCCCGGTGTCGGCACCCGGATGGCGATGACCTGGGGACTGGGCACGCTGATGCCGGTCATCGGGATCATCCTGCTGTGCGCGACACAGCTGAGCACCAATCTGCAGTTCTCGACGAACTCGCTGGCGATCGCGGTGCTGCTGCTGTCGGGCATGACGATTACGACGGCGTTCGTCCTGTCGATGCTGACCGCGAGCCAGGTGTCCGATCCGATCCGGCAGCTGCGGCGCGCGATCGAACGGGTGCAGCGCGGCGCGACCGGCGTGCAGGTCGAGGTGTTCGACGGCTCGGAAATCGGCAGGCTGCAGGTCGGGTTCAACCGGATGATGCAGGAATCGGCGGAACGCCGGGTGCTGCGGGAGCTGTTCGGTCAGCATGTCGGCGAGGACGTGGCCCGGCGGGCCCTGCAATTCGGCACCGAACTCGGCGGCGAGACCCGGTTCGTCGCGGTGCTGTTCGTGGACATGGTCGGCTCCACCGGGGCCGCGGCGGAACGCCCACCTGGCGAGGTCGTCAGCCTGCTCAACGAGTTCTTCCGCGTCGTCGTCGACGTCGTCGACCAGCACAACGGCTTCGTCAACAAGTTCATGGGCGACGCGGCGCTGGCGATCTTCGGGGCTCCGCTGGACCGGCCCGACGCGCCGACCGCTGCCCTCGCCGCCGCGCGGGAGCTCCGGTTCGCCCTGTCCGGCATCACCGGACTCGACATCGGCATCGGGGTGTCCGCCGGACTGGCGGTCGCTGGCAACATCGGCGCGTCGGAGCGGTTCGAGTACACGGTGATCGGCGATCCGGTCAACGAGGCGTCGCGGCTGACCGAGCTGGCGAAGATCCATCCCAGCCGGGTACTGGCGTCGACGAGTGCCCTGTACTTCGCCGACGAGGAGGAACAGTCCGAGTGGGAGCTCGGCGATCAGGTGCAGTTACGGGGCCGCAATCGCGTCACCCACCTCGCGTCGCCGGTGCAGTACCCATAACCGCAGGTTCGGCGATCCGCGGCGATCCGGCACCGATTGGCTACCCTGACTGGGTGGTAACGCCGCAGCCCGACCCGAGTGGGGGTGTCCCCCGCATCAGGGAGGCGCCTCCAACCGCGCGTGCCCGCGGACGCTTCTGGTGGGTGAAGTGGGTGGCGGGAGTCGCGGTCGTGGCCCTCCTCGTCGGTGAGGGCGTCTACCTGTGGCCCCGGCTGCACGACTCCTGGCTTGCGCTGACGGAGATCCACTGGGGTTGGCTCGCGGCGTGCGTCGTCGCGCAGGCCATCTCGCTCAGCGGCTACGGCCGGGTGCAGAAACAGCTGCTGCACGCGGGCGGGGTCGACGTCGACCAACGCACGTCGGTCTCGGTCGTGTACGCGGCGACGGCGATGGCGGTCACGCTGCCCGCCGGGCAGGTGTTCTCCACCGCCTTCACCTACCGCGAGACCCGCCGCTGGGGCGCGAACCCCGTCGTCGCGTCGTGGCAGCTGGCGATTTCCGGGGTGATCGCCGGCATCGGCCTCGCGCTGATCGGGCTCGGCGGTGCGCTGCTCGTCGGCGGCTCCGTCAGCCCGGTGACGCTGGTGCTGTCCGTTGTCGGCCTGGTCGCGCTGGTCGTCGCGATCCGCTACGCGTCCGCGCATCCCGGCGCGATCGAGAAGGCGGCGACCTGGGTGCTGGTGCGGGTCAACCGGCTGCGATCGAAGCCGGCGAGCACCGGTCTGCGCACCGTCCGGGAGACCCTTACCCAGCTCGAGTCGGTGCGGCTCGGCAAGCGGGACGGGGCGATCACCGCTGGCTGGTCGGCGGTGCACCGGGTCGCCGACGTCGCCTGCCTCGGTCTCGCCTGCCTGGCGATCGGGGCGGACCCGACACTGTCCGGGGTGCTGATCGCGTTCGCGGCGGGCAAGGCGGTGGCGACGATCCCGCTGGCGCCGGGCGGCCTGGTGTTCGTGGACGCCACCCTGATCGCGACCCTGACGACCGCGGCGCGGATCAGCGCATCGGAGGCGGTCGCGGCGGCCTTCGTCTACCGCGGCGTTAGCTTCATCCTGGTCGCGATCGTCGGCTGGATCGTGTTCGCGTTCCTGTTCCGCGGCCACCAGCACGAGGACCTGGAGTTCGACGTCGAACTCGAACGCCGCGAACAGCGCGAGCGCCGACGCTCCTCCCCCGACGACGGCCCGCCAGCCCAACCCGGGTGAAGGGCACATGCACCTGGTCTGACGGGGCAAAAGGTGCCCTTCACCCTGGGTTGTGGACGGCGGTAAGCATGGCGTCGAGGTGTGCGCGGGCGGACGCGACCGCGGCCTCGGGGTCGCCGGCCACGATGGCGTCGACGATCGCGCGGTGATCGTCCGCGTCCGGTCCGGGGTCGTTGGCGCGGGTCCCGAGCAGTGTGACCATGTCGACCATCGCCTCGGTCAGTCGGGGAACGAAGGTCTCGAACAGTTCGGTCAGCACCGTGTTGTGGGCGGCGGTGACGACGGCACGATGGACCTCGATGTCGGCCTCAACGAAGGCGCGGTCGCCGAGCGGGAATGCCTCGGCACGGCGGGCGAGCGTCCCGCGCAGCGCGGCCACGTCGTCGGGGGTGGCGCGGGTCGCCGCGAGGCGGGCGGCCTCGACCTCGAGCGCATTGCGGACCTCGACCACCTCGGCGATGGCCCGGCCCCGCAGCACCGCCTCCCAGGTGACCAGGGGTGTGGTGCGTTCGACGTACACGCCCGCGCCCTGCCTGGCCCGGAGCAACCCCTGCCCGGAGAGCATCCGGAGGGCCTCGCGGATGGTGGAGCGCCCGACTCCGAGTTCGGCGGCGAGCGTGGTTTCCCCTGGCAGTTTCGCGCCGACCTCCCATTCCTGGTCGGAGATCCGGCGCAATAGTTGGGCGGCGGCCTGGTCGGCGAGCAGGTTACGGCGCAGCGGCGCGGTCACGAACGACTCCTCGGGTTGTCAGACAAGCTCTGTGCGTCTAGCGTACCGCCCGTGGCCGTTCGTGGACTGCTCCTCGTCCGCCGCGGCGGGGTCTGACCGGACCGGCTCCCCGCCGCGGGGTTCGATCGTGCCGGTCGCCCGATCCGACCCCGGAGCACCGCCATGAACTGGAATCGCCAGACCCTCTCCGCGATGCCGTCGCATCGCTACCGTCCGCACACCGACCGCGTGACCGTCACCCTCCCCGAACGGAACTGGCCCGCAGGGCAACTCACCGCAGCGCCGCTGTGGGTTCCGGTCGACCTGCGGGACGGCAACCAGGCACTCGCCGAGCAGGATCTCGTTCCCGACGACGTCACGATCGTGGTGTTCACCGCCGCCCGTACCGACCTCATCGCCCGCACCTACGAATCGGTGCGCGGACTACCGAACATGGTGCTGCACATGTACACCGCAACGGCACCGACCTGGCGCGAGGTCGTCCTCGGCCACGACCGAGGATCACTGCACCGGCTGATCGTCGCCGCGGCCAGCGAGGTTGCCCGCGGCGCCGACGCGCGACCCGGCGTGCGGTTCGAGTTCTCTCCGGAGGTGTTCAACCTGACCGAGCCGGACTTTGTGCTGCAGGTCTGCGACAGCCTGACCGAGCTGTGGGACGCCTGCCCGGATCGGCCGGTGATCCACAACCTCCCTGCGACCGTGGAGATCTCGACACCGAATGTATTCGCCGACCAGATCGAGTACATGCATCGCCATCTCGCCCGTCGGGAGTCGGTGATCCTGTCGGTGCACCCCCACAACGACCGCGGCACCGGCGTCGCCTGCGCCGAACTCGCGGTGCTCGCGGGAGCGCAACGGGTGGAGGGCTGCCTGTTCGGGAACGGTGAGCGCACCGGGAACGTCGATCTGGTCACGCTCGCCCTGAACCTGCACGCGCAGGGCGTCAACCCGATGATCGACCTCTCCGACATCGACGCGGTCCGACGAACAGTGGAGTACTGCACTGGAATCGGCGTTCATCCTCGACACCCCTACGGCGGCGACCTGGTGTACACCGCCTTCTCCGGGACGCACCAGGACGCGATCCGAAAGGGGGTCGCACACCACCGCGCGGCGGCGGCGACTGCCGGCGTCGACCCGGACGCGGCCCCGTGGGATGTGCCGTACCTGCCGATCGACCCACACGACGTGGGTCGCGACTACCAGGCGGTGATCCGGGTCAACAGCCAGTCCGGCAAGGGTGGTGTCGCGCACCTGCTGCAGGAACACTACGGCGTCGACCTGCCTCGCGGACTGCAGATTGACTTCGCGCGGCGGGTGCAGCACGCCACCGACGGCAGCGGTACCGAGATGACCGCCGCGCAACTCTGGCAACTGTTGCGGGACAACTACTCCCGGAGCGGGGATCTGCACTGGTGGGCGGTGGAGCATATCGAGGGCGGCGACGCGCTGCGCATCCGCGCGACGATCGACGGCCGGGACGTCGTCGGCGACGCCACCGCGTCCGGCCCGGTCGACGCGATGACCCGAATCCTCGCCGAGCACGGCACCGAGGTCGAGATCCTGACACTGACGCAGCAGTCGGTGGGCTCCGGACGCGACGCGGAGGCGGTGACGTTCGCCCACTGCCGGGTCGGCGACCGGGCCACGTGGGGCGTCGGCCTGGCCCACTCGGTGACGGCGTCGAGCCTGCGCGCCGTCCTGGCCGCGGTCGCCCGCGCCTGAGCCAACCCACCCCAGGGTGAAGGGCACCTCCGACCGGTCAGACCGGGCGAGGGTGCCCTTCACCCGGCACCTCACGACACCGAGTGTGACGGACCTCACATCAGGTTGCGGGAAGCATTCGCCCGATGGCACCGTTGACCCTGCCAGTGCTTGAACATTCAACTACTCGCCTAGGAGCTCCCATGACCACCGCCATCGCCCTGCCGACCCTCACCGCAGGCACCTGGGCCATCGACCCGGCCCACTCGACCGTCGGATTCAGCGTCCGGCACCTGATGGTCAGCAAGGTCCGCGGCACGTTCAACGACTTCACCGGCGCGATCACCGTCGCCGAGGACGGCACCCCCGCCGTCACGGCCGAGATCCAGGTCGCCTCGATCGACACCAAGAACGACCAGCGCGACGGCCACATCAAGTCCGCCGACTTCTTCGACGCCGAGCAGTTCCCGACCGCGACCTTCACCTCCACCGCGGTCCGCGCGGACGGCGACGACTACGTCCTGGTCGGCGACTTCACCCTGCGCGGCGTCACCAACCAGGTGGAACTGAAGCTGGAGTTCGGTGGCGTGAACCCGGGCATGGGCAACGGCCCGGTCGCCGGCTTCGAGGCCAGCACCGTACTCAACCGCAAGGACTTCGGCATCACCATCGACATGCCGCTCGAGGGCGGCGGCGCCGTCGTCGGCGACAAGATCACCATCACCCTGGAGATCGAGGCGGGCCTTCAGGCCTGATCGCCCCACGCACTCGCGCCCGGCGCTGCTCGTATCCCCCCTCCGAGCTGCGCCGGGCGCGTCCACGTCTCAGTCGCGCCCGATCATGTCCCGCACGGCCAGATGACTGAACACCATGCTCGCGCCGATCGGGTTGCCGCCGCCCGGGTAGACGGTGCCGCTCGCCGGGGCCATCGTGTTGCCCGCCGCATACAGGCCTGCGATGACCGTGCCCGACGCGTCGAGCACCCGCGCGGCGGTGTCGGTGACCAGCCCGCCCTTCGTGCCGAGGTCCGAGATCCCGAACGCGGCGGCGTGGAAGGGCCCCTTCTCGATCGGCACCAACGGTGACTGCCCGCCGGAGAACGATCGGTCGTACGGTTCGTCGCCGCGGCCGAAGTCCGCGTCCACACCGGTCGCGGCGAACTCGTTGAACCGCCGCACCGTCCCGGTCAGGGCGTCGGCGGGAACACCGATCAGGTCGGCGAGGTCCTCGAGGGTGTCCGCGGTCTTCCACAGGCCCGCGGCGACGTAGTCCTCGGTCGCGGAGACCGGGACGTTCGCGGCCTTCACCGGCGGCACGGCGCCCTCGCGGTCGTCGTAGATCATCCAGAACGGCAGCGGCACAGCGCTGTCGATGATGTCCCTGCCGAGCCGGTCGTACGGCGCGGACTCGTTGACGAAGCGCCTGCCGGACGCGTCGACGAAGATGCCGCCGGTGAACCAGAGCGCGAACGCGGACCGGCCGTTGGGGTGGGTCAGGCCCGGTGACCACCACGCCTGGTCCATCAGTCGGGTGTCGGCGCCCGCGGCGATGCCTGCCCGGTGCGCCTTGCCGAGATTGCCCCACGGGCCCATCGTGTCGCGGGCCTCGCCGGGGACGCCGTACCTGTCGCGCAGTTCCTGGTTCTGCTCGAAGCCGCCCGCCGCGAGCAGGACACCGCGGCGGGCCCGGATCGCGCGCCGTTCCCCGTCGTGGGCGACGATCGCGCCGACCACCGCGCCGTCCTCGACGACGAGGTCCTCGAGCGCGGTGCCGCGGTGCAGGCGGGCGTTCGGCATGTCCTGCATCGCCCAGAGGAAGCGACCGACGAGCGCCCGCCCGCCGACGAGGTAGTCCCCGGCCGGCTCGTCGGCCCAGTCCCGACCGAGCGGGCCGCGGACCGCGTCGGCAAGGTCGCCGAGCTTCACCGCCCGCACCGGCTTGGGGACGATGTGCCGCCCACCCGCGCGGGCCTTCGGGGCCTTGCCGAAGTAGTCGGGCCACGGCAGCACCTGAAAGACGAGATGCTCGTCGGTCTCGAGGTAGTCGATCAGCGGGGCACCGGATCGGACGTACGTCTCCTGCAGGTCGGTGGGGCTGGTGTCGCCGACGACGGCGTGGAAGTAGGTGAGGGCGTCGTCGATCGTGTCGTCGTCGCCGGCCCGCCGCAGGACGGCGTTGCACGGGAACCACATTCCGCCGCCACCCGAGTACGCGGTGGTACCGCCGAAGTACTCGGTTGCCTCGATCAGGAGGGTGTCGAGGCCCTCCCGCGCGGCGGTGTAGGCGCCGGTCACGCCGCCGGCACCGGATCCGACCACCAGCACGTCACACTCGTCGTTCCACTGCGTCATCGCCCGTTGCCTCCCCATGATCGTGTTGTCGTCGAAGTATCGGCCGTCGCGACGCCCCGCGTCGGCCAAATCGGTTAACGGATTGCGCGGGCTCGGGCCCGCCTACCCTGGATGCCGTGAAGAAGGTGCTGCCGGTCCTGCTCGTCGACATCGTCCTGGTGATCGTGTTCTGCGCGATCGGCAGGCGCAGCCACGACGAGGCGAACGCGCTGGCCGGGTTGCTGACGACGGCGTGGCCGTTCCTCGGCGGCCTCGCGCTCGGTTGGATCGCGAACGAGGCGCTGTACCGGACCAAGTCGGTCCCGGTCTCCGTAGTTCCCGCCGGAATCGTGATCTGGGTGTGCACCCTCGTCGGCGGCATGCTGCTGCGGGTGGTGTCCGGGCAGGGCACCGCGTTCTCCTTCATCCTGGTCGCGGCGACCTCGCTGGCGATCTTCCTGCTCGGCTGGCGCGCACTGTACGCACTGGTCGCGCCGCGAATCGCGCGCCGCTAACAAGTTGGCGTCGTCGGCGCGCGGACCACCGACCCACGTGCCAGAGTTTCTCTCATGAGCGAACTCGTGTCGCCGCCCCGCGACCCGCGGTCCGACCGCGGGTTCTTCGGCCAGCCGTTCGCGCTGGCCAACCTGTTCTCGGTGGAACTGTGGGAACGGTTCTCCTTCTACGGGATGCAGGGCATCCTGCTCTACTACCTGTACTACTCCACCGCCGACGGGGGACTCGGCATCTCGGAGGCATCGGCGGTCTCGATCGTCGGTGCGTACGGCGGAACCGTCTACCTGTCGACGATCCTCGGCGCCTGGATCGCGGACCGGGTGCTCGGCGCGGAGCGGACGCTGTTCTATAGCGCGGTGCTGGTGATGCTCGGGCACATCGCGCTGGCGCTCATCCCCGGGCTGGCGGGGGTCGGCGTCGGCCTGGTGCTGATCGCGGTCGGCAGCGGCGGGCTCAAGGCGAACGCCACCTCCCTCGTCGGGGATCTGTACGAGGAGGGCGACGAGCGCCGCGACGCCGGGTTCTCGCTGTATTACATGGGCATCAACATCGGCGGGTTCCTCGGCCCCCTCCTCACCGGGTGGGCGGAGGACAACTGGGGATTCCACGTCGGATTCGGGCTGGCCGCGGTCGGCATGGCCCTCGGGCTCATCCAGTACACGCTGGGACGCAAGCGGCTCGGGACCATCGGTGCGGCCCCGACGAATCCGCTGCCCGGATCGGTGCTGTGGAAGTACGCCGTCGGTGCCGGCGCCGCGGTCGTCGTGGTGATCGCCCTCGCGCTGGCCGGGGTGATCACGGCGGGCAACCTGTCCGACATGGTGGTTGCGCTGACCGTCGTCGCGGCGATCGGCTACTTCGCGGTGATCCTCTCCAGCCGCGCCATCACCAGCACCGAACGCAGCCGGGTCGTTGCGTTCATCCCGATGTTTCTCGCCAGCGCCGCGTTCTGGTCGCTGTTTCAGCAGCAGTTCACCGTCGTCCCGATTTACGCCGAGAAGTTCCTCGACCGCAACCTGTTCGGCTGGGACTTCCCGCCGTCGTGGGTGCAGTCGATCAACCCGGTGTTCATCATCGTCTTTTCCGGTGTGTTCGCCGCGATGTGGACGAAACTCGGTCCGCGGCAACCCTCGTCGCCGTTGAAGTTCGCGGCGGGCACCGCGATCATGGGGCTGGCGTTCCTGGCGTTCCTGCCGTTCTCCGGGGGCGCCGCAAACAGCACGCCTCTGCTGGGCTTGGTGTTCATCCTGCTGCTGTTCACGTTCGCGGAACTGTTCCTGTCCCCGGTCGGGCTGTCCCTGTCCACGAAGTTGGCGCCACGGGCGTTCCACACCCAGATGGTGGCCCTGTTCTTCCTGTCGTTGGCGCTCGGCTCGTCGATGGCGGGCACTCTGGCCAAGCACTACGACACGACGAATCAGGCGCCGTACTTCCTGTGGATCGGGCTCGGGTCGATCGCGGTCGGGGTGCTCATGGTCGTGCTGTCACCGTGGATCAGCCGAATGATGCGCGGCGTCCACTGACACCGCGGGTGCGCCTCACCGCGGCAGCTGGCCCTGGATGGGTCGCAGGAACCGACCGGCCGCGTCGACCGCCGGCCCGGAACTGTCCGCCCCGGCGATGAACACCGCGAACGCCACATCCTGGTCAATGCCGACGAACCAGCCGTGCGACGGCTGGCCCGCGACCTCGGCGGTGCCGGTCTTGCCCCGCACGTCCGCGATGTCGCCGAGTTGGGTGGCGGTGCCCGCGGTGACGGTTTCCCGCATCATGGCCTTCAGCGCGTCGGTGACCGCCGTCGGCGCGGGGGCGGGGGTCGCGTCCGCGATCCCGGGCTGCCCCTGGACGAGCATCGGCGCCGGGGTGGTCCCCCGCGCGATGGAGGCCGCCACCAGCGCCATCCCGAACGGCGACGCGGTCACCCGGCCCTGCCCGATCGCGGACTCCACCCGCTCGGCCGGGGTGTCGGCGGGCGGCACGCTGCCGGTGACCGTCGTCAGGGCCGGGGTGACGTAGTCGACGCCGAGCCCGAACTGCTGCGCGGCGTCGTGCAAGGCCATCGGGGTCATCGCCACAGCCAGCTGCCCCATCGTGGTGTTGCAGGAACGGGCGAACGCGGTGTGCAGCGGCACCGACCCGAGGTCGAAGTTGTCGTCGTTCGGGATGGTGCGACCCTCGATGTTCGCGCTGCCGGGGCAGGGCAACACGGTGTCCGCGGTCACCGAGCCCTGTTGCAGCGCAGCCGATGTCGTGACGGTCTTGAAGGTTGAGCCCGGCGGGTACAGCCCGGTGAGCGCGATCGGTCCCTGCGCGCTGGCCTCCGCGTTCTGCGCGACCGCGAGGATCCCGCCGGTGGACGGCCGGATCGCAACAATGGCCGCCTGCTGCGGTAGGTCCGCGATCGCCGCCTGCGCGGCCGTCTGCACGGCCTGGTCGAGGGTGGTGGCGATGTCGGGGGCTGCGGTGCCGTCGCGTCCGGCCAGCCGTTCCGCCGTCCCGTCGGACCGCACGAGCTGCACCGCCCAGCCCGCGGTGTCCGCCTGGCCCTGCTCCCACATCGTTCGCAGCCCCTCCAGGGCCGGGGATTGCACCGCCTTGTCGACGGTCAACAGCCGGGTCTGCTTGACCAGCCGGACTCCGGGGATCGCGGTAAGCCCCGCCTCGATGGGCGCGAGGTCGGCATCGCGGAGCGTGATGACGGTGAGCGGGCGGCCTTGCGCCGCAGCAAGGTCCGCGCTCAGGGAGGCCTCGGTGATCGTCGGGGCGAGGGGAGCGAGGAGCGGCGCAAGTGCGGCCGTTGCTGCCGCGGGATCGCCGACGGTGGCCGGGTCCAGCGTGACGAGGGTGACGGTCTGCTCGGTCATCCGCGGAGTTCCGTTGGCGGCGAGCACTGTTGGCGATCCACCCGCGAGGGTGGTGTAGCGGAGGGTGGTGTCCGCGGTGAGATCCGGCGCGAGCAGGGCAGGTTCCCACGGGATGGCGCCGCCGTCGGCAACGGCCTGCCCGCCTCCGGTGGTGGTGTAGTCCCAGGTGTTCGACGCTGCCGTTGCTGCCGCGGTGGGGGTCGCGGTCGCCGTCCCGGTCGGGTCCGTGGTCGCGTCGTCACCGAAGGTCCAGTCCGCCTCGAGCGTGAAGGTTCCCGCGTCGCTGTCGGTGCCCGCGACGGTGAACTGCGCGTCCGTCGGATCGAGTCCGCCGAACATCTGCTCGATCGCGGCGGCCGCCGCCACGGGGTCGGAGGTCAGCGCTGCCGCCGCCTGCACGTCCCGGCGGGTGAGGGCGTCGGCGAACTCCTGCGCCGCCGTCTCGGTCGCGGTCGGCCCGCTGCTGCATGCCACCGCCCCGAGCGTGAGTGCCGACACCGAGATCACCGCGACCATCGCTCTCATCCGCATCACCCGACCCTATGCGGCTTCGTCGACGTGGCGCGCAGCGAACCGCGAGCGTAGCGTTGTAATCAAGTAATCCCAGCAAACTGCGAGGTGAGAGCAATGGGATACTCGTCGAATCGCCGATTCGGTCGCAGCGGCGGCTGGCAACAGGCCCAGGTCCCCGACACCAGCGACGTGGCCGACTGGTTCGCAGGACGACTCCCCGACGACTGGTTCACCGAACCGCCGACCCTCGAGGTCGATCGCGAGGAGATCGTGGTCACCGGCGAACTCCCGCCACCCGACGAGGCCACCGCGGCGGCCGTCGCGGGGCGGGTCTCCCGGTTCCGTGAGAGCACCCGTGGTGACCGGATGCGGATCGCCGACGAGGCGGAGGCCCGCTACGGACGCAAGGTGGCGTGGGGGGTGCGCATTGGCGACCACCGCGAACTGTTCACTCATCTGGCGGTGCCGGTGATGACCCGCCTTCGCCAGCCCGAACGCCGGGTTCTCGACACCCTCGTCGACGCGGGCGTCGCCCGCTCCCGTGCCGATGCACTCGCCTGGACGGTGCGGCTGGCCGGGCAGCATGCCGACGAGTGGCTGGCGGAGCTGCGGGAGGCGATGCGCAAGGTGGACGGCCTGCGCAGCGAGGGTCCGCAACTGTGAGGTGACGGGGTACGGGCGAAATTCCGTTGCCGGGCGTCCGTCCCGCACGTAGCCTGGTCGTGAACCTGTTGTCGACGATCGGAAGTTCATTGCTCATTCGGAGGTAGTGACCGCGCGCCGCGTTTTTCGCGTGCGCACCGCACCCACCCTTCGAAGGAGAATCATGTCTTCCGTTGTCCTGTCCGACCTCACCTTTGCCTGGCCCGACGGCGACACCGTGTTCGACGGTGTGAATGCCGCGTTCGGGGCGGGGCGCACCGGGCTCGTCGGCCTCAACGGCTCCGGAAAGTCCACGCTGCTCCGTCTCATCGCGGGTCTGTTGACGCCGGAACGCGGTTCGATCACGATGTCGGGCGAGTTGGCCTACCTCGCGCAGGACCTCACGCTGGACCCGACGCGGCCGGTCGACGCACTGCTCGGCATCGATGCGCAGCGACGGGCGTTGCACCGCATCGAATCCGGTGACGGCACCGACGCCGACTTCGCGATCGTCGGTGTGCACTGGGATGTTGAGGAACGCGCGCTCGCGACCCTGAATCGACTCGGACTCGCGCACATCGCCGCTGCCGCAGAGGATCTCGATCGCACCGTCCGAACCCTCTCGGGTGGTGAGACGATGCTGCTCGGGCTCGCCGCTGCCCTGCTCGGCGAACCGGACGTGCTGCTGCTCGACGAGCCGACCAACAACCTCGACCGGGATGCGAAGGGACGCCTGTACACCGCCGTCGAACAGTTCCCCGGCGTCGCGATCGTGGTCAGCCACGACCGCGAACTGCTGGATCGGGTGGAGAACATCGCCGAGGTACGTCACGGCGAGCTGCGCATGTTCGGCGGCAATTTCGGCAGCTACCTGGCGACCATCGACGCCGAACAGCAGGCGGCCCGCGCCGCAGTGCGGGACGCGAAGGCCGATGTGCGTAGGCAGGCACGGGAACTCGTGGAGGCGCAGACGAAGCTGGACCGGCGGCTGCGGTTCGGGAAGAAAATGGAGGCGAACAAGCGGGTCCCGCGGATCATCTCGCACGAACGGAAGCGGCAGGCGCAGGTGTCGGCGGGCAAGTTGCGCGGCAACCACCTCGACCGGCTCGACGACGCGAAGCGCGACCTCAGCGATGCGGAGGAGTTGATCCGCGGCGACCGGGAGATCCGGGTCGACCTCCCGGAGACGGTGGTGCACCCCGGGCAACGGGTGGTGGAACTGTCCGACGTCGCCCTCGCGTGCGGCCCGACCGTGTCGCTGACGGTGTCCGGGCCCGAGCGGATCGCGCTGGTGGGTCGCAACGGGATCGGGAAGACCACCCTGCTGCGGGCCATCGTCGACGCGGCGCCCGTGGTGCCGTGGCGACTACTCCCGCAGCGGCTGAACGTGTTCGACGAGGCACGCACGCTCGCACAGAATGTGGCCACCGCGGCACCGCACGCCACCGACGAACGGATCCGCGGTCAGCTGGCCCGGTTCCTGTTCCGGGGTGGTGACGCCGATGTCCCGGTCGCGGCGCTGTCCGGCGGCGAACGGCTGCGGGCCGCGCTGGCGACGCTGCTGCTCGCCGAGCCCGCGCCGCGACTGCTGCTGCTCGACGAGCCGACCAACAACCTCGACCTGCCGAGCCTCGCGCACCTCACCGAGGCCCTCGGCCAGTTCCGGGGGGCGATGGTTGTCGTCAGCCACGACGTCCCGTTCCTGCGGGACATCGGGATCACGCGGTGGCTGGAGTTGACGGAGTCGGGTGTCGCCGAGGTCGATCCGCTCTAGGGTCGAGGCATGACGGTGAGCACCGGCGCAGTTCACGCCTTCCGCGACGACGCCCTCGGCGACCTCGACGCCACCGGGGTCGCGGCCCGGATCGCGGCGGGCGAGATCAGCTCGCGGGAGGCGGTGGACGCCGCGATCGCCAGGGCCGAGGCGGTGACCGCGCTGGCCGCCGTCGAGACCCCCGACTTCGACCGCGCTCGGCACCGGTCGGATAGTCCGGGTACCGGACCGTTCGCCGGGGTGCCGACGTTCGTGAAGGACAACGTCGACGTCGCGGGCCTGCCGACCGGCGAGGGCAGCGCCGCGTACACCGCGCGGCCCGCTGCCGCGGACGGCCCGTCGGTGACACAGTTGCTGTCCACCGGTCTGGTTGCGCTCGGCAAGTCGCGGTTGCCGGAGTTCGGGTTCAGCCCGACCACCGAGTTCGCTGGCGCGGAACCGACGCACAATCCGTGGAACCCGGCCTACTCGTCGGGCGCGTCCTCGGGTGGCGCGGCCGCGCTGGTGGCGTCCGGGGTGGTGCCGATCGCGCACGGGAACGACGGCGGCGGCTCGATCCGGATCCCGGCAGCGGCCTGCGGCCTGGTGGGACTCAAACCGTCACGGGGCCGAATGTGCGCGGACCCGCAGGACCGGTCGATGCCGATCCGGATCGTCACGCAGGGAGTGGTGACCCGCACGGTGCGGGACACCGCCCGCTACTACGCCGCGGCCGAATCCCATTACCGGAACCCGAAACTGCCGCCGATCCGGTTGGTGGAGGGTCCGAGCAGCACGCGGCTCCGGGTTGGCGTCGTCACCGACTCCGTCAACGGCACCCCCACCGACGACGAGACCAGGGCTGCGGTGACCGCGACGGCCGACCTGCTCGCCGAACTCGGGCACCACGTCACGCAGGCCCCGCTGCCGGTGGGGCCGGAGTTCGTCGAGGACTTCAGCATCTACTGGGGTTTCCTATCGTTCGCGCTGTGCGCGGGCGGGAAGCGAATGCTCGGACCGGACTTCGACCGATCCCGCACCGACAACCTGACCCGCGGACTGGATGCGCTGTACCGGCGCAGCATCGCGAAGACACCCCGGGTCCTCTACCGGTTGCAGCGCACCGCGCAGCGTGCCGAGCACCTGTTCTCAACCTACGACGTGGTCCTGTCGCCGGTCCTCGGCCACACCACACCCGAACTCGGGTACCTGTCCCCCACACAACCATTCGACGAACTGTTCGAGAAGATCATCCGCTACACGGCGTTCACCCCACTGAACAACGCGGCCGGAACCCCGGCGATCTCGCTGCCGCTGCACACCACCTCGACCGGACTTCCCCTCGGCGTGCACCTCTCCGCCGCGCACGGCGACGAACGGACCCTGCTCGAGCTCGCATTCGAACTCGAGCAGGCGCGGCCGTGGCGGCGCATCCAGGACTGATCCTTCGGTGGACTCGTACTGGGCCGACTGGTCGGCGTACCTTCCCGTCGCGGTCGCCGCCGTCCTGGTGCTGTGGCGTCCGCTGTGGACCCTGACCCGGCATGCCGTGACCCTGGCGCACGAGGCGGGGCATGCGCTCGCCGCGGTGGCGACGGGCCGACGCTTGACGGGCATCCGGTTGCATTCGGACACCTCGGGCCTGACGTTGTCGCGGGGGAAGCCTCGCGGGCCGGGGATGATCCTCACCGCCGCGGCCGGCTATCTGGCGCCGTCCTTGCTCGGTCTCGGCGGGGCCGCGCTGATCGCGGCTGGCCGGCTGCCGGTCCTGCTGTGGGCCGCGGTGGCGCTGATCGTCGCGATGGTCCCGTTCATCCGCAACGTGTTCGGGTTCCTCGTCCTGGCGGCGGCGGGCGTGGGGGTCGGCGCGGTCGCCTGGTACGGATCGCCAGCCATGCAGCTGCATTTCGGCTACACGGCAATCTGGCTGCTGCTGCTCGGCAATCTCCGAACCCTCTACGAGGCCGCGCGATCCCGGTCGGGTCGTTCCGACCTGGACCAGCTGCGTACCCTCACCCACCTGCCCCGGGTCGTGTGGACGGTGCTGCTGGTCGCGGTCGCGGTCGGGACCGGCGTGCTTGCCTGGCGGGCGCAGTACGCCGGCTAGGCCGTCGCACAGGGTCATTTGTCGGTGGCATCTGTCATTCTGTGCGGCTCTCGTGAATACGAGGTGCGCCGTGCCCGTCACGGCCCAGTCACTTCCTCAGGAGCACGTCATGACCGAGTATCCGAACCCGGCCTTCCAGCCCGCCGTTCCGCCGCAGGCCGGGAAGAAGCGGCGTTGGCCGTGGGTGGTGGGCGCCGTCATCCTCGTCTTCGGTCTCGCAGGCGCCCTCGGCGACGCCGACAAGGAGAAGGAGGGCACCGCGACCGCGGCAGCGGTCAGCAGCGAGTCGGCTGTCCCGAGCACAACCCGGCCCGCGCCGCCCGCCGTGCCCGCCGCAGCTGCCGCCCCCGCTGCGGCCACCCCGGCCGCGGCCGCCGTATCGGCTGCGCCGGTCGCGCCAGCACCCGCACCTGCGCCTGCACCCGCGGCAAAGCCGCAGGTCAGTTCCAGCCAGCGGAACGCAGTCCGGTCCGCCGAGCAGTACCTCGACTACTCCGCCTTCTCCCACAGAGGTTTGATCGAGCAGCTCGAGTACGAGGGCTTCTCGACCGAGGACGCGACGTTTGCCGCGGATAGCGTGGACGCGGACTGGAACGAGCAGGCCGCACGGTCCGCGAAGCAGTACCTCGAGTACACGTCGTTCTCGAGGTCGGGTCTGATCGACCAGCTGGTGTACGAGGGGTACACCTATGCGCAGGCCGAGTACGGAGCCGACTCCGCGTACTGACCCGGCCCGATCCGGTCAGGGAACGTCCTCGCCGCTGTCGGTCCCGCCGCGCTGCTCACGCCAGCGATGCAGCTCGGCGGCCCGCCGCGCCCGATAGCGGGCGAGCGTTCCCGCAACGAGTTCCCCCAGATGATGCCGATGATTGACCCGAGGCCGCCGCTCCGGATCGATATGCGGCGGCGCAATCCACACCGTCCGACCCGGATGCGCCGACCCCACACCAGCGACCTCGGTCCCCCACCCACCCGGACCGTCATGCACCAACGCATGACAGGCATCGCAGGCCAGGTCCTCGTTGGTGATATCGGTGCCGCCGTCGTCCTTCCACTCCGTGATGTGATGCACGGCAGTCAACGTCGCAGGCGCATCACACCCCGGCCGGGTACACCCACGCGACGCCGCAATCAACGCGAGCCGCTGATCCGCCGACGCCAACCGCCGACTGCGACCGAGATGCAGGGGCCGACCACGATGATCGAACACCACAAGAACGGGATGCGCCCGCTCGGCCATCCGGAGCGCATCCCCGATCGGGACGATCCCCCCGGACGCCGTCGTCGCGACACCGGACGCCCCCTCCAACTGTGTCAGCGTCATCGTGACGATCGCGGTGACCGGCAACCCACGATGGCTGCCAAGCGCACCCGACGACAGCAGACTCCGCAGGGCCACCTTCAACCCGTCATGATTCCGCTGCGCCGCGGTCCGGGCGTCGCGGGCCGCGGCCCGCGCGAGCGCCGTCCGGTCCAGAGTCGCGGAGTCGACGTCGCCGGACGGCGATTCGGGATCGCCGGGATTGTTCATTCCCGGCCGGGCCAGCTTCGCCAGCACCGGGTCGAGCAGGGCACGCAGTTCCGGGTCGAGCATCCCGGAGATCGGGCTCAGCAAGTCCGTCCCCTGCCTCCCGATCCGGATGCCGCGGCGGCGCCTGCGTTCCCTCTCGTCCGGCGCGCTGCCGTCGGGGTTGAGATGCGCGAGCAGGTGGATGCCGATCTTGGTGACGTCCTCCGGCGTGGTGGACCGGGCGGCGTCCGCGAGGATCGTCTCCGCGACGGCGATCTCGTCGGCGCCGGTGCCTGCCGGGATCCGGCGGATGGTCCTGGCGATCGCGGCGACGTGATCCGGCCCCACCGCGCCGGCGCGCACCGCGGCCGCGGTCGCAGGCAGCACCGGTTCCATCCCGTCACCGCTGATGGTGTTCCAGGTGCCGACCTTGGTTGCACCCTTGACTCGCCGCGCCGCGTCCACACCGGAGATCCGCAGCGTGGAGGTGAGGAAGTCGCCAACGGACCGGCAGGCGAGGTTCCCCGGAATGGATCGTTCGACGGATTCCACGATCAACCGGTGTCCGACCGCGGACGCCTTCCGCAGCGACGCTTCCATCCGCTGCAGCGCCTCGACCACCTCGGCCTCGGCCAGCCCCGTCAGCGAGTCGGTGAGCAGACCCTCGACGGCGGCGTCGAGGGCGGCCAGGTGGCATGCCACCCGGTCCCCATCCCCCACACCGACTGTCGAAGGCATGTTCGAATTTTAGCGAGACCCACCGACACGAATGTGGGTTCACTCAACGAGCCTCTCGAGTGCCGCGGGCCTCGGCGCCCGGCTCACTACGCTGGCGATCAGCGACACGGTGGCGGGGCCAGCGTCACACCGCTGAGCATCCGAGACCCACCACCCAGGAGAACCGTGATCGACGACCCCAGCGAGGTCACCCTCGCCCGCGATGTCACTGCCAGGCACACACGATTCTGGTTTGGCGTCGCCAGGCAGATTGCCGTCACGACCGTCATCTACGCGCTGCTCGTCGCGATCCTGTCGATCAGCGGCTGGCTGTCCTCGACCGACGATCCGCAACCCGGTCCCACCTTCCCCGTGACCATCGATCCGGGCGCCGGTGCCGACCTGCTCGCGGTCCTGGCGTCAATCGTGATCGCGCTCAACGTGCTGGTGTGGGCGACCCGCTCCGCCGAGATCAGCGAGGCGCTCGCGCATACTCGGCGCCGGTATCTCGCGCTCTGCGGTTCGTTAACGGGAGCCCTGGCGCTGCTCACCGGGCTGGCCAGTACGTTCCACGACGTCCCCAACCGTGGCGTCATCGACGCGCTCATCCTGCTCGGCTGCGCCGTGTTCATCGCGGTCCTCGGCAACGACACCGCGCTGCTCATCGGGAACGACATGCCGGTGCAGCGCCAGATCCCCCGCATTGCACGGAACAGGAGGATCCGTGCCCTCGAGCGCGTCGCCGCCCGGTGGCGCTGCCCCCGACCCGACGCCACGTCGCACCTCCGCGCCCGGGTGACGGCCGATCTCCTCTCGGCGGCGGTCGTCACCGCACTGCCGCTTTTCGCGTGCCTGGCCGTCCTCGACAGCGCGGGTCGGTCGGTCGACTGGTGGCCCACCCTCATCGCGGTACCCGGACTCGGACTGTTCTCCGTGGTGCTCGCCGCCTTCACCTTCGTGTCGACGGCCCGATCGTTCGTGGCCCGACGCTTCGACGACGCCGCCGCGTCAGCGATCGTGGGAGCGCTCACCTACGTGTTCATCGTCCTCGGCGTGATAGCCGTGTCGTTCCAGAGGGGCGGGGTCAGCATGATCGCGGTCGCCCTCTGCGTCGCGCTCGTGGCGCCGCCCGTGCTGATCGTCGCCCAACTGCGTGCCGATACCCCTCTGCGCATGCCGGGATGGACGATCCGCGAGGTCATGTACCGCAGCATCCTTCGTGAACTCTTCGCTGCGCATGCCCACCAGGGCGGCGCGCGGGCCAGATCCGCGCGTCGGCGATTCGCCCGCATTCGGGACTGGTCCGACCGGGTCACCGGAATGGCGGCAGAAGGCAGACCGGCCTCGTGACCGGGGTGGCCCGGCCAGCATCGACGCCGAACGGGCGGTTACCGTCAGCGCCTCTCGACCGATGCCCCGACAACCGCCCGGTCGGTCAGCGGGGCGTCCACACCGCGACGGCGGTGCGGTCGTCGGCGGACGATTCGAACGCGATCCGGTCGGCGAGGTCGGTCAGCCGGGGCGGGTTGGTCCAGCCGGTGGCGAAGGCGGCGGCGACGGCGCTGCCGCCGTCCTCGAAGGCGTCGGCGACCCCGTCGCTGCACACCATCAGCAGCTCCTCGCGACCGATCTCATAGCTGGTTCCGGTGACGACGGCGTCATCGGGCAGCGGCAACGCCAACGTCCGGGAGGTGGCGATCTCGCGGCGCGTCAGGCGCCCACCCGACATCAACAGCCACGGCTCGAACCCGAGCGCACCGGAGCGGGTGCGCCGCCACCACGCGCTGCTGTCCCCGACGGTGGCGGTGTGCGCGAGCCACCGGCCCGGCGCCTCGACATCCTCGACGACGAGCGCGGTGACGGTGGTCGCCATCAGGTCGGCGACGTCGTCGAAGCGGGGCGCCCGGTTGCCGAGCAGCGCACCGGCGGCCCGCGTCACCGCAAGCGACGCGACCCGCAGGTGCGCCGTCCAGTCCCCCGACACCTCCAGATCCGCGGTCAGCAGGTGGTCGGCGAGCGTCGCGCTCGCCACCTCGGCCGCCCGGTGCGAGAACTCCATCGCCCCGAGCCCGTCGCACACGACCGCCACGATCCTGCCGTTCCCGTGCCGCACCGCGTAGGCGTCCTGCCGCGGCGTCCGGTCGGACCGGTGCCCGGTGCCGCGGATCGACGCCGCACGAACCGTCCATCCCCGCACGTCGAGGGCGTCGTGGACGGCGTCGGGCACGACGCCTGCGGGTGTCGGGTGACCTGTCGTCGACATGTACCCATCCAACACCCGCCGGGGCCCGCGACCCGGGCACGACGCGCTGCCGGATGCCGGTCGATCTCACCCGGTAAGGGGAACGTACTTCTTGCCCTGCATCCAGGCCAGCACCTCGAGGATCCGGAGCGCCGACACCGCGTCGTCGAGTCCCGCGGCCACCCGCAGGCCGACCAGCCGACGGTGCAGTGCGCCGTCGTCCGCCCGCAACGCCGACCGCACCGTTTCCAGGTGTTCGGTGCGGGTGCCGAGTTCCCGGCCGACGACGTCGTCGTAGATCGGGTGCAGGCGGGGTCGCTTCCTGGCGATCAGCTTCGACGCGATGGTGCGGCCGATGCCGTGGATCCCGGTCAACGCGGTCTCAAGCCGCCACTGCGCCGAGTCCGGGGTGAGCACCTCGGACTCGGCTACGAGGTCCCGGTCCGGCCCGATCACCGAAAGCAGGTCGGCGAACTCGGACCGCCTGTCCCCCAACAGTTCCAGTGCACCCTGCGCCGGCACCTGCACCGACAGCAGGGTGGCGGCGACCAGATCGTCGGCGGTGAACACGTCGCGGTCGGCGGCACGGCGTCCACTCGGGTCCCAGCCGTCCCACAGCGCACCGGGCCGCAGGTAACCGGTCTTGACGACGGCGCGGGTGAAGTACTCGCGCAGCACGTCGACGGCGGCGGCGTCCCCCTCGTCCCGCAGGACGCGCGGCAGCCGCAGCGGTCGCGGGCCACTCAGGAGCGGGTCGTCCGACAGCGGATCAGGCATCGGTGCCCACCCGGCCGAGCACGTGCGACGCGAACGCGCGGTTGTGGAACTGCGCGTACGGGCCGCGACCCTGGGCCGCGAGGTGCTGCGCGAGCGGGCGGATCGACTCGGCAAGCGGAAGGGCGAAGAACTGGTCGTCGGCACCCTCGTCGGAGACGAACCAGTCGATCACCAGGCCGTCCCCGCCCGCGGACGCCAGGCCGGTCCCCGCAAACCGCAGCAGCGGATAGCGGAGCACGAGATCCTCTGCCGCACAACCGATTGTCGCAATCAGCGCGGACCGGGACACGTACAGCGCGACCCGGTAGTCGACGATGTCGTCACCCTCAAGGAACCGCTCCACGTACAGCACCTGCATCGGCCCGACATTGAGGGTGAACAGCCGTTCCCGCTCCGGGGTCCGGTTGGTCGCGGGCAGGGCACTGAGCGTCCACCGGTCCACCTCCCCACCCGCGGGATCATCGAACGCGTCGGCGAGGTAGTCGGCGATCAGGTCGACGACCACCTCGAAGAACGGATCCCGCCCCAGTTCGGCGAAGCTCTCGTCGCTCGCGGACGGGTGGATGGTGGTCATGGCGGTCCTTCGGGCGGTCGACGGCGGCGCCGTCAACGGTACGCAGGCCCAGCCTCCATCCGGTAGTCGCCCAGCGGGAACCGCTCCGCTTCCCGGAACGCGTTCGCGGTCGATGTCGGCCGCAGCAACGCCGCCTCGCCGTGCTGGTTGAAGTAGTAGCTCCGCGAGGTGGCGCAGCTGCCCGCATAGAAGACGGACCCGTCGAGGTTCTCCGTCATCCGGTCCAGGAAGCGGGTGTTGGCGTCTTCGGTCACCTCAAACACGTCGGCGCCGCGCCGCTGCATCTCGGTGAACAGCCGCGTCATGTGCGCCATCTGCGACTCGATGGTGGTGAAGTAGGACAGGCCGCTGTACGAGTACGGGCTGGCGAGGGTGAGGAAGTTCGGGAACTTCGGCACCGAAACTCCCTCGTAGGCCTGGAAGCGGTTGTCCCGCCACCACTTTCCAAGGTTCCGCTCGCCCCGTCCGATCACCTCAATGGCCGGGAAGTTCACATCCCACAGGTTGAAGCCGGTCGCCAGGATCAGGGTATCGATCGGGGTTGTTCGGCCATCGGCGGTGACGATGCCGTCCGCCTCGATCCGGTCGATGGTTGCGGTCTCGAGCCGCACGTTCCCCTTGGTGAAGGTGCGGAAGTAGCTGTTGGAGAACGTCGGCCGCTTGCAGCCGAAGTCGTAGTCGGGGGTCAACTCGGCCCGCAGCCGCGGGTCCGGCACCTGGGTGCGCAGGAACAGCCGCGACGCCGCCGCCGCGATCTTGTTCAGCACCTTCGCCTGCCGGTAGTGCAGGACCGCGGTGACCATCAGCCCCTCGAGCAGCCCGTCACTCACCGTGCGGGCGGCCCGCTGGGTGAGCGGGACCTTCGCAAACAGGCGTTGCACCGGACCGGGAATGGGCAGGTCCAGCTTCGGCACCACCCAGATCGGGGTGCGCTGATACACGGTCAGCTCGGCGGCCGTGCGCGCCACCTCCGGGATCAGTTGGACCGCGGTCGCGCCGGTGCCGATGATCGCCGCCCGCGCGCCCGCGAGGTCGACGGAATCGTCCCAGGCGGTGGTGTGCAGGATCGTGCCAGCGAAGGAGTCGATGCCGTCGATGTCCGGCAGGTGCGGCTGGGACAGAAAGCCGGTCGCGGTCAGCAGGTAGCGGCCCGTGACCGGTTCCTGCCCGTCGATCGAGACCACCCAGTGCCGCGCATCGTCGTCCCAGCGGGCACCGGAGACCACCGCACCGAACCGCATGTAGCGACGCAGGTCGTACTTGTCGGCGACGTGGTCGGCGTACTTCTTCAGTTCGGCGCCCGGCGCGAACAGCCGCGACCAGTGCGGGTTGGGTTCGAACGAGTACGAGTAGGTGACGGACGCGATGTCGACGGCCAACCCGGGGTAGCGGTTGACATGCCAGGTGCCGCCGAGGTCGTCCTCCCTGTCGAGGATGGCGAGGTTGGTCATGCCGAGTCGGTTCAGCGCGATCGCCGCGCCCATGCCCCCGAATCCCGCCCCCACGATCACCGCGTCGTACTGCGTCTGCTGGTCCACCGGGCCGCCCTCCTCAAGTGTGTGTCACTGTCAGTATCACTCACTTGAGGAGGGAAGGGAAGAACACTCTCCCGGCCGGACTCAGTCCCGCGGCAGGCCGAGCATCCGCTCCCCGATCACGTTCAGCTGCACCTCGGTGGTGCCGCCGTAGATCGTGGTCGCGCGACCGGCAAGCAACTGTTCCATCGCCTTGTCGCTGGGCTGCCCGGACACCGCGACGGCACCGGCCGCCCCCAGTTCGGCGACCACGAACTCCGAGATCGACTGCCCCAGCCCCATCGCGAGCAGCTTGCCGACCGACGAGGTGGTGCTCACGTCCGACCCGGACAGCTGGCCGAGCACCACCCGGGAACCGATCAGGTCGATCGCCTGACTCTCGGCGATCAGCTCCCCGAACCGGTATCGACCGACCGGGCCGAGATCGCGACCCCGCACGAAGGCCGTCAGGTCGGCATCGCTGGCGTACGCCTCCATCTTCTGGCTGAGGGCAACCCGCTCCCCGGCGAGGGTGGTCCTTGCGACGTGCCAGCCGTCGTTCACCTCCCCGACGACGTTCTCGTCCGGAACGAACACGTCATCGAGGAACACCTGGTTAAACAGGGCGGACCCGGTCATCTCCCGCAGCGGCCGAACCGTCACCCCCGGGGTGGACATGTCCAGCACGAAGTAGGTGATGCCCTCGTGCTTCGGCCGGTCCGGGTCGGTGCGGGCGATGAGCATCGCCCAGTCCGCGAACTGCGCGACCGTCGTCCAGATCTTCTGCCCAGTGACCTTCCAGCCGCCGTCCACCCGGACGGCCTTGGTGGTCAGCGACGCCAGGTCGGAGCCTGCGCCGGGCTCGGAGAACAGCTGGCACCACACCAGGTCGCCGCGCAGCGTCGGCACCACCAGGTCCCGCTTCTGCCGCTCATCACCATGCCCGACGAGCGCGGACACCGCCCAGCCGCCCATCAGCAGCTGCGGCATCGCGATGCCCGACGACTTGATCTCCTGTGCGATGACGATCTGCTCGAGCGGTCCGGCCCCGCGGCCGTACGGCCTCGGCAGGTGCGGCTGCACCCAGCCCCCGTCGCCGAGCGCGATCAGCTGGTCGTCCTCGTCGTCGATCGCGGCGATCGGGGCGAGGTCGGCGCGGACCGTCGCGCGGATCCGCTCCGCCTCCTCCGGCAACTCCAGTTCGGACACCCGGGTGGTCCCGGCGAGCGCCTGGACGGCGAGCCGCTCCACCCGATCCTCGCGGGTGCCAAGGACGGCGCGGATGGACAGGGCCCGCCGGTAGTACAGGTGGGCGTCGTGTTCCCAGGTGAATCCGATGCCGCCGTGCACCTGGATGCAGTCCTGGGCGACCTGCACGGCAGCGTCGGGCACGATCACCGCAGCGACGTCGGCCGCGAAATCGGCGGTGTCGTCGCCCTTGTCAAGTGCGGATGCGGCGTCCCACAGTGCCGCGCGGGCCTTCTCCAGCGCGACACCCATGTACGCGCAGCGGTGCTTGACGCCCTGGAACTGCCCGATCGGGCGCCCGAACTGGACCCGGGTCTGCGCGTACTCGGCGGCGGTGGACACGCACCAGGAGATCACCCCGACCGCCTCGGCGGCCAGCACCACCGACGCGATGGACCGGACGCGGCGGTCCTCGAGTCCGATGGCCCGGTCCGCCGCAACAACCCGTCCGAGCGCCTCGATCCGGGCCGACCCGCGCAGCACATCGAGTCCGTCCTGCGCGGTCGCGGTGACCGCATCGGAATCGACGGCAAGCCATCGGGATTCACCGTCCACGTCGACGGGGAGCAACAGCACGTCGGCGTGCTCGGCGCCGGGTACCGCGTCAGCGGACCCGGTGAGTCGGCGGTCTCCGTCGAGCCGGAAGTCGCCGCCCAGTGCCAGCGCCGCGGTCCCGGTCCCGTCGAGCAGGCCGGGGAGGAGATGCCGGGCCGCCGCTCCGCCGTCCGCGGCGAGCACCGCCGCAGCGAGCGCGGTCGGCACGAACGGTCCGGGAGAAACGGTGCGCCCCAATGCCTCCAGCGCCACAGCCAGACCGAGCAAACCCGCGCCCTGTCCGCCCTCCGCCTCCGGAACCGCGAGCCCGAGTAGGTCCTGCGCCACCAGGGCCGCCCAGAATTCCGGGAACTTGCTCTCCGTCTTGGCTTCCACGGCGGCGCGGACCTGCTCGGCGGTGATCGTCCGCTCCGCGAACGCCCGCACCGATTCGGCGAGGGCGGCGTGTTCCTCGCTCAGCCCGACACCGAGCTCGTAGCTGTTGTGCGCCATCGCGATCAACCGAGCCGGTCCGCGAGATCGTCGATGCCCCACGGCCCCTCGGATTCGATGGTCTCGCCGCCGGACCAGTTGACGAGTTCGGTGATCGCCCCGCCCTGCACCGCGAACACCTTGCCGGTCAGCTTGCAGTCGGCCGCCGCAAGGCGGGCAACCAGCGGGGAGATGTTCGATGGCGCGAAGGCGTCGAATTCGCCCTCCGGGACCTCGGCGGCGAACAGCGCCCCCATGCCGGGGGTGGCGAGGGTGAGCCGGGTCCGGGCGATCGGCGCGATCGCGTTGACACGCACCCCGTACCGCTCGAGTTCGTCGGCGGCGACCAGGGTCATCGCGGCGATCCCGGCCTTCGCGGCGCCGTAGTTGGCCTGCCCGGCGTTCGGCATGAAGGTGCCGGACGCGGACGCGGTGTTGACGACCGCCGCCTGCACCGGATCGCCCGCCTTGGCCCGGTCCTTCCAGTACGCGGCGGCATGATGCAGGGTCGCGGCGTGTCCCTTGAGGTGGACGGCGATGACGGCGTCCCACTGGGACTCCTCCATGCCGGCGATGAACGCGTCGCGCAGGATTCCCGCGTTGTTGACCAGGATGTCGAGCCCGCCGAACTCGGCGACCGCCTGGTCGACGAGGGCCTTGGCGCCCGCCCAGTCGGCGATGTTGTCGGTGTTGGCGACGGCCCGCCCGCCCGCGGCGACGATCTCGTCGACAACCTGCTGCGCCGGTCCGGTGTCGGCGCCGGTGCCGTCGTTGGCGCCGCCCAGGTCGTTGACGACGACCGCGGCACCCTCCCTCGCGAAGAGCAGGGCGTGCTCGCGGCCGATGCCGCGGCCCGCGCCGGTGATGATCGCGACGCGTCCGTCCAGGGTTCCCATCAGTACCGTTCTCCTCGAAAGTCGTGTGTGTGATGCGGATGCGTCAGCCGTCAGGCGTCGGCAATGACGGCGAGCCCGTCCTTGAGGACGAGATCGTCCCCGACCGTCGTCTCGTAGGCATACGCCTGTGAGTCCTTTTGGCCCGCCATGGGGCCAGAAGGACTCACAGCCCAGAATCGGGTGGTGATGTCCTGTTCCGGCAGAACCGGTTTCGCGAACCGCACCGCGAGCCGCCTCAGCCGTTCGGTGCGTCCGTCCGCGAACTCGGTGACCGCCGCCCAGGACGTGAATGCCATCGTGCACAGGCCGTGGTTGATGATGCCGGGAAGCCCGGACATCTTGGCGATCTCGTCATCGAGGTGGATCGGCATCGGGTCACCGGACGCTGGCGAGTACCGGAAGGTCTGGTCCTTGTCGATGTGCTGCGCGATCTCCGCGATTGGGTCGGTCGCGCGCAGCGCCTCGTCGAACCGGTGGCCGGGTGCCTGTTCCCCGAGACCGGGTCCGGCGTCGACCTTCCGGAAGAACGCCGTCATCCACTGTTCGTTGACGAGTTCACCTCCGTCGGTGCGGGTTTCGACGTACACGACGACGGTGGAGCCGTTGTCGCGCCCGGTGAACCCGACCGGCTTGGCTCGGGTGACGAGTCTGTCCCCCGGCAGGATCGGTCGATGGAAGTGGAAGTCCTGCTCCCCGTGCACGAGCTTCATCAGCAGTTCCACCGGGGCCACCGCGAGCGCGGCCGGTGCCATCGACGTGAACGCCGGGACCACCGCGAACACCGGCGGCGCGATCTCGCCGCGCAGGTGCCGCTCGATCGGGTCGTTGGTTGCCGCGGCGTACTCGGCGATCCGCTGCGCGGTGACGTCGAACGTCTGCGCCTCGGTCCACTCCCCGAGGCTCGACGAGTCGAACTCGACTGTGGGCGCGCTCATCAGCCGACCATTTCGGCAAACTTCGCCAGCGACGTCTCGAGGTCCGCGGCGGCGTTCTTGGCGACGGCCTTGCCGATCGGCCCGACGATCATGGTGCCCTTGAAGCTCGCATCCACGCTGGCCTTCGATCCGGAGCCCTCCGGCTCCACGCGAAGCGTGAACTCGACGGTGACCCCGGCCATGCCGGTGCCTGCGATGCGGACCAGGTTGGGCGCGTCGACTTCGGTGACGGTCCACTCAATCTTGTTGGCCATGCCCATCACCGAGACGACCTCGGTGAAGCGGACCCCGAGCGCGACCTCGGTCGGCAGGTCACTCTTCCAGCCCTGGTGGATGGTCAGCCACTCCTCCCAGCGGGACAGATCGGAGAGGGCGTCCCAGGTCTTGTCGGGGGCGGCGGGCAGGGAGGCGGAGACGGAGACGGAAGCCATGACGAACTCCTTGCTGTAGTGGTGGAAGAGGATTCAGCGGTTGGCGGGGCGGTAGGCGGAGACGACGACGGCGCCGCCGAGTCCGATGTTGTGCTGCAACGCGACCCGGGCGCCGTCGACCTGCCGGGCATCGGCGTCGCCGCGCAGCTGCCAGGTCAGCTCGCTGCACTGGGCGAGTCCGGTGGCGCCGAGCGGGTGTCCCTTGGAGATGAGGCCGCCGGACGGGTTGACCACCCATCGGCCGCCGTAGGTGGTGTCGCCTGCGTCGACGAGCTTGCCGCCCTCCCCCTCGGCGCACAGTCCGAGCGCCTCGTAGGTGAGCAACTCGTTGGTGGAGAAGCAGTCGTGCAGCTCGATGACGTCGATGTCGTCTGGCCCGATCCCGGCCTGCTCGTACACTTTTCGGGCGGCGGTGCGGGTCATGTCGGCGCCGACGAGGCTGATGGCACTCTTGTCGGCGAACGTGGATTCGAGGTCGGTGACCATCGCCTGCCCGACGATCTCGACCGCCCGGTCGGCGAGGCCGTGCTGATCGACGAACCGCTCGCTGGCGAGAATCACCGCGCCGGACCCGTCGGACGTCGGGGAGCATTGCAGCTTGGTCAGCGGCCCGTAGATCGGCTTCGACGCGAGGATCTCGTCGAGCGTGTATTCCTGCTGGAACTGGGCGTACGGGTTGTTGGTCGAGTGCTTGTGGTTCTTGACACCGATCTTGGCGAACTGCTCGGCTGTGGTGCCGTAGCGCTCCATGTGTTCCTTGCCCGCCGCACCGAACATGTACGGGGCGGGCGGCATCGCGAACTCCTGGAGTTCGGCGAGGGCGAGCAGGTGCCGCATCATCGGCTGCTCGCGGTCGTCGTAGGTGGTGCCCAGCGAACCCGACTGCATCTTCTCGAAGCCGAGCGCCAGTGTCGCGTCGGCGAGCCCGCCGCGGATCGCCTGAGCGGCGAGGAACAGGGCCGCCGAGCCGGTGGAGCAGTTGTTGTTGACGTTGACGATCGGGAGACCGGTCAGGCCCAGCTCGTAGATCGCGCGCTGACCGGAGGTGGACTCGCCGTACACGTAGCCGGCGTACGCCTGCTCGATCAGGCGGTAGTCGATGCCCGCATCCTCGAGCGCCTTGGTTCCGGCCTCGCGGGCCATGTCCGGGTAGTCCCACTCGCGGGCCCCCGGCTTCTCGAACTTCGTCATCCCGACCCCGACGACGAACACCCGGTTACTCATCTGCACTCCTGGAGGCGGAAGTTGTGTGTGACACGCTGTCCAGCACAAGGTAGGTGAGACACGGTGTCCAGTCAATCGTTTCCGTGGGTATGGTTGCGGCGATGCCGACGACCACCGACGCCACCGCCCCCGGAGACGGCCGGTCCACCCGCTGGGACGGACACAAGGCCGAGCGACGCGACCTCATCCTCGAGGCCGCGATCGAGGCGATCGCCGAGGACGGGCCGGACATCGGGGTCGCGCAGATCGCCGCGCGGGCCAACCTGCCCAGGTCGGTGGTGTACCGAATCTTCAAGGACCGCGGCGACCTCGACGAACAGCTGCGGGCCCGGATCCTGGACCGGCTGATGACGCACGTCACGCCGACCTTCGCCCCCGAGGGCACCATCGAGGAGGCCATCGCCGGCGCGGTGGACAACTATCTGCGCTGGATCGTCGGATCGCCGCGGCTGCACCAGTTCCTCGGCACCGGCTCACCGAGCAGGCGCACCACCGGCTCGCGCGCGGTCACCGGCACCAAGACGGCGATCGCGCTGCAACTATCCCGGCTCCTCGAGTCGATGCTCCGGTCCGCGGACGCCGACACCGCCCTGTCCGAGACCCTCGCGTTCGGCCTGACCGGGCTGGTCGACGTCAGCGTCAACCGCTGGCTGTCCAACCCCGACCCCGCGGTGGACGCCGACCAGCTCGCCGCCTTCCTCACCGCGTCCATCTGGCAGGTCCTCGACGGCAACCTGCAGCGCCTCGGCGTCCACCTCGACCCGACGACGCCGGTCGCACGCCTCCTCTGACCCGCCCTCCGAAGCATTGAACGGGGGTTCATTCGGCATCTGGCGGCGCAATCTCGCACATGAACCCCCATTCAACGCATCGCGCGGGGCATTAGATTGTGCGCTACTTAATCGTGTACGCTTCGGATTGTGACGGCCGACGACCCCCTCGCCCTCGACCGCCAGGTCTGCTTCGCGCTGGCCGTGGCAAACCGCGCCGTGCTGTCGGTGTACCGGCCACTGCTCGAGCCGATGGGCCTCACCCACCCGCAGTATCTCGTGATGCTCGCGCTGTGGGGCGACGCGCCGATGTCCGTGAAGTCGATCGGCGCTGCGCTGCAACTGGATTCGGCGACGCTATCGCCGCTTCTTAAGCGCCTCGAGGCGTCCGGGTTGATCACCCGCACCCGCAGCGCGGAGGACGAACGCGCGCTCGTCGTCGACCTGACCGACGCCGGTCGCGCGCTGCGCGCCGATGCGGAGCGGATCCCCCCTGCCGTGGTCGCCGCCCTCGGCGTCGGGCTACCCCAACTTGAGGAACTGCACCGAGTCCTCACCGGCATCAACACGGCGGCGCTGGCTGCCGGGGCACTGGAGAAGTGAGCACAGGCATGATGGGCACCACCACACCCAACCCGCTGCAGTGGATCGCGTATGCGTTCGGCGCGAAGCTTCCCGCCTCGATGAACGACTGGGTACGCAACGACCTCACCGGCGACCGCTACGTGGTGCGTCACCTGCTGCGGCAGCAGGTTCCGTTCCTCCCGCTGTACGCGATGTTCCTGCTCTTCCCGGGGCCGCTGTGGCTGCGCGCCTCGATGGTGCTGCTCGGCATGTCGCTCGCGGTCTTCTACTCGGTGGTCTACATCCACCAGAACCGGGCACGGCGGCTGCAGAAAAACGGCCTGCCGATGGACCTCGACAACGACAAGCGTCGGGCCGCGCGCGCCGCCGAGATCGAGGCCTACGACCGGTTGTGGCGCTGACCGTCGGTCACGTCACCGACCGCTCAGGAGCCGCTCTCGACCGGACGTCCCGACGCGATCCACGCCTCGGTGCCACCCGCGACGTTGACGGCGTTGATACCCGTCGCGCCCAGATACTGCGCCGCCTGCGCGCTCCGGCCACCCATCGCACAGATCACGTACACCGGGTCCGCGGCTGGGATCTCGTCCAGACGGGCCGTGAACTCGCTGAGCGGGACGAGCACCGCGCCGGGGACCCGCGCCCGCGCGTACTCGTCGGCCTCGCGCACGTCGATCAGCGCGGCGCCTGCGGCGAGCTCCTCCGCCAGCGCGTTCACATCCACTTGCTGCATTTTCGTCCTCCAGACGGGTCGGCGACAGTCTACCGACGACTCAGTAGCGGGCGACCGCGCCGTCGACGGCCTCCTGCAGGCGATCACGGACGAGTCGGGCGATCGCCGCGGGCTTGTCGGGAACCTCGGTGATCGGGGTGCCGAAGTAGACGCTCGCGCCGCGGGTGGCCGGGCCACCGGACCCGCCGTAGCTGATGCCCATGTGCAGGAGCGCGGGCGTGACCCCAAGCCGGATCGCCCGGCTGGTGATGTGCCCGACGCCGCTGCCGACGGCCTGCAGCCGCCTCGGGTCGCCCTCGTTGCAGGTGCCCTCCGGGAAGATCGCCAGGCTGTCGCCGCGGCGCATGCGCTCGGCGCACACGTCCATCATCCGCTGGCCCGCGGCGTTGACCGCCCGCATGCCGTGGTTGCGGCCCCGGAACACCGGGATCGAGCCCATCAGGTCGATCCGGTCGCGCAGCGCCCGGTCGGCGAACAATTCGTCCTTGGCCAGCACCCTGGTCCGGCCGATCACCGACCGCAGCGGGCTGCGCCAGGCCGCCCCCGCCACCGTGTACGGATCCGACTCGGACAGGTGGTTCGCCGACAACACCACGCTGACACCGTCCCGGACCAGCGCCGCGATCGTCTCGCGGGCACCCTCCGCGAACCGCACCCGTGGGCGAAACTTCGCGGCCAGCGTCGCGTACGCCGCCTTCGCGAGCAGCCGGTTCTGCCGGTGCGCGAGGTAGAAGTCGTACACGGCGTCGGAGTTCTCGAGGGTCACGTCCGGCTTCGTCATAAAACCTACGGTACCGTAGGTTAGGTCGGGTCGGCACGTCCGCTCGGCGGCGGTTCGGGCGTCCGGGACTAGCATCGGCGCATGACCATCGCCTTCGTTCAGGCCACCTGGCACCGGTCCATCGTCGACCACGCGCGGGATGCATTCGCCGCCCGCTGGCGCGAGCTCGGACACGACCCCACCGATATCGAGTTCTTCGAGACGCCCGGCGCGTTCGAGATTCCGCTGCACGCCAAGAGGTTGGCCAGCACTGGACGCGTCGACGCCGTCGTCGCCGCGGGACTCGTCGTCGACGGCGGCATCTACCGGCACGACTTCGTCGCGTCCGCCGTGATCGACGGCCTGATGCGGGTGCAACTCGACACCAACGTGCCGGTGTTCTCCGCGGTGCTCACCCCGCACCACTTCCACGAGCACACCGACCACGCCGACTTCTTCACCGCCCACTTCGACAAAAAGGGCGCCGAGGTCGCGGACGCCTGCTCCGCCACCCTCGCCTCGCTGGCCACGATCACGTAGCCCCCGCCCCCGCCCCCGCCCCCACCCCCGCCGCCCCCTCCGACCGAATGTGGGATTCGGTCAGTCTGACCTGAATCCACCGGTGCGGCTCACGGGTCGGTGCGGGGTTGCGATTGTCGACCGTCACCGCACTGCGGGCACACCTCATCGACTGGCGTG